>JAAFHU010000156.1 GCA_013297645.1 Actinomycetota bacterium
GCGTCGGAGTCATCACCCTCGTCGGTGAAGGCCGCAGCGAACTCGCTGACATCGACCGGCTTGCCGTTGGTGTCGACCACCTTGGCCTTGCCGAGCACTACGGCGAGCGCCTTCGCACGGGCGACCTCGCCGATCATGCCGGGGATCTGGCCGTTCTTGTCGAGCACCTGGATGAACTCGCCCGGCTCCATGCCGTACTGGGCTGACGCCTGCACGAGGTACTGGGTGAGCTCGTTCTGGCTGACCTTGATCTCTTCCTTCTCGACGATCGAGTCCATGAGGATCTGCGCGCGGAAGGTCTTCTCGCTCGACTCGGTGACCTCGGCGCGGTGCACGTCGTCGTCGAGGCGGTTCTCGTTCTCGAGGTGGCGGTGCACCTCGTCCTCGACGAGCTTGGCCGGAACGGGGATCTCGACCAGCTTCACGAGCTCGTCGACGATCTGGTCGCGGGCCTGCGCGCCCTGGCCGAAGGCCTTGGACTTGGCGAGCTGCTCCTTGAGGTCGGCCTTGAGCTCCTTGATGGTGTCGAACTGGCTCGAGATCTGGGCGAAGTCGTCGTCGGCCTCGGGCAGCTCGCGCTCCTTGACGGAGTTGAGGGTGACCGTGATGAGAGCCGTCTGGCCCTCGGAGTCCCCACCGAGCAGCACGGACTCGAAGGTCGTGGTCTCGCCGGCGCTGAGCGCGTCGAGGGCCTCGTCGATGCCGTCGATGAGCTCGCCGGAGCCGACCTCGTAGGAGATGTTGTTGGCCGAGTCGACCTCGTTGTCGCCGATCTTGGCGACGAGGTCGAGCTGGGCGAAGTCGCCCTTCTTGGCCGGGCGGTCGACGGTGATGAGCGTGCCGAAGCGGCTGCGCAGGTTGTCGAGCTCGTCCTTGAGGTCGTCGGCCGAAACCTCGACCGCGTCGACGGTCAGGGTGAGGCCCTCGTACTTCGGGAGCGTGAACTCGGGGCGCACGTCGACCTCGACGGTGATGACGAGGTCGCCGCTGAAGTCCTTGATCTCGGGCCAGGTGGTGACGTCGGCCTCCGGACGGCCGAGGGTGCGGATCTTCTCCTCGGCGACGGCCTGGCGGAAGAACGTGTCGAGGCCGTCGCTGACCGCGTGGTTGAGAACCTCTTCGCGGCCGACGCGCTGGTCGATGAGCGGCGCGGGTACCTTGCCCTTGCGGAAGCCGGGAATGTTGACCGACTTGGCGATGTGCTCGTAGGCGTGGTCGATGCTCGGCTTCAGCTCGTCGGGGGTGACCGAAATGCTGAGCTTGACCCGGGTCGGGCTGAGCTTCTCTACCGTGGTCGTGACCATGGGGGTTCTCCTGTTGCTGTGTCTTCTCAGTGGTTAGCTGTGTTCTGGGGTATTTGTCGTCGTGTCGGGGCGACAGGATTCGAACCTGCGGCCTCTCGGTCCCAAACCGAGCGCTCTACCAAGCTGAGCTACGCCCCGGGACTCTCCAGCCGAAAATTGGCCTCGGCAAGTCTAGCGCTCTAAGTTTCTACAAAAGTGGGGCCGATAGGATTCCCAGAGCCAGATAACGAATTGCGCACGGAGGCACCTGGAATGACGGACACAACGGGCGGAATGCCCCCCGCCGGGTGGTATCCCGACCCCTACGGCCAGCCCTTCGAGCGCTGGTGGGACGGCGCCGGCTGGACCGAGCACACCAACACGCCGGCTCCCGTCGCCCCTGAGCCTGAGCCCGTGGCACCCGTGGCGCCGGAGCCCGTGGCACCCGAGCCTGTCGCCTATCAGCCCGTCTCCGCGGCGCCCGCTGCCTACGAGCCCCCGCCGCTCGAGGAGCCGCCAGCGGCAACCGCCGACCCCTTCGCCGGTTTCGTCTCGCCAGCCGAGCCCGCGCCGTACCAGGCCCCCGTCGCCGAGCCGGCGGCCGCCTACGAGCCGCCCGCATTCGTCCAGCCGGTTTTCGAGCAGCCTGCTTTCGAGCAGCCCGTGTACGAGCCGGCGCCCGTCTCCCCCGAGCCTGCTGCCTTCACGCCTCCGGCCCAGGGCCACGAGTCCGTCGAGCCCGTGTTCGGGGCAGACCTGTTCGGACAGCCGCAGCAGCCCGCGGCGGGCGAGCCCTTCTCGTTCGGGCCGGCGCCCACGCTGCAGCCCACGCCCGTCGACCAGCTGGACCGCGCCGCGTTCTCTCAGCAGACGCCGCCCGCGCAGACGACGCCACCCGCGCAGACGACCAACCCGGGCGTGCCGAACGCGCCCAGTTCTTTCGACTTCGGATTCGGCGAGATCATCGCGGGGGGCCCCGCGCCGTCCAACAGCGCGGTTCCGGCCCCTCCGGGCGAAGAGGGGCTGTTCAACTCGTGGGAGCCCAACGAGTACGTCGAAGCACCGCGCAACGGACCGGCGAATGCCGGCCTCACCCTCGGCGTGCTGTCCTTCTTCCTGTCAGCGCTCACCGGCCTGCCGGGGCTCATTGCCAGCGTGATCGGCCTCGGCCGCGCGTCGCAATTCGACCGCAACGGCGACGGTCCGGTCGGACGCGGCAAGGCGATTGCCGGCCTCGCGCTCTCGGTCATCGGCAGCGCAGTGTCGGCTGCGCTGATCCTCTACGGCCTGCAGCTCTACACCGCCTCCCAGGAGCAGACCGCTGACCCGGGCGCCGACACGACTGTCGACGCCCCCGTCGAGGGCGCCATCGGACTCGAGGTCGGCGACATGGGGACGATCACGCTGGCCGACTCGGAGGCTGCAGCCATCCAGTTCACCGTGACCGCGATCACGACCAACTTCACGTGCACTGCTCCCGAGGCCGTCAGCCCGGAGAACGGCCAATTCGTTGCCGTCGCTATCGCCTTCACCCTGTCGCCCGACTACCTCGGTCGCATGGAGAACGGGACCCCGCTGCGCATGAGCCAGTCCGACTGGATCGGCTTCCTCGGCGACGAGAGCGGCACCCAGGTCGACTCAACGGACGCGGGCAATAGCTGCATCTCGGCCGCGGAGCAGCTGCCGACCGAATTTCCTGCCGGAGAGAACATCAGCGGCACCATCGTGCTCGACATGGCCGAGGGGGTCACCTCGGTGTCGTACTCGCCGAGTGGCGTCACCGGCATCGACCCGGGCATGACCCGCTGGGAATGGGTGGTGCCCGCCTAGGCGAGCCCCACCCGCGTTCCCACGCGGCCTAGTCCTCGGCGAGCACGATCACCTTGTCGCCGGGGGCGAAGGTGACCGACTCCGACTTGCTCGGGTTGATGTGCACGCCGTAGGCGGCATCCGCCGAGCGCGCGAGCGAAGAGACGCGATAGCCGATGGCCGTCTCGCCCTTGCGGGCGGCCGACTCGAGGACCGTGTAGAAGTCGAGCGCCGCGCCCGTCGTCACATAGAGCTCGGCGGGGCGCAGGTAGACCTCGCTGCCGACGCTGGAGAACAGCGTGTCGAAGACCTCGGTGAGCTGCTTGTTCTCGCTCACCTGCGAGAGCATGAGGCTGATGAGCTTGTCGCTGACGATGAAGTCGTCGGCCTTGGTGACCTCGGCCAGCTCGCGATTGCGGTCATCGAGCATCTCGCTGACGATGTTGAGGTCGACGCCCTGCTGCTCCTCGATGTCGCGGAGGTGGAGCAGCGTGAAGAGCGTCTTCGCATCGGCCTGCTGCACCTCGAGGTGCTCGCGGTAGGCGAGCACGATGATGTGGTCGTAGTCCTTCACCGAGAGCTTCTCGAGTACGGCGCGGCTGGTCGAGTCGCTGTGCTGCACGCTGACCGACATGGTCGAGAACTTGGCGACCGCGGGAACATCGACATCGGCGACGACCGTCACGCTCGACTTCGCGGGCACATACTCGCTGAGCTCCTGCAGCATCGCGTGCAGTCCGGAGTTGTAGCCGAGCACAAGCGTGCGCTCGGGCTTCGCTGCCGGTGCCGTGCCGGTGGCGATCAGTGACTCATCCGCGGTTCCGCGCGCACTCAGCCTGATGGCGCTGTCGTCGGAGGCGATGAGGATGAGCTGGTCGCCCGGTGCAATCGTCGTGTCCGTCGCCGGGTTCATGACAACCCCTGCCGCCGTGACAAGGCCGATGACCGTCGAGTCGCTGAAGCTGTATTGCGCCTCGAGGTAGCTCTTTCCGACGAGGTCGGGCTGCACGCTGAAGTAGATCTCGTCGCCGTCGAAGTCGAGCAGCTCCTGGTAGACCACACTCAGGCCACTCTGACGGCAGCTCTGCACCGTGATGCGGCTGATGAGGTCGCTCGCGAGCACCCAGTGCGCCTCGTCACGGCCGACGAGCCGCGCGGCCTCCATGTAGCCGGGCTGCTGGATCTCTCCGACGATGTGGAACTTGCCCTCCCCGCGGTTGGGGTTGTTGGTCAGGGCGAGCGCCGTCTTGACCACGACGGAGTCGGGGTCGGTGCTGTCCTCGGGCGCGACGATGATGATGCTGCGGGCCGTGTGGGGGTTGGCGAGCTCGAGGTCGGTGAGGTCCATCGGGTCGCCCGAGCGCACGATGATCTTCGTCTTGCCGGCATTCGGGATGCGCGCGCGGATCTCGTCTTCCATCTCGACCTTGTCGCGCTCGGCGAGCACGACAATCGCGCTCTTGCCGCTGGACTCGTTGGCGATGACGAGTTCGCTGATGATCGGGAATACCTTCTGGCTCCAGCCGAGGATCACGGTGTGGCCGGTCTCGAGCACGCGCGAGCGGCCCTTGCGCAGCTCTTCGACCTTGGCGTCGAAGGCGCCCGAGATGATACCGATGAGGCTCGCCACGATGATGAGGCCGCCGATGGTGACGATGAGCATGGCGCCGCGGTAGCCGGGGCCTTGGTCGCCGCCCATAGTGCCCGGGTCGAGAGTGCGCAGAAGGCTCGCCCAGAGAGACTCGCCGAAGCTGTAGTTCTTGTCGCCTTCCGGCTTGAGCGGGTCGACCAGCGAGACGACGGTTCCGATGACCAGCACGAAGAGGAAGGTCGCGGCGGCGAGCAGGCCGACGAGGGCGATCGTTCCCCTCGACATATAGCCGTCGAACCAGTAGCGAAAACGCTCGGAGAGGCGTGGCTTGTTCACAAGAAGTCCTTAGGTCATGACCGGGTAGTGGTCGCAATCCTAACGGCAGCCCAGCCCCCCTCGATCGGGGTAACGCGCACGGGCTGTCTGCGCCGATACGCTGTTCCTTTAGATCACTTGACGATTCTTCAG
>JAAFHU010000157.1 GCA_013297645.1 Actinomycetota bacterium
GAGGTGTGCAGCCCGTGCCGTGCCACCCACACGGTATTGGATGCCCTCGCGAGCGAGCGGGACGGCCTGCGCCACGTCGACCTCGACATCACCCACCGCGGCGACCTGGCGAGCAAGTACAACATTCTGCAGACGCCGACCACGCTGATCCTCGACGCGACCGGCACCGTGCGTGCGCGCATCGGTGGTGCCGCCCGCCGCGACACGGTCGTCGCTGAGCTCGACCGCATCCTCATCGCCGCAGCCTAAGGAACCCGCCATGACCACCCCGACCGGAATTGACCCCCGCGGACCGCGCTTCGGCGCCGCCATTACCGGCGTGCTGCTGCTCGTGACGATCGCCCTCAACCTCGGCGGTGCGGTACTCGCCTCCACCATCCTCTTCGCCTATATCGTTGCGATCTTCGCGTGGGGAGCCATCGCCGGCATTCAGCGCCACCCCTACGGGCTGCTCTTCCGGTCGGTCGTGCGCCCGCGCCTCACGCCCCCGACCGAGCTGGAAGACCCGACTCCCCCGACATTCGCGCAGGGCGTGGGCCTGGTCATCACGGGGCTCGGACTGGTGCTGCACCTGGTCGGCGTGCCCTACGCGCTCGTGGTTGCCGCATCCGCCGCCTTCATTGCCGCGTTCCTCAACTCGGTCTTCGCGTACTGCCTCGGCTGCCAGATCTATCTTCTCTTGGTAAGGGCTGGCATTCTCGGCCGCAAGGGTGCCGCGACCGCCTGACCCGCTTAGGCTGGCTCCATGTCAGTGACCAGCGAAGCAACCACCCTCTGGTTCGGAGACCTCCTCGGGGGCAACGGAACCACCTCGCTCGACTCCTCCGACGCGGCGGAGTTCCCCGTGTCGTGGGCCGCCCGCTCGCAGGGCGAGGCCGGCAAGACCAACCCCGAGGAGCTGCTCGGCGCGGCCCACTCCGCCTGCTACTCGATGGCGTTCGCCAACGGGCTCGCCGAGAACGGCACGCCGCCCGAGAGCCTGCAGGTGACCGCGGCCGTGACCTTCGAGCCGGGCGTCGGCATCACCGGCAGCCACCTGTCGGTCAGCGCGAAGGTGCCCGGTCTCAGCGGTGAGGACTTTCAGAAGCTCGCCGTGGCAGCGAAAGAGAACTGCCCGGTGTCCAAAGCACTCGCCGGCGTGAACATCACGCTCGACGCAAGACTCGCCTGATGCACGTCGTCGTCGGCGGCGCGTCGGGGTACGTGGGCACCGAACTGGTGCACCAGCTCGGCGAGGCAGGCCACACGATCGTTCGGCTGGTGCGCCGGGAGGCACAGGGGCCGAGCGAGTCTCGCTGGAATCCCGCGACCGGCGAGATCGACGCCGCTGTCATCGACAGCGCGGATGCCGTCGTCAACCTCTCGGGGGCCTCTCTCGCACAGCTGCCGTGGACGCCGTCCTACAAGCGCGAGCTGCTCTCGTCGCGGCTGCAGGCGACCAGCACGCTCGCTGCCGCGATCAGTGCCGCGGCGACTCCCCCGGCCATTTTCCTCAGCGGATCGGCGGTCGGCTTCTACGGGGACCGCCCCGACGAAGACCTCACCGAGTCATCCCCGCGGGGTGAGGGCTTCCTGCCCGACATCGTGGAGCAGTGGGAGTCCGCCGCGCTGCAGGTGCCGTCCGGGGTGCGGGTCGTTCTGCTGCGCACCGGCATCGTGGTCGGCAGGGGCGGCGCCTTCGGGCCCCTCGAGCTGCTGACCAAGTTCGGCCTGGGCGCACGGCTCGGCGACAAGTCAATCCGCTGGCCCTGGATCAGCCTGCACGACGAGGCCGCTGCGATCGTGCACCTGCTGACCTCGACGGTGAGCGGACCGGTCAACCTCGTCGGACCCACCCCGGCGACCTCGGATGCGATTACCAAGCGCCTCGCGCTCGCCATGAAGCGGCCGCGCGTGTTCGCGATCCCCGGATTCGCCGTGTCATTCGGCCTGGGCACCGCGGGGCGAGAGCTCATGCTCGCCAGCCAGCGGGTGCTGCCCGAGAGACTGCTCGCCGACGGCTTCGCATTCCGCGACGAGACGGTGGACGAGGCTATCCGCGCGACCTGGCCCGCTCGAGCCTGATCGACTCGCGCATCGCCCAGCGCGCCCGCTTGCGGTCGCCGCTCGCGTCGTAGGCGAGAGAGAGCCGAAACCACGCGCGCCACGAGTCGGGTGACTGCTCGACCTCGGCCTGGTAGACGGGAAACTGCGCGTCGGCCGCCGCGGGATCGGGCCGGCCGCTGGGCAGGCGCGGCAGGTCGTCGACAGGCAGGCCACCCTCGGCGCGCAGCAGCCCCAGCAGCCGCTCGGCCCGGAACGCGAAGACGAGCTCGACGGCGAGCGCCCACGCACCGATGAGGGGCAGCACGAGCAGGGCGGCACCCATCGCCTGGGCGACAGGCTGACCGGTGCCGAAGAGCACGAAGGCATACTGCGCGACGACGACCAGGTAGAGCAGCAGGAGGGCGGCCATCACCAGGCCGGCGAGCTTGCTCTTCACAGTGACAGGAGCGTGTCGAGGCCGACGACGACACCCTCGGCGGACCGGGCGGACCGCAGGGCGAGCAGGATTCCCGCTTCGTACGAACTGCTCGAGAGCGTCTCGTGAGCGATGGTGAGGATCTCACCGGTGCCCCCGAGGATCACCTCCTGCTTCGCCAGCACGCCCTGCATTCGCAGGCTGTGGATCGGCACGCTCGCCACCTGCTGACCGCGGGCCCGCTGGTCGGCGTGCGGCGCGATGACGGGTCCGAGCGCTGCGCGGGCCTCGCCGATGAGCTCGGCCGTGCGCACGGCCGTGCCCGAGGGCGAGTCGACCTTCGCGGCATGGTGCGCCTCGACGATCTCGATCGAGTCGAAGAAGCGCGCGGCCTGGGCGGCGAACGACGAGGCGAGCACGGAGCCGACAGAGAAGTTGGGGATGATGAGCACGCCGAGTCCCGGCTTCGCCGCCACCGCCCGCCGCAGCGAGGCGATGCGGTCGCTCGACCAGCCGGAGGTTCCGACGACCGTGGCGATGCCGAGCTGCACCGCGTGGTCGACGACGAGCTGGGAGGACTGGGGCAGAGTGAGGTCGAGCACGACATCCGCGCCCGTCATGGCGTCGAGGGAATCCCTCGACCCGATGGCGGCGCTGACCTCGAGATCGTCTGACTGCTCGATGAGCCGCGTGGCGAGCTGGCCCATGCGCCCGCTGGAACCGACGACCGCGACCCGTATTGTCATGCTCTCATCGTAGCTACGCTGGATGAATGGTCGGTTGGCGCGAGGTGGCAGTCGACGACCCGGCAGCCCAATCGCAGCTCACCGCCTACTTCGCGAGCCGCGCCCGGGGCTTTCCGCCCGAGCAGGGCGAGTACCGCACGGTGTTCCCCGATCCCGCGCAGTTCGTGCCGCCGCTCGGCGTCTTCCTGGTGGTCGAGGGGCAGGGACTCGACGGCGATGACGCGGATGTCGGCTGCGGCGGCATCCGCCGCGTCGACCTCGGAGACGGGATCGTCACCTTCGAGGTCAAGCACCTCTGGCTGCAGCCCCCGGCGCGCGGCAGCGGCGCCGGGCGCGCCCTGCTGCAGGAGTTGGAGCGGCGAGCCGTCGCCCTCGGGGCAGAGAGGCTCGTTCTCGACACGAACGCGTCGCTCGCCGCCGCGGGCGGGCTCTACCGCGCAAGCGGATACGTCGAGACGGCCCCGTACAACGACAACGCCAACGCCACGACCTGGTACGAGAAATCGCTGTAATCCCTACTTGCGGAATACCAACGATGCCGCCAATCTAGGCCCGTGGACCCCGAGACCAAGCCCCAGCGGTTTGCCCTGCTCCGCCGTATCGCGGCATCGCGCATCACCACGGTCGTGGCCGTCGTCATCGCCCTGGCGGTGCTCGCCACCGGCACGCTGCTGGCCTTCTCGAAGTTCCTGCCGCCCGCGACCGACTACGGCTACGACCGGGCGCCCAGCGCCTTCCCGACGACCATCGCCCCCCTCGGCTCCCCCGCCCTCACCCGCGGCCAGACGATGGCGATCGGCTTGCAGTCGATCTCAGACGCCGGCATCGACTCGGTCGAGTTGTGGGAGGGCGACGCGCTCTACCTGCGAATCACCGACGTCGAGACCACTCCGGTGAACGACACCGTTGTCGCCGATCTGACCCTGGACTACGCGCCCCTGCTCGCCGGTGTGCACATCGTCATGGCCCGGGTCACCAACGACAAGGGGCAGGTCTCGCAGTCCGACCCGCTGACCGTGGCGGTGCTCGACAACGCCATCGATACCGGCACGCTCTCGAGCTATGCCGTGGGTGACCCTGCCGCGACGAATACCGTGACGATCCACACCGTGGCAGGGGACACGATTGCCTCGATCGCCGCACGCCTGGGCACGAGCACCGACCTCGTCTCGATTCCCGACGCCGGAATCCTCGGATCCCTCGGCGCCTCCCGCAGCGCCGAGGGCGACTTCCCGGTCGGCTCCCTCGCCTTCGCCCCGCTCATCACGCAGGCGACAGCCCACACGGTCGAGAACTTCGGCTACGCGCCCGTCGAGATCCCGCGCATCACGGCCAGCGTGAAGGAGTGCGTCGTCACCGTCACCGCTACCTCCGAGTCGCTGTCCGTCTATGCGAGCACCCCGATGCACGCCGGGTTCGCACGCATCGGCGATGTCTCGCCGGGCAAGCCCTTCGTCAGCAACGCCCTGCCAATCGGACCGTCGACGATTGTCGCGTACAAGTCGGGCACCGCGAGCAGAGACGTGTCGGGGCCGAACGCGCCGACGGAGCCGGCCACGGTTTTCGTCCCGGAGGACTGCGCGTCAGCCGGCTGGACGGGCAATGCCAAGGTGGTCAACGGCATCCTGCTCACCGACGAGTCCGTGACGCAGCCCTACGCGTACGTGTCCGTCGACGGCGCGACCTGGAAGCGCGTGCCGGAGCAGCAGGGGCAGTTCCTCACGACCGGCAACCTCAACGATGTGCGCTCGTCTCTCGCCGTCGACCGCTACGACCAGCTCGACGTGCAGGTCTGGTCGTACGCCGACGGGCAGGCGACGCAGGCCGCCGTCGGCTCGTTC
>JAAFHU010000158.1 GCA_013297645.1 Actinomycetota bacterium
TGGCCTGGCCGATCTTGCGCACCATGGTGAAGACGTTGTCGTCGGTCTTGGCGGCTTTCGACTCCTCCAACTCGGCATGGGCGACAACACGCAGCAGATCCTCGGTGTCGGCATCCGGCTTGAGCGCCCGCACGCGGTTGAACGTGGCGAGCAGGCGTGCGGTGAGGGCTGCCTCGGCGGCGTGGATCGAGCGGCCAAGGTCGCCATCGAGCTCGACCGGGATGTCGGCGATGCGGCGGGCCGGAATGTCGGCCGCGACATCCACTTTCTTTCGACGCACGATTCCCATGTCGATGACCGCCTGGCGGGCCTCGGCGAAGAAGCCGAAGTCTGCCGGGGTCAGCCCGGTTGCCTCCAGTTTCGCCATCAGTGCGGCAAGCGGCTTCTTGTCGTCGATCCAGCCGAGGAACTGCCAGATCGCCCGGAAGTCGTCGATGTCGTTGATGAGCGGCGTGCCGGTGAGGGCGATCATCAGGGCCCGGGGCTGCGCCGCGCGGATGCTGCGCGAGAGGGCCATGACGTGCTTGGAGCGCTCGCTCTTGAGGTTCTTGATGAAGTGGGCCTCGTCGACGACCATGCCCTTGAAGCCGAAGCGGCTGAGCCAGCCGACGTGACGGTCGAGCACCTCGTAGTTGACGATGACGACGTCGCTGAAGGCATCCACGTCTTTGCCGTCGCCGTGCACGACGGTCGCGGTGCGCTGCGGCGTCCACAGCTCGACCTCGCGCGCCCAGTTGGTCTTGACGACGTTGGGAACGACGACGAGCAGCGGGTAGGAATTGGAGACGGATGCGGCCAGGAGCGCCTGCGCCGTCTTGCCGAGCCCCGGCTCGTCGGCGAGCAGGAAGGTGCGGTGCCCGCTGCGCACCTCTTCGACGAAACGCGCCTGGTGGCGCATGAGCTCGAGGTTTCCAGGCGTCGAGAGCGACTTGGCCTCGGGCAGCTCCATGCTCGCGGCTCCCCCGCCGGCACCGTACTCGAAGGCGCGGAAGAGGGGCTCGATGAGCTCCCAGTTGCCCAGGCGGTTGGTCTGCACCGGCGCGGTCTGCACCGCGCTGAAGTCGGGGGCGAGGAAGGGGTTCGACATCTGCATCTGACGCACCGACTGGGGCACCACTTGCTTCTCGACGGTCTTGTCAACCGGCTTCGGCTCGACGGTGATGATGAGCTCATCGGGGCTCAGCTCGACGCCTGCGGCGATGAGCAGGTCGCGGCGCATCGCCTTGGCTGCGGCGGTGACCGGGGCGTCCTCGGCGAGCATGGCGATGAGCGAGGTGTCGCGGGCCGCGGTCTTGGCGAGGATGCCGGCCAGGCCGTCCAATCGCTTCTGCTCGTTGGCGCGCTCGGAGTCGCTGAGCGCGGGGTCGGTCTTGACGCGGGCGCGCTCCTCGCGCAGCAGCAGCGTCGCCACCTGGAAGCGCGCGCGGTTGGCGGGCTTGAGCGGTCCCTTTTGCACGGCGGTCTCGACCTCGCGGGCGGCGCGGGCGAGCACGGGGATGACTCCTGCGTCATCCGTTCCCCTGCTGCGGCCTCGTGAGCCGCCGTTGGAGCGTGAGCCAGCGGGTCGCTGGCGGGTTGATCCCTGGCCGGACTGGGCCATGTTCCTCCTTGCGTCCATGCGGACGCGGGTACGGGCCACCGTCGGCTTCGACAAGGGCCCTGCTGTAAGAAAACGCCTGCTCGGGTACCCAGACCCAGTCACGGTGCGGCTGGTGGGTTCGTTGGTGCGTTAGCGCCTATCTTACGCGGTTCAGCGGCGATTGCGATCCTCTGGGTTGCGCACCTTGACAAGCACTGCGACAACGATAAGGGCGAGCGCCGACACGTAGTGCGCGCCGAGCAGGAGGTCGCCCTCGAGCGGAACAACGACCACAGGGTTGAAGGCCACGGAGACGGCTGCCAGCAGCGGGATCCACCACCACTGGCGCGCCTGCCACGCGAAGACCGCGACGATGAGGGCGAGGATCGACACAGCAAAGCGGATGACGACGTAGCCGTCCTGCCCGACGAGCGCCACGCCGGCCAGCAGCACGATCGCACACAGCACGCCAGGAGCGAGGGCGGTGCGACGGAACTCGGGGGTGGGATAGCGATTGCTCACCCGTCGAGCCTAGGGCTACCAGCCGCCGCCACCGCCACCGCCACCGCCGCCGCCCGACGAGCCGCCGCCACCCGAGCCGCTGCTCGAGCTGCTCGACGCCGAGTAGGCCGATGCGGCAGACGTCGAGACCGAGCTGATGCCGGAGGCAAAGGCCGCCGTGCTGAAGGCGCCACTGCCGGAGTACCACGTCGGCGGCTCCTGGTCGTAGTACTCCCCCAGCTCCTTGGCCCAGCGCTTCTCCTCGTCGAAGAGCACCGCGAAGGGCAGCACCCGCTCGTAGAGCTTGAGCATCTGGCCGCGGTCGGTCGTGTCGACCGGGGTTCGCTCTGCTCCCTCGGGGCTCTGCAGCACACGGATACGATCGGTCTCGGCAACGCGGATGTAGAGGTGCAGCCCCTCGAGATGGTCGCGCAACTCTGCGCCCTTCTCGGTCAGCGGGCTTCGCGAGACGACCGCGATCGTAACGATCGCCGCAATCAGAGCGGGCAGGAAGACCAGGAGCGGGATCCAGCCGCCGCGCTCGTCGTCGACCATGACGATGAACATCACGAAGGTGAGCACCGCCGCGGCGACCGCGAGGAAGGCGGGGCCGACGCGCGTGCCCGCACCGATGATCTTGCGCCAGCCGCGGTCGTCCAGGGCCTGCTGGATCGCGTACACGACGTCGTAGACGGACTTGCCCGTCGTCGTGTCGGTCTTCGAGATCGTGTACGTCTCGCCGACGTCGAGCGCGCTGCCGAAGAAGGCCCGCGCGAGAGCAGCCTCATCGGTGCTGAGCCCCTCGGCGTCGAGCAACTCGAGGGTGTACTGGTTGCCTGAGGCGAAGAAGCCCTCCGCGGGCGTCTCGATGATGCGAATCTTGTGCGCGACGGCCAGAGAGATCAGCTGCGCCGCGACGGCCTTCTTCTTGCGCTTGATGACGAACGCGGACTCGAGCACGCTGGCGTTCTTCGGCGGGAGGTACTCCGCGACGATGGTCGGGCGCCCCTTCGCGTCAGCGAACAGGCTGGCCCGACGCACCACGGTGACGATGCCGACGAGCACCGCTGCGATGGCGCCGACGAGCTGCACGAAGAACACGGGCGTAGCCGTCGCTGAATTGTCGCGGGGCACGAAGGTGCCCTTCTCGAATCCGATCGCTACGGTGACGTTCTCGTAGGGACCGAGCTCGGTGGCGTTCACCTCGTAGACGAGCCCGTCGCCGTCAGACTCCTCGACCGTGCACTGCTGCTCTGCCCCCTGTGCCCCCTGATAGCAGGCCACATCGCCGTTGAGGGAGCCCACGAGGTCATCGGCGACATGGACGCGGGCCGTCAGGGTCCCGAAGGGCTGCGGCCAGCCGGTGCCGTTGGTATCCCAGTAGAAGTCCTCGACGTCGCCGTCGAAGAGTGTGACGTTGTGCTGCGTGTAGGTGATGACATAGGTCTGGCTGCCCTGTACATACTCGTCGCCGTCGCCGATCTGCAGAGTGTAGAACTCATCGGAGCTCTCGGACTCGTAGGTGATGTCGTTGCCGTCCGCATCCGTCACGGATTCGACGTCGATGTTGGTCGGGTGGCCCTGGTAGTCGTCGACCAGGTTGCGCAGGATGCCGTGATTCTGGTCGAAGTCGGGGAACAGCGCCACGATCGTCTCGACGGTGCGCAGCGTCGACCGCCCACCCTCGTCGCGGTCGAGGTAGTAGTCGGCCGAGAAGCTCGTGATAGTGAAGTCGTTGGCATCGGCAGCGGCCGAGGACGCGGTGAGCGCGACCGGTGCTGCTGCGAGTGCGAGAACGACGAGAATGCGCGCCAGACGGGTCATGGCATGAGCCTAGGTGCCCGGGGCGTTCTCCGCGATCCACTTGTCGAGCGAGCTCGGCTTGTCGGTGATGATCCCGTCGACGCCGAGTTCGAGGGCATCGGACCACGTCTGCTTCTTGTTGAGCGTGTAGAGGATGATACCGAGCCCCGCCTCGTGCATCGCCTCGACCGCCCCCGGGTCGTCGACGAGCGAGGCAGGACTGGTGAGGATCGCAATTGCCCCGAAGCGGTTGGCGAGGGCGACCGGATCAGTCGGTAGATAGCGCTGGATGAGCACCCGCGGAAACACCGGAGCGGCCTTCTGCAAGGCCTCCAGAGTCTCGAAATCGAATCCCTCGAAGATCACCCGGTCCTGCACGCCCCGGGCGTAGATGAGGCTCGTGACGATGCGCACCTGGTCCTCGGTCCAGATGCCTTTGAGCTCGAGCATCGCCTTCTTCTTCGAGCTCTGGAATATCTCGAGGAACTCGTCGAGGGTCGGCACCTGCACCGTCGCGAACTCGGAGGAATACCACGAGCCGGCGTCGAGGGTCTTGATCTCGGCGAGGGTGAAATCCGAGACGAGCCCCTCGCCGTTGGTCGTGCGCTCGATCGTGAGGTCGTGGAACAGCACGGGGACGCCGTCGGCGGTCAGCTGGATGTCGGTCTCGACGAAGTCAAAGTCGCTGTCGAGCACGCCCTGGAGCGCCGGCAGGGTGTTCTCGGGGAAGTGCGCGCGGTCGCCGCGGTGCCCCGCGATGAAGGCCGGCTCGCCCGGAGTGCGCAGCGCACCGAACATGTTCGTCGCGTAGACGAGGGCCGCGTCGGGGTTGAGCACGAAGATGAGAACGAGGGCCGTGGTGGTAAGCGCGGCAAACACTGCGCGGTGCCAGCGGTTCTCAAAATGGGAGCTCTTGGACTGCTCCCGGTACTGCTCAGTCGTCATTGACCATGCCGTTCCAGCTCGGGTGTTCACCAACCGTACACCCGGCCGTTACCAATCTGTTACATACAGACCGGTCTATTTTTGCGTCGTCGCCGCCGCGTGCTCGGCGATGAGCCGCTGGTACCAGCGCGCACTCTGCTTGGGGATCCGCGTCTGCGTCGGGTAGTCGACATAGACCAGGCCGAAGCGCTTGCTGTAGCCCTCTGCCCACTCG
>JAAFHU010000159.1 GCA_013297645.1 Actinomycetota bacterium
TGGGGGCGCGGTTTCGCCGTAGTGACCCCCATGTTTCGGGCATGTTACGCGTGCTGGAGCGCTTAAGATCGAGACATGCCGGATGTCGTCGACTCACCCGACTGGCCCGGCCAGCGCCTCGGACTCCCGTCGAGCGGACCCCGGTCTGTCGCACGCATCGGCCGTCGCCTCGTCGCACTCGCGGTGGACTGGGCGCTCGCCAGCCTCGTCGGCTACGTGTTCTTCGACGGGACCTGGTTCGGAATCCTCGGATCCTTCGCGGTGATGCAGTACCTGTTCATCGTGCTGCTCAGCGGCAGCATCGGACACCTTTTGCTCGGCATGCGGGTCGTGCCCCTCGTGCCGCGCTGGATCGGCGTGTGGCGGCCGCTTGTGCGCACTCTGCTGCTCAGCCTCGCGATTCCCGGAGTGATCTACGACCGCGATCAGCGCGGCCTGCACGACCAGCTGGCCGGAACGGTGTTGGTCCGCCGATAGGTGGACCAACACGCGTAGCCGCTGCTAGCGGCTGCGCTGCGCCCGCACCTTGTAGGGGTCGATGCCCTTGGGAATCGGCATGAGGTTCTTGCCGAGCGACGCGAGGCGGTTGCTGACGGTCAGCACCTCCTGCTTGCGCAGCGCGGGCTTGAGGCGGCGCAGCGAGGCAGAGATCTTGTGCAGGGGGGTGGACTCGGCATCCGGTCCGACATAGATGAAGGTGATCGGCACGTTCGGCACGATGCGTGCGACCTTGCGGCGTTCGTCTTCGAGCATGCGCTGCGTGCGGCTGCGCGGGCCCTCGCCGAAGAGCACGATGCCCCCGCGGCCGACGGCGCGGTAGACCGCGTCCTGACTCTTGGGGCTGACGTTGACCGGCATCTCGCTCGCGATCCAGCTGCGGCGCAGGCCGCTCTTGAGCACGGCCCCGACGGCACCGGCCTGGCCGGCGATCTGGTCGTAGGCGGCCTTCTCAGCGCGGCGGCCGAGGATGATGATGCCCACGAGCACGCCGGCGAAGAGGCCGATGATGACGTAGAGCACGAAGCCGACCGGGTTCTGGCCCCAAGGTGCGAGCACAATGGCGAGCACGACACCGGCGGCGAGCGGGAGCAGCACGCCGAGCGCGAGCATCCAGACGATCGACGGGTCCTGGCGGCGCGTCATCTGGAACACCTGCCAGATCTGCTTCAGCCTGCCGGGCTCCTTGTTGGGGTCCTTGATCTTCTTGGGTCGAGCTTCGCGTGCCATGGTTCCTAGGATACGGCCTGCGCGAAGTCGGTGGGTGCGTCGGCGATGTGCGCGAGGTGCGCAGGAATCTCGCGCCCCTTCGATGCCATGGAGCGCGCCCAGAGACGGCCGGCGCGGTAGCTGGATCGCACCAGGGGGCCGCTGAGCACCCCGAGGAAGCCGATCTGCTCGGCCTCCGCGTTGAGCTCGATGAACTCCTCGGGGCGCACCCAGCGGTCGACGGGCAGGTGGCGTGGGGTGGGACGCAGGTACTGCGTGATGGTGATGATGTCGGTACCGGCGTCGTGCAGGTCCTGCAGGGCCTGGCTTATCTCCTCGCGCGTCTCACCCATGCCGAGAATGAGGTTCGACTTGGTGATGAGGCCGAAGTCGCGGGCTTGGCTGATGACGTCGAGCGAGCGCTCGTAGCGGAAGGCGGGGCGGATGCGCTTGAAGATGCGCGGCACCGTCTCGACGTTGTGGGCGAAGACCTCGGGCCGCGACTCGAAGACGACGCGCAGCAGGTCGGGGTTGCCCGAGAAGTCGGTCGCGAGGATCTCGACACCGGTCGAGGGGTTCATCGCGTGGATCTGCCGCACGGTCTCGGCGTGCAGCCAGGCGCCCTCGTCGGGCAGGTCGTCGCGCGCGACGCCGGTGACGGTCGCGTAGCGCAGGTTCATCTGCACAACGGACTCCGCGACGCGGCGCGGCTCGTCGGTGTCGTAGTCCGCGGGCTTGCCGGTGTCGATCTGGCAGAAGTCGCAGCGGCGGGTGCACTGGCTGCCGCCGATGAGGAAGGTGGCCTCGCGGTCTTCCCAGCATTCGAAGATGTTCGGGCATCCGGCTTCTTGGCAGACGGTGTGCAGATCTTCGCTCTTGACGAGCTGCTGCAGCTGCCGGTACTCGGGGCCCATCTTGGCCACGGTCTTGATCCACTCGGGCTTGCGCTCGATGGGGTGCGACGCGTTGCGCACCTCGAGGCGCAGCAGCTTGCGGTCGCCCTGGGGGTGCGTCATGCGGTGGCCATCGCTCTCGTGAATGCCTGCTCGACGAGCGGAGCAGCCTGGTCGGTCGTCACCGTGTGACCGAGCACGCGGCTGATGGAGGTGATGCCGGCGTCACGGATACCGCAGGCGACGATCGCGTCGTAGGCCTCGAAGCCGTTGTCGCAGTTGAGGGCGAAACCGTGCATGGTGACCCCCTCGGCGACACGGATGCCGATGGCGGCGATCTTGTCGTGCCCGCCGGAGGCATTCGCGACCCAGACTCCGCTGCGGCCCTCGACGCGCTCACCGGTGACGCCCAGCGACGCGAGTACCTCGATGAGGATCCCCTCGAGGCGCCGCACGTAGCCGACCACGTCGATCGGCTCGGCCAGGCGCAGGATCGGGTAGCCGACCAGCTGACCAGGGCCGTGCCAGGTGATCTTGCCGCCGCGGTCCACGTCGATGACGGGCGTGCCGTCGGTGGGCCGCTCGCTCGCCTCCGTGCGTTTGCCGGCGGTGTACACGCTCGGGTGCTCGAGGAGGATCACGGTGTCGGGGCGGTCTCCCGCGACAACGGATCGGTGGACTGCGCGTTGAAGCTCAAGGGCTTCGACATACGGCACGGAGTTGGCGCTTAGCCCCGCGACGACAAAGTCGATCACCTCACAACTCTAACCCCGCGCGGCTTGTGCACAGATTCCAGTGGCTCGATACGCTCGGCCCACAAACACGTGGATGCTGTGGCCATGCTCGAAGAGACCGTCGCCGGCTTCCGTCTCGTCCGCAAGCTCGGCTCCGGCTCCCGGGCCGACGTGTACCTCGGCCACGCGGGCGCTGCCGAGCGCACGGCGGCCATCAAAATATTCCGGCCCGAGGTGCCGCTCGCCTCGATCGACGCAGAGCTGCGCGCGCTCGGCGCCGCAGGCCACGCGCACACCGTGCAGTTGCGCGATCTGTCGGTCGGTGCCGACGGGCGCCCCGTGCTGGTGCTGGAGCGGCTCGAGCTCGGCAGCCTCGCCCAGTTGCTCGCCCAGCGGGGGCAGCTCACGGCAGGCGAGGCGGTGACGATCCTCGCCCCGCTGGCCGCTGCCGTGACGGCGATGCAGGCATCGGGGGTCACGCACGGGGCGATCACTGCCGGCCGTGTGCTGTTCCGCGAGTCCGGCGCACCGGTTCTCAGCGGATTCGGTCACGCCGAGGTGGGCGGCGCAACCGACGTCGACCGCAGGGCGCTGGCCGCCCTGGCGGCCACCGTGCTCGAACGACTCTCGCCGTCCGATCAGGCGTGGGATCACGCGGCCGGCCTGCGGCAGTGGCTCGGCTCTCTCGTGGCCTATCCGGAGTCGTTCGCCGCCCAGTTGTCGGAGCGGGTCTTCGCCCTTACCGACGCGAGCCCGGTGCGCTTCGTTCCGGACTCCCTGTCCGACGACATCCCGCAGCGCACGGCCACGGCTGAGCCGGTGGTCGAGCCTGCCGAGACTCCGGCACAGAGGTGGTTCGAGCCCTACCTTGCCCGGATTCCACCGCGTTTCCGCAGACCGAAGTGGCTGGCGGTTGCGGTGGGAGCACTCACCCTCATCGTGGCGGTCTCCGTGCCCACCGGCGGCAGCGCACAGCGGCTGACGCCGACGGCCGCGCCGACCGTCGCGCTCGAAGGCCCCGTCTACGAGGACGACCCCGTCGCGGCCTTCGGCGACCTTGTGCAGGCGCGCAACAGCTGCATTCGCGACCTCTCGATCCTGTGCCTAGACACCGTGCTGCAGGCCGGCTCGGCCGCGATGGATGCCGACGCCGCCCTCATCCGGTCGATCGAGCGTGGCGACGGCAGCACAGAGCTCGTCGATCCTGTCGAGGTGCGGCTCGCCGAGCGCATGGGCGATGCAGCGCTACTGACCTTTGAGGCAGACAGCGAACCGGCCTCGGTTCTTCTCGTGAAGACCGAGGCCGGTTGGCGGATCAGGAGCTATGT
The DNA here is from genome assembly GCA_013297645.1 of Actinomycetota bacterium. Lineage (GTDB taxonomy): Bacteria > Actinomycetota > Actinomycetes > Actinomycetales > Microbacteriaceae > Conyzicola. The sequence continues at coordinate 4,162 of JAAFHU010000159.1, forward strand.
CGCTGGCTAGAACCAGTCGCCTAGATGCCCAGGTCGGCCGCGAAGTTGCCGGCCTCGAGGCGGTCCTTGACCGCGCTGAGGAAGCGCGCGGCGTCAGCACCGTCGACGATGCGGTGGTCGTACGACAGGGCGAGGTAGACCATCTGGCGGATGGCGATGGAGTCCATGCCCTGGTTGGTCACGACGACCGGCTTCTTCACGACGATGCCGGTGCCGAGGATGGCGACCTGCGGGAGGAAGACGACCGGGGTATCGAACAGCGCGCCGCGCGATCCCGTGTTGGTCAGGGTGAAGGTTCCACCGGCCAGCTCGTCGGGCTTGAGCTTGTTGTTGCGGGTGCGGTCGGCGAGGTCGGCGATCTGAGCGGCGAAGCCGGCGATGTTGAGCGTCGACGCGTCGCGGATCACAGGGGTGAGCAGGCCACGGTCGGTGTCGACCGCAATGCTCATGTTCTCGGTGGCCGGATAGACGATGTTGTCGCCGTCGATCGTCGCGTTGATGATCGGGAACGCCTTGAGCGCCTCGGCCGCGGCCAGGGCGAAGAAGGGCAGGTACGAGAGCTTGTTGCCGGTCTTCGCGGCGAAGTCGGCCTTCACCTTGTCGCGCAGCTGCCCGATGAGCGTGACATCGACCTCGACGACGGTGGTCAGCTGAGCCGAGGTCTGCATCGAGATGACGGCGCGCTCGGCGACGACCTTGCGCAGGCGCGACATTGCGACCGTGGTGCCGCGCAGGGGCGAGGTCTCGAGCGGCTTGGCAGCAGCGGCGGGCGCGGGCGCCGCAGCACCCGGGGTGCCTGCGGTCGCGTCGAGCACGTCCTGCTTGCGGATGCGCCCGCCGACACCGGTGCCGGTCAGCGAGTCGAGCGAGACGCCCTTCT
>JAAFHU010000016.1 GCA_013297645.1 Actinomycetota bacterium
GGGCTACTCGTCTTTTCTACGCGCTGAACAAACTCGTCCTTCAGAAACTCGCGGACGATCGCCACTGCAAACGAGGCGCCATCGGTTGCAGGATCAGTAGAAACAAAAGCAACTGGCATGCCGTGTCCGTATCGCAGATCCACCCAAAATTTACTTCCAGGCATACTTTTGGCGAACGGGAATACACGCTCCTGGACGTGCACGGGAATTGTGAGCGAGAACCGAATCTCACCGTCGACCGCATGGGGCACCAAGTCGCCGCCAGGATGCAACCCGGGGCGAACGGGAGTCTCGCGAATCATGCGGTCCGTCTCGTTCCTCCATGATGCGGGTGACGGTGGTCGTGAAGAGCGAAACCCGCTGACTACCAGATCATCGATACTGGGGATGGACTTAAGGGCACTCTCGACGTCTCTGACCCACTGATTGAACTTGTAAGTACCCTTTTCGTTGCCGCGGGTGTTGTAGTCGACTCCGACTGCCTCAAACGCAAAGCAGCCAATTCCGAATGTGATTCGATCAGTCAACTCCACTCCAATGCTCAGACGCACAGTATCGGACGTCGCGGTTGTTTGTGCGCCTTTCGGATGCCACCGCAGACGAATATTTGGGCGTCATGTTGCCAAAGGCAAAACGTCGGAGCCGCACGGTCGCGAACCGAGCGCGCGCGCTGATGCCGGTATGCTTTCTTGAGGTCGCCGCCGGATTGCCGGCAGCATCCGTCAGGAGAATTCGCCTAGTGGCCTATGGCGCACGCTTGGAAAGCGTGTTGGGTGAAAGCCCTCGGGGGTTCGAATCCCCCATTCTCCGCCAAACTGATCGTCCAAGGGTCGCTCTTCTTTGGTGCGTTATTGACTGCAATTGAGCGCTACCTTTGATTTGAGCTCTCGAGCTCCGCGAAGTTGGCCTCCATTGTCGCGTTCCCACGGGTCAAGGCACGAATTGTTAGCTTCTCGGACTTGCCGCTTGCGGTGTTTAGGTGTTTAACCCAGAGGCGAAGCGCTTCTTTCGTGTCCTCGAGCTTCTTGATTGCAGAGTCAATGTCGCTAATCGCATTGTCATATTGTTTCGCTGCGTCGTTCACGTTCTTGGAGAAGGATGTCTGAAATTCGCCCAGCTTCGACTCAAAATTCGTGATGTCCAGATTCTGTTCCTGAATTCGAGTCAACTCGGAACGAATGCCGATGGTGGCCTGAGCAGAATTGCGAAGCAAAGTGATCATTGGGATAAAGAATTGCGGACGGACGACGTACATCTTCGGGTAGATATGGGAAACATCAACAATTCCAATATTGAAGATCTCGCTCTCGGGCTCCAGAAGGCTGACCAGAACTGCGTACTCGCAGTTCTTTTCCGTTCTGTCCTTGTCCAATTCCTTGAGGAAGGACTCGTTCGTCTGTTTCGACTTCGTAGCGTCCGCTTCGTTCTTCATCTCGAACATGATGGATACGTACTCGGTGCCGTCAGCGCTGCGATCACGAAAAATGTAGTCGCCCTTACTCCCTGAATCCGACGAAGCGTTGTCCTTGCCAAACGTTGCGGACTGGAAGGCCGTAGCTCGAAGCTGCTCAAAGGCAATCTGGCAGTGCTGCTCCAGTGTCTCGCCGAGCATCTTGGTCGAAAGCTTTGTCTTCAGATCCTTAAGGCGCTCGATAGCTTCGTCTTTGTCCTTCAAGAGCAGGTCTTTCGACTGGAGCCGAACATCGAAATCTGTCCGTAGGACGAGTTCGTTATTAGTTAGCTCGAGCCCTTTCGCCTCCAAGTCACGAGCAAGGTCATCGCGCTCTTTGGTAAGTCCCTGCACGGCTTTGTTGACCGCCAGTTCGCCAACGACCTCGGCATTCTTGATCTCCGCCTTGAGCCGCTCAATCTCGGAGTTCTTGTCTGCAGACACTTTTGTGAGAGTCGCAATCTCTTCGCTTCGCTTTTTCTCAAGCGCATCGACTGCCTCGGTCACTGCCAGTTTCTCTGCGATCTCAGCTGCCTTCAATTCCGCAGATAGCCGCTCGATCGTGGTGTCCCTCTTCGCGGTTTCCTCTTTGACAGCCAACTCCGTGGCGATCGCGATCCTGGCAAGATTTGCCTTGAGCTCAGCAATCTCGGACTCTTTCGATACGACTTCAGCTTTTAGCGAAGCCGCAATCTTTGCTTCGGCGAGCTCGATATCTGATTTCTTCGCCTTCTCCGAAGCTTCGAGGTGCTCATGCAGTTCGGCCTTGAATTCGTCGTTTCGCACTTGACGGACTATTTCTGCGTAATTGGCTTCGTCAACCGTGAATGATGTCTTGCAATTAGGACACTTGATATCGGGCACCAGACACCTCTGTCTATGGTCGGGTAGAAAGTTGTTCAGTATCCCAGTGGATCGGTGCTTCCCACAAGGATCAGCTCCGAGCATCAAAATCCGGGTGCTTCGATGCACCCGGTAGATTGGCAACTAGATCCTTGGGGAGGGCACATGGACACACCCCGACTCCGCCCGCACCCCTACCTTCTTCGCCGCGGTGTCGGCGCGATCATCGCCTTCTTCGCGCCGGCCTTCGGCGTGCTCTACTTCTTGACGGTGCCCGACGGCCCGTGGCCGGCAGTTGTCATCGCCCAGGTGATCGTCACGGCCATGTTCGTGTACTCGCTGGTCTCGTACTCGCGCCTCGGCGTCTGGGTCACCCCCGACGCCATCGCCGAGCGCGGATTCTTCGGCATCACCCAGCGCTATGACATCACGGAGCTCGGGCCGATCGTGCTCGTTGACACCTACCGCGGAGGCTCGGTCGAGACGGTGCCGCAGTTGTTCGTCTGCGATCCGCGCGGCCGCCAGCTGATCCGCATGCGCGGGCAGTTCTGGTCGCGCGACAGTATGCAGTCGGTCACCGCAACCCTCGATGTGCCCGTCACCGAGATCGACCACCCGGTGTCGACCCGCGAGCTGCACGTGATGTACCCGGGCCTGCTCTACTGGTTCGAGCGCCGGCCGGTGCTGGCCGCACTGCTATTCGCGGGCGTTCTCGTGGGTGGCGGCGCGCTGCTCTATGCGCTGCTGGTTGCGCTGGGCACGACCTTCTAGCGTTTCTTCAGCGTCGAGAAGATGCCCCGCAGCACCTCGCGCACGATGGTCTGGCCGGTGCGCGAGCCGAGCGCGTCGGCAATCGGGTTGTTCTGTTTGCGCACGGTCGTCTTGCGCGCCGCGGGCGCCTTCTTCGACGAGGCGTCCTTCCACTCCTGCTCGTACTGCTTCGCGAGCTGGGCATCGTCGTCGGCCTTGGCGGCGGCGTTCATCTTGACGCTCAGCAGCTCGTAGGCCGACTCCCGGTCGACGATCGTGCCGTACTGGGCCATGAGGGGCGAGGCGGTGACCGTGGCGCGCATCGCATCCTCGGCCGTGGGCTGCATGGAGCCCTGCGGCGCGCGCAGCCGCGTCCAGGCGACCGGGGTCGGGGCCCCCGTCTCGCTCATGACCGTGACGATCGCCTCGCCCGTGGCGAGGCTGGTCAGCACCTCACCGAGGTCATACTGCGAGGTCGGGTAGGTCGACACTGTCTGCTTGAGGGCGCGGGCGTCGTCGGGGGTGTGGGCGCGCAGCTGGTGCTGCACCCGGGACCCGATCTGGGCGAGCACGTCGTTCGGCACATCCTTGGGCGTCTGGGTCACGAACACGACCCCGACCCCCTTCGAGCGGATGAGGCGCACCGTCTGCGTGATCGAGTCGATGAAGTCCTTGGATGCGTCCTTGAACAGCAGGTGCGCCTCGTCGAAGAAGAACACGAGCTTCGGCTTCTCGATGTCGCCCACCTCGGGCAGGTCGTTGAAGAGGTCGGCGAGCATCCACATGAGGAAGGTGCTGAACAGCGCCGGCTTGTCTTGCACCCCGGGGATCTCGAGCAGGCTGACGATGCCCTTGCCCTCGGCGTTCTGCCGCAGGAAGAGCTGCGTGTCGATCTCGGGCTCGCCGAAGAAGACGTCGGCGCCCTGGTCGGCGAAGGTGATGAGCTCGCGAAGTATGACTCCCACGGTCGCGCTGCCGAGTCCGCCGAGCGCCTTGAGCTCTGGCTTTCCCTCGTCGCTGACCAGCCAGAGCAGTACGGCCCGCAGGTCGTCGAGCCCGACGAGCGGCAGCCCGGCCTGATCGGCGTAATGGAACACGAGGCCGAGGCTCGACTCCTGGGTGGCGTTGAGGCCGAGCACCTTGCTGAGCAGCAGGGGTCCGAAGCTCGACACCGTCGCGCGGATGGGAACGCCCACGCCCTGCCCGCCGAGCGTGTAGTACTCGACCGGGCTGGCCGCTGCGACCCAGTGCTGCCCGATGCCCGTCGTGCGCGCGAGCAGCTTCTCGCTCGGCTCCCCCGGGCTGGCGATGCCGCTGAGGTCGCCCTTGATGTCGGCGGCGAAGACGGGAACGCCGGCGGCGCTCAGCTGCTCGGCAAGCACCTGCAGCGTGCGGGTCTTGCCGGTTCCGGTCGCGCCGGCGACGAGGCCGTGGCGGTTGAGCATCGCGACCGGGATGCGCACCTGCACGTCGGGCATCGCATCCCCGTTGACGAGGGCGCCCATCTCGAGCACGGCGCCGTCGAAGGCGTAGCCGGCGCGGATGCGCTCGATGCCTGCTTTGTCGAGCGGGCCCGCGGCCGGCGCGGCGCCCTCTGCCGCGAGTGCGGCCTCCGCCTCTGCGAGGGCCTTCTTGGCGGCTTCGACCGCGGCAGCTGCATCCGTCATGCGTTCAAGACTATGGGCGCGCGACTCGACGCTTGACGAGGAGATTTGGTCGACACGCCGCATCACTGCGGCTTGCGCCCGGCGTGTCGACAAATTCTCCTCGTCAAGTGTCGGGTCCGCCGATCTAGAGGCGTAGGCCGAGCAGCGGAGCCTCGGAGGTGCTCGAGGGCAGCTCGGTGAAGCCGAGCCGGTCGTAGAAGGCGCGGGCGCCAGTGTTGGCGGCGTCCATCGAGAGGTGCAGGCCGGGCACGCCGCGAGCGCGCAGCGCGTCGGCGAGCGTCTCGATCAGCTGGCGGCCCCATCCGGCCCCCTGCAGCCGCGGCAGCAGGTCGATGTGCAGGTGCGCCGGGTACTCGTCGACCTCGGCGATGAGCATGCGCTCCGGCCAGAAGGCGAGATGGCGGATGAGGTCGTCCTTCGACACGACCGGCTCGGTGTGCTCATACCGGCCTGCAATCGCGCGGGGCAGCCATTCACGGCGAAACCACTCCGTGAATGCCGCCGTATCCTCGACCCCGACGATGTAGCCCGCCACGCCCTCGGAGTCTTCGACGACGAAGGCGAGGTCGGGCTGGTAGACCACGTAGGGCCGCACGAACGCGTCGGGCATGAGCTCGTCGCTGACGTAGAGGCCGGTGGCGTCACCGCCGGCCTCGGCGGTCTGCGTGCAGATGGCCGAGACGGCGTCGTAGTCAGCGGGCTCGTAGAGCCGGATCATCCCTCCCGCAGTCCCCAGCTCTGCCCGTACCCGCCATCGGCCACCGGCAGCGCCATGAGATCGAGGAAGGGCTTGGCGTCGAAGGCCTCGGGGCCGAGAACGCCGGAGCCGCTCCAGACACCGGTGGCGAGCAGCTCGAGGGCGATCACGGGATTGAGGGCCGTCTGCCAGACGACGCACTGGCTCTCGTAGTTGGCCATCGTCCACTCGTTATCCGAGACGTGGTACAGGTAGACCTCGCGGGGCGAGCCGTCGACGCCCGTGCCGGTCACCCAGAGTCCGGCGCAGGTCTTGCCGGTCATGCGCGGGCCGAGGGTGGCAGGGTCGGGCAGGCCGGCAGCGACGACGTCGCGCGGCGAGACCATGACCGGGCCGTCGGCCGACCTGACGCGAAGGGGCTCCACCTTGTCGAGGCCCAACTGGTTGAGCGTCTTGAGAATTCCGATGAACTCGTCGCCGAGCCCGTACTTGAACGTGACGCGTTTCGCGTCGACCCAGCGCGGCATGAGCAGAACTTCTTCGTGCTCGACGTTGACGCATTCGACCGGGCCGATGCCCTCGGGAAAGTCGAAGACCTCGGGCTCGCTGAAGGGCGGGGTGGTGAACCAGCCCCTGTCCTTCTCCCAGATGACGGGCGGGTTGAGGCACTCCTCGATGGTCGTCCAGATGCTGAACGAGGGCGCGAAGATCTCGTTGCCCGCCTCGTCGCGCACGACGAGGTTGGCGCCGTCGCGGGTGCCGAGCTCGTCGATCTCGCTGAAGAGGTGGTCGGCGGCATAGCGGGCGAAGACGTCGCTGAGGCCGGGCTCGACGCCCATGCCGACGAGGGCGAGCCGGCCCGCGCTCTCCCAGTCGCCCGCCTGAGCGAACTGGTCGTCGCCGAGCTTGACGCCCGTCTCGCTGTGCGGGTTGGTCGGGTGCGGCTCGCTCAGGCTCATCGCCATGTCGAGGTAGTCGGCACCGGCGGCGAGGGCTCCCGCGAAGATGGTCGGCACGAACTTGGGCTCGACGGCGTTCATGACGTGGGTTGCCCCATGTTCGCGGGCGACATCCGCGACGTTGTCGGGGTTGGATGCGTCGATCTTCGCCGCCACGAACCTCCCCCGAGCGAGGCCCTTCGCCTCGATCCACGCGATCGTCGACTCGGCCCGCCCGAGGTCGTAGTCGCTGACGATGATCGTCTCGAAGAAGTCCCGCTCTGCGGCGATCTTGGCAATGGAGTTGCCGACGCCTCCGGCGCCGACGAGGAGGATACGCATACTCCGACGCTACTGGGTCGGCCCTCTCTCCGACAGCATGCGCTTGGCGAAAGGCGCCCAGAGGATCAGGGCGACACCCGCGCCGATGAGCAGTCCGCCGACGGTGTCGCTCACCCAGTGCGCGCCGAGGTAGGTGCGGCTCAGTGCCATGAGCACGACATAGATGGCGCCGGCCACGACGACCCACCAGCGCCAGAGGATGATCGCCAGCAGCGCGGCGAGCGTCGCCGCGTTCGCGACGTGCCCCGAGGGGAAGGAGCCCGAGTCGATCGTGAGCATGATCTGCTCGGGCCGCGCACGGCCCAGCAGTGCCTTGAGCAGCTGAACGACCCCGGAGCTCACCAGGCAGGTGATGGCGAAGTAGACGGCCGTCCACGGCCGCTTGAGCACGACGAAGACGACGACGATCGCTGCGGCGAGGATGGTCGCGAAGAGCCCACCCCCGAGAACGTTCATGACGAACGACGGCACCTCCCACAGCGTGCTGCGGTGCTCGACGATCTCTTCCATCCACTCGGTGTCGACGCCGAGTGCCGTGTTGCCGCGCAGCGTGATCACCACGCCGAGCAGGATGCCGAGCGCGAGGGCGCTGCCCCCGGTGATGAGCCGCCGGCGCTGGTGGACGCGGGCGGTGACCTCGGACTGGGACGGCATCCGAGAAGGCTAACGGGTCGCGACTGAGAGCGCCGTCCATGACACCGGCGGCAGCGTGACCGACAGGATGCCGTCGGCGATGACCGCGGACGTGTTGTCGGCGAGCCCCACCCGCTCAGGGTCGCCGAGGGTGTTCGCCGCGGTGATGTCGGAGTCGCTGAGGGTGCGCGCGCTCACCAGGCCGACCCCGCCGAGCGCGGCCACGTCGATCGTCACCGCGGCGGGCTCGGTCGTGCTGCGATTGACGAGGAAGACCGCGGTCGCGCCGTTGTCGTGGGTGGCCGCGGCATCCACGAGGGGGACCTTTCCGTACTGCTCGGTCTCGTGGGTGTCGGAGGTGAGTGCGAGTGCGAGTGCCTCCCCCGTGGCGAGGCGCGAGGTCTCGGCGAAGGGGAAGAAGGTTGTCTGGCGCCAGGCCGGGCCGCCGGGCTCGGTCATGATCGGGGCGATGACGTTGACGAGCTGGGCCAGTGAGGCCGAAGTGACGCGGTCGGCATGCCGTAGCAGCGAGATGAGTAGGCTGCCGAAGACGACGGCGTCGGCCACCGAGTAGGAGTCCTCGAGCAGGCGCGGGGCGACCGGCCACTGCTCGACGTCGGTGATCTTCTCCTCGGCGAGGTGGCGCTGCATGTACCAGACATTCCACTCGTCGAAGGAGATGTTGATGGTCTTGTCGCTGCCACGCGCGGCCTTGACCTCGTCGGCGATGGAGACGACGGTCTCGATGAAGCCGTCCATGTCGACCGCGGAGGCGAGGAAGCTGTCGAGGTCGCCATTCTTCGGCTCGTAGTAGGCGTGGCACGAGATGTAGTCGACGTCGTCGTAGCTGTGCTCGAGCACGGTGCGCTCCCACGCGCCGAAGGTGGGCATCGCCGAGCCCGAGCTGCCGCAGACGACGAGCTCGAGATCGGGGTCGACCTGCCGCATCGCCCGCGCGGTCTTCGCGGCGAGGGCGCCGTACTCGTCGGCGGTTCCGTGGCCGAGCTGCCACGGGCCGTCCATCTCGTTGCCGAGGCACCACATGCCCACGCGGTGGGGCTCGGTGCGGCCGTTGGCGATGCGCCAGTCGGAGAGGCGCGTGCCCGAGCGGATGTTCGCGTACTCCAGCACGTCAAGCGCCTCGAGCACCCCGCGGGTACCAAGGTTGACGGCGTACATCAGCTCGCTGCCGACGAGCTCGAGCCAGGTGGCGAACTCGTCGAGGCCTACTTCGTTGGTCTCGGTCGAGTGCCACGCGAGGTCGAGGCGGCGGGGGCGCTGGTCGCGCGGCCCCACGCCGTCCTCCCATCGGTATCCAGAGACGAAGTTGCCGCCGGGATAGCGGATCGCCGACACGCCCAGCTCCCGGACGAGCTCGACGACGTCCCCGCGGAATCCGTGTGCGTCGGCCGTCGGGTGGCCGGGCTCGTAGATGCCGTCGTAGACGCAGCGGCCGAGGTGCTCGACGAAGCTGCCGAAGAGCCGGCGGTTGACGGTGCCGACGACGGCTCGCGGGTCGAGGGTCAGATGGGCCGTGGGCATGCAGCCACGCTAGCGGCTGAGGGCGGGAACCGTCGTGGGCCGGATGATGAAGGCGATCACCAGAAGCGACACCGTCGAGGTGCACACCATCATGACCGCCATCGGAATGGCGTTGTGGATGCCGAACAGCCCGATGATCGGCGACAGCAGCCCGGCGAGGCCGAAGTTGACCGCGCCCATGAGCGACGCCGCTGTAGCCGCCTCGCCGCCGTGGCCGTCGATGGCGAGCACCTGCTGCACCGGGAAGGCGAACCCGCAGGCGAGGATGAAGAACCACAGCGGGATGAGGATGCCCAGCAACCCGACGTGCAGCAGCTCCATCGTCGCGATCGTTGTGGCCGCGACCAGCATGAGCGAGACCGCGCCGAGCAGGATCCACTGCGGCCCGATGAATTTGGCGAGCCGTGAGCTGGACTGCACGCCGATGATGATGCCGATGGAGTTGATGCCGAACAGCAGCCCGAACTGCTGGGGGGTGAAGTCGTAGATCTCCTGGAAGAGGAAGGACGACGACGAGAGGTAGCCGAAGAGGCCGGTGAAGGTCATGCCCGCGACGATGATCACGCCGACGAAGATGCGGTCGGTGAACAGCGCCCGGTAGCGCTCGCGCGCCGTGCTGTGGCCGAGGTCGCCGCGGCGGGCTTTCGGCTGCGTCTCGACGAGGAAGAAGTAGGCGGCGGTGATGACGACGGCGCCGTAGATGGTGAGGAAGGCGAAGATGCCGCGCCAGTCGGTGAACAGCAGCAGCTGGGATCCGATGAGCGGGGCCAGCACGGGCGCGAGGCCGTTGACCAGGGCGAGCCGCGACATCATCCGCACGAGCGGCAGGCCGCCGAAGAGGTCGCGCACCATGGCGACCGCGACGACGCCGCCGCCGGCTGCGCCGATGCCCTGCAGCACCCGCAGCACCCCGACCCACTCGACGGTCGGGGCGAAGATGATGCCGAGGCTCGAGGCAATGTGCAGCGCGGTCGCGATGAGCAGGGGTGCGCGGCGGCCGATCTTGTCGCTCCACGGCCCGACGAGCAGCTGGCCGAGGGCGAAGCCGACGGTCGTCGCGGTGAGGGTGAGCTGAATCGCCGCGACGCTCGTGTTCAGATCCTCCTCGACCGCCGGGAAGGCCGGCAGGTAGAGGTCGACGGTGAAGGGCCCGAGGGCCGTGAGGGCACCGAGGATGAGGACGTAGATCAGCCTCTGACGGGACGACAGGGAGTCGCCCGGGTGCACAACGGTAGTCACGAGGGTCCTAGCTGAGGGGGGGGGTTACGGCGAGCGCCGTACAAAAGTCTACGCGTCAGGGAATGCGCTTCTCCCGCACCAGCGTCGTCACCCAGTGCGCGCTGTCCTTCGGGGTACGCACGAGCGTGTCGTAGTCGACGTGCACGATGCCGAAGCGCTTCGAGAAGCCATAGCCCCACTCGAAGTTGTCGAGGAGCGACCAGACCATGTAGCCGCGCAGGTCGACGCCACGCGCGATCGCCCGGTGGGCGGCGACGAAGTGGCGGCTGAGATAGTCCACGCGCTTCGGGTCGTGCACCGCGCCATCCACCACCTCGTCGTCGAAGGCGGCGCCGTTCTCGGTGATGACGAGCGGCGTCGAAGGAAACTCTGTCGACAGGTGCACGAGCAGCTCTTCGAGGCCCTCGGGCGCGATGTTCCAGCCCATGGCCGTGTACGGGCCCTCCTGCTGCAGAAACTCGACCTGCTCGCTGCCCGGCCAGGCCGTGCCGCTCGAGGGCTTGTGGCCGTCGGCGCTCTGGCGGGGCGCGGCGCCGTCCCAGGTGCGCACGGTCGCCGTCGAGTAGTAGTTGACGCCGAGAAAGTCGATCGGCTGCTTGATCACGTCGAGGTCGCCCGACTGCACGAACTGCCAGTCGGTGACGCCGGCGGTGTCGGCAAGCAGGTCGTAGTCGTACTGGCCCTTGAGCATGGGGCTGGTGAAGGCGCGGTTGGCGAGCGCGTCGATCCGGCGCATGGCGTCGGCCGACCCGGCCGGGTCCTCGGTGCCGGGGCGCAGCACGTGGAAGTTGAGGGTCACCGAGTACTCGGCGTCGTCCTTGGCCACCACGCTGCGCAACGCCTGCAGGCCGAGACCGTGCGCGAGGTTGAGGTGGTGCACGGCGGCGAGCGCGTGGGCACCGTTCGTGCGGCCGGGGGCGTGGCCGCCCGAGCCGTAGCCGAGGTACGCCGAGCACCAGGGCTCGTTGAGCGTCGTCCAGGTGTGCACGCGGTCGCCGAGGGCGGCGCCAGCGATCGCGGCGTAGTCGGCGAAGCGGTTGGCGGTGTCGCGGGCCGGCCAGCCGCCGGCATCCTCGAGGCCTTGCGGGAGGTCCCAGTGGTAGAGCGTCGCAATCGGGCGGATGCCCCGCTCGAGCAGGCCGTCGACCAGCCTGCTGTAGAAGGCGAGCCCCTTCTCGTTCGCGGCGCCCGATCCCGTCGGCTGCACCCGGGGCCACGCGATCGAGAAGCGGTAGGCCTCGAGGCCGAGGCGCTTCATGAGGTCGAGGTCCTCGTCCATGCGGTGGTAGTGGTCGTCGGCAATGTCGCCGGTGTCGCCGTTGACGACCTTGCCCGGGGTGCGGCTGAAGGTGTCCCAGATGCTCGGCCCGCGGCCGTCCTCCTGGGTGGCGCCCTCGATCTGGTACGAGGCGGTCGCCGAGCCGATGAGGAAGGACGGGGGGAAGACGAGGCCGCTCTCGCGGTAGTCGTAGGCAGTCATGGGAGCGCTCTCAAATCAGGGACGCACACCAGCCTAAGTTAACGGCGGAACGGCTGATGTCGGGTCGGCCACCAGCGGCGCGAAGACCAGCTCGGCTGCGCCGACAGTGAGGATGTCGCCGCCCAGCTCGGCGCGCTCGATGCGCACGCCGTCGCGGGCGCCCAGCATCGCCGACGAGATCGCGGCATGCTCGAGGGCCTCGGGCGCCGCCCGGTAGAGCGAGCCGAGAAAGCCGCCGAGCACGATGAGCGCGGGGTTGAACATGTTGATCGCGCCGCGCAGGGCGATGCCGAGAAACTCGATCTGGCGGTCGACGAGGGCGCGCACCGCGGGGCTGTCGGCGTAGCGGGCGGCGAGCACGTCATCCAGCTGGTCCGCCTGGGCCACGCTGAGGCCGCAGGCCTCGAGCAGCGGATCCCGCGAGACCTCCGTCTCGAGGCACCCGCTGGCGCCGCAGTGGCATGGAACGCCGTCGCTGTTGACGAGGGTGTGGCCGAGCTCCCCGGCGAAGCCGTAGGCGCCGCCGAGCAGGGAGCCGGCCATCACCACCCCGCCGCCGATGCCGCTCGCGCCGCCGTTGAGGTAGATGAGCTCGTCGACGCCGCGCCCGGCGCCGAAGGTGCTCTCGGCGATGGCGCCGATGGTGGCGTCGTTGGCCGAGACGACCGGGTAGCCGGTGGCCTCGGCGAGCATGCTGGCGACCGGCTCGTCGGTCCAGCCGAGGTGCGGGGCGGTGCTGACGACCCCGTCATCGGTGCGCACGAGTCCGGGGATGGCGAGACCGATGCCGACCGTGCGGAACGACGCCGCGAGCTCGCCGCGCATGCCCTCGACGATCGCCGAGACGATGTTGACGACCTCCTGGGCGGTCGGCACCCGCACGGTGTCGTAGCGGATGCGGCGCGTGACGGTGCCGCCGAGCGCCACGAGGCCGACGACGACCGCATCCAGCTCGGGGTGCACGGTGATGGCGACGGTCGCCGGATTCGGCAGCACGGTCGCCGAGGGCCGGCCGACCATGTTGGTCGGGTCGGGCGCGCCCTCGAGCACGAGCCCGAGGTCGACGAGCTCGCCGACGAGGGCCGCGATGGTCGACCGGTTGAGATTCGTCGCCCGAGTGAGCTCGGCACGCGACAGGCCGCGGCTGCGGTGCACCAGGGTGAGCACGATGGAGAGGTTGCGACGGCGCACCTGGTCGAGGTTGTTGCCGCGGGAGCTCACGCGGCCCAGGGTGGCGTCGGACACCCAGTCAGGCTACCGGTTGCCCCGCCAGCGCAAAGGGATCGGCGAGAACACTCGAGAACACCAGCTCGGCCGCGCCGATCATCAGCAGGTTCGAGCCGAGCACCGCGCGCGAGATCTGCACGAGCTCACCGGGGCCGTGCAGCGCCCGGGACTGCACGGCGCTGATGAGGCGCTGCGGGTCGATGGAGAAGATCGTCGCGAGGAAGCCGCCGAGGATGATGCGCTCGGGGTTGAAGACGTTGACGGCGTTGCGCAGCGTGACGGCGAGGTGGTCGAGCTGGCGGTGCACCTCGGGCAGCACGATCGCGGCATCCCCGTCGTGCAGGGCGCGCTCGACCTCGTCGATGTCGGCATTCTCGAGGCCCACCAGCTGCTGCAACCGCGCGAGGGAGATCTCTGCCTCGAGGCAGCCGGTCGCGCCGCAGTGGCACTGGGCACCGTTCGAGACGACGAGGGTATGGCCCAGCTCGCCGGCATAGCCGTTGCGGCCGGTGCGCAGCACTCCCCCGCTGATGACGCCGCCGCCGATGCCGCTCGCGCCGCCGTTGAGGTAGACGAGGTCCTGGCAGCCGACTCCGGCGCCGAACAGCAGCTCGGCGCCCGCCCCCAGCGAGGCGTCGTTGGCGGCGGTCGTGGTGAATCCACTCGCGTCCTCGATGAGCGCCGCGATGGGCTCGTCGCGCCAGCCGAGGTGCGGGGCATAGCTGACGACGCCGTCCTCGGCGCGGGTGAGGCCGGGCACGGCCACCCCGATGCCGACGATGCGGTAGCTCGACTCGAGCTCGGTGCGCATGCCCTCGATGATCGCGGCCGTGATGTTCGCGACCTCGACGGCGGATGGCGCCTGCTGCGTGGGCATCCGGATCTTGCGGATCACCTCGCCGCCGAGACCCACCAGCCCCACCGTGATCGCGTCGATCTCGGGGTTGACCGCGATCGCCGCGGTGCTCGAGGTCGGATGCACCATCGGGCTAGGCCGCCCGATCTGGCTCGTGGCGACGGCGGCCGCCTCATAGACCAGCCCGAGCTCGACGAGATGCCCGACGAGCGTCGCGATGGTCGAGCGGTTGAGACCGGTCGCGCGCGTCAGCTCGGCGCGGCTGAGCGCACCGCGGTGGTGCACGAGCGAGAGCACGAGCGAGAGGTTCGCCCGACGCGTCGTATCGTTCGGCCCGGAGCCCTGGCCGGCGGCGGAGAAGAGAGGGGGGTCGGCGATGACCACGTTCCCCTCCTCTCGCTAATCCGTCTTCGTGCTGAACGCGGCGTCGAAGGCCGCTGTCGGTGCGTCGAAGGCGAGCCGGCGAACGAACTCGAGTGCTTCGGGCGCACCGATGAGGCGGTCCATTCCGGCATCCTCCCACTCCACTGAGATGGGGCCGTCATAGCCGATCGTGTTGAGCATACGGAAACTGTCCTCCCACGGCACGTCGCCGTGGCCGGTGGAGATGAAGTCCCACCCGCGCAGCGGGTCGGCCCAGCCGAGCAGCGAGCCCAGTCGGCCATTGCGGCCGTTGGTCATGCGCTTCTTCGTGTCCTTGCAGTCGACGTGGTAGATGCGGTCCTGGAAGTCCCAGAGGAAGCCCACCGGGTCGAGGTCCTGCCAGACGAAGTGGCTCGGGTCCCAGTTGAGGCCGAAGGCCTCGCGGTGGCCGATTGCCTCGAGGGTGCGCACGGTCGTCCAGTAGTCGAACGCGATCTCGCTCGGGTGCACCTCGTGGGCGAAGCGCACGCCGACCTCGTCGAAGACGTCGAGGATCGGGTTCCACCGGTCGGCGAAGTCCTGGTAGCCGGCGTCGATGGCGTCCTGTGACACGGGCGGGAACATGGCGACGTACTTCCAGATCGAGCTGCCGGTGAAACCGATGACCGTCTTCACTCCGAGCGCCGCGGCGAGGCGGGCGGTGAGCTTCATTTCTTCTGCGGCGCGCTGGCGCACCCCCTCGGGGTCGCCGTCGCCCCACACGCGGTCTGAGAGGATGTCGCGGTGGCGCTGGTCGATCGGGTCGTCACAGACGGCCTGGCCCTTGAGGTGGTTCGAGATCGCGTAGACCTTGAGGTTGTACTTCGCGAGCAGAGCGAGCTTGCCCTCGACGTAGCCGGGCTCGTCCCAGCGCCACGGGTCGAGGTGGTCGCCCCAGCAGGCGAGCTCGAGGCCGTCGTAGCCCCAGCCCGAGGCGAGCTTTGCCACCTCTTCGAGCGGAAGGTCGGCCCACTGGCCGGTGAACAGGGTGACTGGTCGCATTGTTCTCTCCTACTAGTTGCTAGTGCTGGTCCAGGCGCTGCCGTTGCCAGCGCTCGTCTCTACGGCAGCGAGTACCCGCTGCACCTGTAGTGCGTCGGCGAAGGACGGGGTCGGCTGCTGGGCAGCGACGATGGCCTCGACGAAGTCCTTGGCCTGGTGCGAGAATCCGTGCTCGTATCCAAGCATGTGGCCAGCCGGCCACCAGGCAGAAATGTAGGGATGCTGGGGCTCGGTCACATAGATCTTGGTGAACCCCTGCTCGGTCGCCGGCGCGGTCGCATCGTAGAAGCCGAGCGAGTTGAGGTCTTCGAGGTCGAAGCTGATGGCTCCGAGCGATCCCGAGACCTCGAGGCGCAGCGCGTTCTTGCGCCCCGTGCTGAAGCGGGTGGCCTCGAAGGATCCGAGGGCGCCGTTGCTGAAGCGGCCGGTGAAGAGGGCCATGTCGTCGACGGTGACCATTCCGGAGCCCTCGCCGGCGGTGCCGGTGATGCCGCTGCGCTCGCCCTCGAGCGGGCGTTCGGCGATGATCGTCTCGAGCGTGCCGCTCACCGCGGTGAGGGTGAGCCCGGTGACGAACTGGGCGAGGTCTATGGCGTGGGCGCCGATGTCGCCGAGCGCCCCGCTGCCCGCGAGCTCCTTCTGCAGGCGCCACGACAGGGGAACGGTGGGGTCGACGAGCCAGTCCTGGAGGTAGCTGGCGCGCACCTGCTGCACCTCGCCGATCTTGCCGGCGGCGACAAGGTCGCGGGCGAAGGTGGCGGCGGGCACGCGGCGGTAGGTGTAGCCGACCATGGCCAGCACGCCCTTCGCGGCGGCGGCCTCGGCGGCGGCGGTCATCGCAATGGCCTCGGCGACGGTGTTCGACATGGGCTTCTCGCACATGACGTGCTTGCCGGCCTCGAGGGCGGCGATGGCGATCTCGGCGTGGGAGTCACCCGGGGTGACGATGTCGATGATGTCGATGTCATCGCGGTCGAGCAGCGTGCGCCAGTCGGTGGCGGTCTCTGACCAGCCCCACTTCGCGGCGGCAGCCTCGACCCCGTCGGAGTGGCGGCCGACGAGCACATTCATGCCCACCTGCGCCGGCAGGTCGAAGAACCGCGGTGCGACCCTCCAGCCCTGCGAGTGGGCTGCGCCCATGAATCCGTATCCAACCATTCCCACCCTGAGGAGGGGAGTTCCACCTGACATGACTGTGCCTTCGTAGTTTGAGGGGGTGGTGCCCGCGCGACGAGGCCGCGCGGGCACCTGGGTGCTAATTGCCCCTAGAGGCAGTGCTGCTTAGGACTCGAACGCGGTGCCGATGAACTTGTCGACGTTGTCCGCGGTCACGACCGGAGCGTTGAGCACGATGCGGTTCGGAACCTCGATCTCGACCAGGTCGCCGAGGGACTTGCCCTGGGCAACGAGGCGGGCGAGACGGATACCGTCAGCGGCCTGCGTCGACGGGTAGATGACCGTCGCCTTGAGCACGCTGGTGCCCGACTGGATCTCGCGCATGGCGTTGGCCGAGCCGGCGCCACCGACCATGAAGAACTCGCTGCGACCCGAGGCAGCGATGGCGGCGAGAACGCCGACACCCTGGTCGTCATCGTGGTTCCAGATGGCGTCGATCTTCGGCGCGGCCGCGAGCAGCTGCGACGTGGTCGCCTCACCACCGGCGACGGTGAAGTCGGCGGCAACGCGGTTGGTGACCGAGAGGCCGCAGTCGCCGAGCGCGTCAGCGAAGCCGCGGCTGCGGTCCTGCGTCAGCGGCAGGAAGTCGAGGCCGGCGATCTCGGCGATGACGGCGTCGGGCTTGTCGCCCAGCTGCTCGCAGATGTAGGTGCCGGCGCTGACACCCATGCCGTAGTTGTCACCGAGGATGGTGACGCGCGCGGCGAAGGTGCTCGAGAACTCGCGGTCGACGTTGATGACCGGGATTCCGGCCTCCATCGCCTTGATCGCGACATCGGTCAGGGCAGCACCGTCGGTGGGCAGCAGAACGATGGCGTCGACGCCGTCGTTGATGAAGCCCTCGACCTGGCTGATCTGCAGGTTGGCGTCGTTCGTGCCCTCGGCGACCTTGAGCTCGATGTCGGGGTACTTGGCAGCCTCGGCGATTGCCGCAGCGTTGATGGCTCCGAGCCATCCGTGGTCGGCGGCGGGACCGGAGAAGCCGATGACGATGCTCTCGCCGGTGCCCTCGTTGTCCGTGTTGTTGGTCGGACCGACTTCGGTCGTCGGACCCGTGGTGCAGCCGGTGAGCAGCGCCGCGACAGCGAGGGTTGCTCCTCCCGCGACGAGCATGCGGTGGCGCAGTTTGCGTGTTGCCAGCATGTACTTCCTCCTAGTTGATGTGAGTTGCAGTTCTCTACGCCAATGAGGAGTTGCATCGGCGAGGCAGCTGCGCTGGCGACTTCGCTCAGGCACGTTCTGCATCACAGGTCCACATTGACGTTTGCAGCAACATAACAGGGAACTTGTAGATCGTCACCATCTTTTTTCGATTGCTGTCAAAAGTTGCAAGTTCGTAATCATCTTTGGAAGCGCTTTCGTGTCGGGTTTCTGCGAAACGTTCCAGCGAGAATCCTTGTGAATACAGGGATTTTGGGCTTCTTGTCGATCGCGCGAAGAGAAGGAGGCGAAAATTTCGGCGCAGCGCCGAGAATCTCCCCTGCACATAAGCGACAAAACCTGTTATGTTGCCGCCATGATCAAAGTCGACCATGTGACGCCCCTGCTCGAGGTTCGGGGCCTGAGAAAGGCCTTCGCCGGCGTGCAGGCGCTCAAGGGCGTCGACCTCAGCATCCGCCCGGGTGAAGTGCACTGCGTGCTCGGCCAGAATGGCGCGGGCAAGTCCACGCTCATCAAGATCCTGTCGGGCGCCTACCGCCCCGACGAGGGAGAGATCACCTGGCAGGGCGAGGCGGTTGCCATCGACAGCCCGACGCACGCCCTCGCGCTGGGCATCGCCACGATGTACCAGGAGCTCGACGTTGTCGACGGCCTGACGATCGCAGAGAACATCTTCCTCGGACACGAGACCTCGACCGCCGGCATCGTCAACCGCCGCGACGCGGCAGCCAAGGCGCGCGAGCTGCTCACGACCCTCGGGCACGGCAACCTCAACCCCAACCGCGAGGTGGGATCGCTCAGCCCGGCCAACAAGCAGATCGTCAGTATGGCTCGCGCCCTGAGCCGCGATATCAAGCTCATCATCATGGACGAGCCGTCGGCCGTGCTCGACAGCGAAGAGGTCAAGAACCTGTTCCGCGTCGTCACGCAACTGTCGGAATCCGGCATCGCCGTCATCTATATCTCGCACCGCCTCGCCGAGATCCGCGAGATCGGCGACCGCATCACCGTCATCAAAGACGGCCGCACGACCGCGACCGGCCTCGAGGTGTCGGAGACCCCCACGCCAGCCCTCATCACGCTGATGACCGGCCGCGAGATCGAGAACGACTTTCCGCCGGCGGTGCCCGTCGCGAAGGATGCCGTCGAAGTGCTCACCGTCGACAACCTCAGCCTGCGCGGCGAGTTCAGCCCACTGAGCTTCAGCGTCAAGGCCGGAGAGATCGTCGGGCTTGCCGGCCTGGTCGGCAGCGGGCGCAGCGAGGTGCTCGAGACGGTCTACGGCGCCCGCAAGGCGACGACCGGCACCGTGTCGGTCAACGGCTCCGTGCTGCGCGGCGGATCGGTGAGCGACGCCGTCAAGCACGGCATCGGGCTCTCGCCCGAGGAGCGCAAGAGCCAGGGGCTGCTGCTCGAGGAGCCGATCTACAAGAACGTCACCCTCTCGACCTTCGCCCGCTTCGCGCGCGGTCCGTTCCTGCGCGAGCGCGCGGAGCGCGAGTCGGCCCGCACCCAGCTCGAAGACCTCGAGCTGCGCCCGGCGGACCCCGACCGCGCGGCCCGCACCCTCAGTGGCGGCAACCAGCAGAAACTGCTCCTCGCGCGCTGGCTGGTGCACGGCGTCGACGTGCTGCTGCTCGACGAGCCGACGCGCGGCGTCGATGTCGGGGCACGCGCCGAGATCTACTCGCTGATCCGCGGCCTCGCCGCCGCGGGCACGGCCATCGTCGTCGTGTCGAGCGAGATCGAAGAAGTGCTCGGTCTCGCCGACCGGGTCCTGGTTATCGCCGACGGAGAAGTACTCCGCACGGTCACGGCAAGCGAGATCGACGAATCGGGCGTTCTCGACCTAGTAATGAAGGGAAGTGCCGCATGAGCGGACAGAAAACCGCGGCCGAGGGCAACCAGCCCGCGATGCCGCTCGAACCAGCTCCCACCCCGAAGGGCGGAGTCCTCGGTGGGGTGCGCGGCTACCTCGGCGGTGCTGCCGGGCGCAACATCGGCCTCTTCGTGGTGCTCATCGTCATCTTCGTCATCGGCGCAGTGACGATCGGCGAGTCCTTCCTCTCGCCGGCCAACGCCCTGACGATCGTGCGGTTCGCGACGGTCACGGGTGTTGTCAGCATCGGAATGACCTTCGTCATCATCCTCGGCGGCATCGACCTCTCGGTCGGCTCGGTCGTCGGGCTCAGTTCGGTTGTCGCGACGCTGGGCTTCGTGCAGGCGCCCGCCCAGGCTTTCTGGCCGCTCATCGTCGTCGTCGCCCTGCTCGTCGGCACGCTCGCGGGCGTCATCAACGGCCTGCTCATCGCCTATGGCAACGTCGTGGCCTTCATGACGACGCTCGCTATGCTCATCGCCGCCCGCGGCCTCGCCGAGGTGCTGTCGGGCAAGCGCACGCAGATTCTGTCGGTGCGCGGATTCACCGAGGTCATCGGCAGCAGCCCCCTCGGCATCCCCATGATCGTGTGGATCTTCGCGGTGGTCGCGGTGCTCGGCTGGGTGCTGCTCAACCGCACCACCTTCGGCCGCCGCACCGTCGCGATCGGCGGCAACCGCGAGGCGGCCCGCCTCGCCGGTATCAACGTCAAGCGCCATACGGTCTACGTCTACGCGCTCGCCGGCCTCACCGCCGGTATCGGAGCGATCATGTTCATCAGCCGCACGACCGTCGGCACGTCGACCCACGGAATCCTGCTCGAGCTCGACGTGATCGCCGCTGTCGTGGTCGGCGGAACGCTGCTCATCGGCGGCCGCGGATCGATCGTCGGCTCGGTGCTCGGAGTTCTGATCTTCTCGCTGCTGATCAACCTCTTCACGAAGTACAACCTCGACCCGTCGATCCAGGCACTGGCAAAGGGCTTCATCATCGTCGGCGCCGTACTGCTCCAGCAGCGCTTCGGCGCCCGGGGCACCACACGCAGCAGCTGATGGCTTCGTGGCCGCTTATGTTGAATCACTCAACATAAGCGGCTTCGTCGGTTAAACGGGCACAAATTACTCTGCTGACGTTTGACTCTCGCCCGAATCCCTAATATGTTGTCAGCAATAACTATTCACCAATGACGTTGAGGAAGCGCACAATGGCTCTGACACCCACCCCCGCCGACAAATTCTCTTTCGGCCTCTGGACCGTTGGCTACAACGGCGCCGACCCCTTCGGCGGACCCACCCGCGCGGCACTCGATGTCGTGCACGTGCTCGAGAAGCTCAAGGAGGTGGGCGCCTACGGCCTCACCTTCCACGATGACGACCTGTTCGAGTTCGGCTCGGACGACGCCAAGCGCCAGAAGCAGATCGACCGCCTCAAGCAGGGCCTGGCAGACACCGGCCTGATCATTCCCATGGTCACCACCAACCTCTTCTCGCCCCCCGTCTTCAAAGACGGCGGCTTCACCTCGAACGACCGCGGCGTGCGCCGCTTCGCGATGCGCAAGGCGATGCGCCAGCTCGACCTGGGCGCAGAGCTCGGTGCCAAGACCTTCGTGATGTGGGGCGGCCGTGAGGGCGCAGAGTACGACGCCGCGAAGAACATCGGCGGAGCACTCGACCGCTACCGCGAGGCCGTCAACCTGTTCGGCGAGTACGTCACCGACAAGGGATACGACATCAAGTTCGCGATCGAGCCCAAGCCGAACGAGCCCCGCGGCGACATCCTGCTGCCGACCCTCGGCCACGCGATCGCCTTCATCGGCACGCTCGACCGCCCCGAGCTCTTCGGCGTCAACCCCGAGACCGGCCACGAGCAGATGGCGGGCCTCAACTTCACCGCCGGCATCGCGCAGGCGCTCAACCAGGGCAAGCTCTTCCACATCGACCTCAACGGCCAGCGTGGCATCAAGTACGACCAGGACCTCGTCTTCGGTCACGGCGACCTGCACAACGCCTTCTCGCTCGTCGACCTGCTCGAGAACGGCTCGCACGATGGCGGCCAGACCTACCAGGGTCCGCGCCACTTCGACTACAAGCCCTCGCGCACCGAGGACGAGACCGGCGTCTGGGACTCGGCTCGCGCCAACATCCAGACCTACCTGCTGCTCAAGGAGCGTGCCGCGGCCTTCCGCGCCGACCCCGAGGTGCAGGAGGCTCTCGCCGCCTCGCGCGTCAACGAGATCAACACGCCCACCCTCGCCGAGGGTGAGACCTACGACGACTTCCTCGCTGACACGTCGGCATACGAGGACTTCGACTACAACGCCTACTTCAACGGCAAGGGCTTCGGCTTCGTTCGCCTGCAGCAGCTGGCGACGGAGCACCTTCTTGGCGCTCGCGGCTAAGTAACTCGTTTTCGGGGGTGTCACGGCCTGGTCGTGGCACCCCCTTTCAGACTTTCTAGGAGAACTTCATGACCCTCGTCGCCGGCGTCGACTCATCCACCCAGAGCTGCAAGGTCGTCATCCGCGACCTCGACACGGGGGCCGTGGTTCGCACGGGCCGTGCGAGCCACCCCGCGGGAACCGAGGTCGACCCCGCGGCGTGGTGGGACGCGCTGCAGAGCGCCATCTCCGACGCGGGCGGCCTCGACGATGTCGCCGCGATATCGATCGGCGGCCAGCAGCACGGCATGGTCGTGCTCGATGAGGGCGGCAGCGTCATCCGGCCCGCCCTTCTCTGGAACGACACGCGATCGGCCCAGGCCGCGCGCGACCTCATCGCCGAGTTCGGGGCCGCCGACCTGGCGGCGCGCACCGGCTGCGTGCCGGTCGCGAGCTTCACAGCCACCAAGCTGCGCTGGCTGCGCGACGCCGAGCCCGAGAATGCGGCCCGGGTCGCGGCCGTGGCCCTGCCCCACGACTGGCTGACCTGGCGTTTGCGCGGCTTCGGGCCCTCGAATCCTGACCTGGGCGAACTCGTCACCGACCGCTCGGACGCGAGCGGCACCAACTACTTCAACCCGGCGACGAACGAGTACGACCGCGAGATCCTCGTGGCGGCGCTCGGACACGACGCCATCCTGCCGCGCGTGCTGCAACCTTCTGAGTCGGTTACTGCGGCCTCCATCGGCGACGGCAGCATGCTGGTCGCGCCGGGTGCGGGCGACAATGCGGGTGCCGCCTTCGGCATCAACGCGGCCGCCGGCGACGTCATCATCTCGATCGGAACGAGCGGCACCGTCTTCGCGGTCTCGACGACCCCCGCGCGCGACGAGAGCGGCACCGTAGCCGGATTCGCGGACGTGACCGGCAACTACCTTCCGCTCGTCGCCACCCTCAACGCGGCCCGCATCCTCGACTCCACCGCCGCCCTGCTCGGCGTCACCCACGACGAGCTCGGCGCGCTCGCGCTCGACGCCGAGCCCGGCAGCGCGGGCCTGGTGCTGCAGCCCTACTTCGAGGGCGAGCGCACTCCCAACCTGCCGAACGCCACGGCCACGCTCTTCGGCATGACCCTGCATTCCACGACCCGCCCCAACCTCGCGCGCGCGGCGATCGAGGGCATGCTCGCGGGCCTCGCCGACGGGCTCGCGGCCCTGCAGGCGAACGGCGTCGTCGCCGAGCGCATTCTGCTCGTCGGCGGCGCAGCCCAGAACCCGGCGGTGCAGGCGATCGCCGCGCAGGTCTTCGAGGTGCCCGTCGTCGTGCCGACCCCGGGAGAGTACGTGGCCGCGGGCGCGGCGCGGCAGGCGGCCTGGGCGCTCACCCAGTCCCTTCCCGACTGGGCGCTCGACATCGCGGGCAGCCCGGCGGTCGACCACCGGCCGGTGATCCTCGAGCAGTACCGGGCGCGCGCCGTCTAGGCGGTCACGTGCGGTTTCGCCGTGCTCTCGCGCACGACGAGCCGCGTGGCGAGGTCCATGCGGGGGATGTTCTCCAGCTCGTTCTCGCTCATGCGCAGAACGAGCCGCGCGGCCTCCTCGGCCATCTTGGTGAGCGGCTGGTGGATAGTGGTGAGCCCGGGGCTCGACCACTGCGCCAGCTGCAGGTCGTCGTAGCCGACGACGCTGAGGTCGCGCGGAATGCGCAGGCCGTGGCTGCGAGCCGCGTCGATGACGCCAAGGGCCTGCAGGTCACTGCCCGCGAAGATCGCCGTGGGGCGGTTCTCGCTGCTGAGCAGCTCGTTGGCGATGTCGCGGCCGCCGTCGACCTGGAAGTTGCCGAAGCGCAGCAGGCTGGGGTCGATGGGCAGTCCGGCCGTGTTCATCGCGGAGCGGTAGCCGTCGAGGCGCGCCAGAGAGCACATCATGTCCTCCGGGCCGGTGATCGCCGCGATGCGGGTGTGGCCGAGCTCGATGAGGTGGCGGGTGGCCATGAGGCCGCCCGACCAGTTGGCACTGCCGACACTCGGCACATCCGGCGTGGGGTCGCCCGCGGGGTCGATGATGACGAAGGGAATGGCGCGGCTGCGCAGTTTGGCCTTGGCGTCATCCGCGAGGTCGGAGAAGACGAGCACGACGCCGACGGGCCGCCGGCGCAGCACCCCCTCGATCCACTCGGCGCCCGGCGAGTGCCGGCTTCCCGACTCCGTCAGCACCACGCTCAAACCGTTGGATCGGGCGATATTTTCGACGCCGCGGATAATCTCCATGGCCCAGGCCGTTTCCAACTCGGGAAAAACCAGTTCGATGAGAGTGCCCCGATTGGGCAGTCCGGAGCGCCGACGGTAGCCCTCGCGCTCGAGGATGAGCTCGATGCGCTCCCGCGTCGCCTTGGAGACGTCGGATCGCCCATTGAGCACTTTTGAGACCGTTGAAAGAGAAACACCGGCCTGATCAGCAAGTTCGTTGAGTTTGACGCGTGGCTCAACGGGCGCGGAGGTATCCATCGGGGTCCGATCTTCGATTTGTTGTAACTAACAACTTGTGCGGCAGGCACTCGCCTGCCTAAACTCACACCATCCTAATCACTTTCGACGTGGATGTCGAAACTTTCGAGAGGCGTTCAAAGATGAACAAACGCAGCATCAAGCGCTGGGTAGCGACGGGAGCCATCTCGGCTGTCGCGCTCGCCGGCCTGACCGCGTGCAACACCGCGGCACCCGCGGATGACGCACCCGTCACCCTCACCTGGTGGCACAACGCCACCGCAGACCCGCTGGCCGGCTTCTGGCAGACCGTCGCCGACGAGTTCGAAGCGGACCACCCGAACGTGACCATCAAGGTCGAGGGATTCCAGAACGAGGAGCTGCAGCGCACGCTCATCCCCAACGCCCTCCGCTCGGGCGACGCTCCCGACCTCTTCCAGCAGTGGGGCGCCGGCGAGCTCGCCGCCCAGGTTCGCGCCGGCCAGGTGAAGGACATCAGCGCCGACGTGCAGGAGCAGATCGACGCCATCGGCGGCACCGTGGCACCGTGGCAGGTTGACGGCAAGACCTACGGTCTTCCCTTCAGCTTCGGCATCGAGGGCTTCTGGTACAACAAGGACCTCTTCGCCCAGGCGGGCATCGACGCCGTGCCGACGACGCTCGACGAGCTCTACGACGCCATCGACAAGCTCAAGGCCGCCAACATCGTCCCCATCGCCGTCGGCGCTGGCGACAAGTGGCCTGCCGCGCACTACTGGTACAACTTCGCCCTCAAGGCGTGCTCGCCCGAGACCCTCTCGAACGCACAGGCGAACCTCGTGTTCGACGACCCGTGCTTCGTTGAGGCCGGAGAGATGCTGAAGGACTTCATCGACTCCAACCCCTTCCAGGAGGGCTTCCTCGGAACCTCCGCCCAGCAGGGCGCTGGTAGCTCGGCTGGCCTCGTCGCCACCGGCAACGCGGCCATGGAGCTCATGGGCCACTGGAACCCGGGAACCATGGGTGGAATCCTCGCGGAGGAGTCCGGTGGAGAGGCAACTCCCCCCGCATTCCTCGGATGGTTCAACTTCCCCGGTATCGAGGGCGCTGACGGCGACCCGACGGCCGCCCTCGGTGGTGGAGACGGATTCTCGTGCTCCGCTGACGCCCCGAAGGAGTGCGTCGAGCTGCTCCAGTACATCTCGAGCGTTGACGTGCAGACCCGCTTCGGCGAGATCGGCGCGGGAATCCCCGTGACGAAGGGCTCCGAAGGCTCGATCACCGACCCGAACCTCCAGCAGGTTCTGGCCGGCCTCCAGAAGTCGACCTACGTGCAGCTCTGGCTGGACACCGCTTACGGCGCCACTGTCGGTGGCGCGATGAACGACGGCATCGTCAACCTGTTCGCAGGCAACGGCACGCCCGAGGACATCGTGACGTCGATCCAGAACGCGGTAGCGACCCTCTAACAATGGCAACTGCAACAAAGGTCGGGCCCGCGGTTTCCGCGGGCCCGACCCCCGCCGGGGCTACGAAGAAGAAGCTGTCGAACTCTGCTCGCAAGCGTCTTGAAATTGGCTTCTTTGCCGGACCGGCACTGCTCTTCTACGTCAGCCTGGTGATCGTGCCGATCATCCTGGCCGCCGTGTACAGCGTCTTCCGCTGGGACGGCCTCGGTCCCCTGACCGACCCCGCCTGCATAGACGCCTACGCGGCGAACGGCT
>JAAFHU010000160.1 GCA_013297645.1 Actinomycetota bacterium
TCCAGGTGTGGTCGTGCTCGACGCCGTCGATGACGGCGCGGTCCCACGCGTACTCCTCGACCTCGATGCGGGCGCCCTCGACGGGGCCGATGTCGTGCACGAAGTGGCGGGCGAGGGTGAGGGCGTAGTCCTCGATCGATCCGACGCCCTTCTCCTTGGCGTAGGCGAAGGCCGTGTTCTTCTGGGTGTCGGTGGGCAGCAGCATCGACTGGTCGCCCTCGATGTGGGCGGGCGAGAAGGGCCCGCGCAGGGCGGTCGACACGTTGAGGTCGCGGATCTCGTGCCGCGCGCTGTCACGGTAGATGCGCACGACGCGGTTCTCGGCCTTGCCGTACTGGTTGTCGCCCATGATGATCGCCATGGCGTGATTCTAGAAAACCTTTATGACAGCCCTGTTTCGAGCAGCGCACCGTTGGTCGCTTCCCCGATCGGATGCCCGCGCAGCCACGCGCGCCGGCTGACGCCCCGAAGCTCTCGCCCCTCGAACGCGCTGATCGGATTCTTGTGGCGCAGCTCTGCGGCGTGCACGGTAAACCGCTCGTCGGGCGCGAAGGCCACGAGGTCGGCGTCGGCCCCGACGGCGATGCGGCCCTTCTGGGCGAGGCCGACGAGGTCGGCGGTGCCCTGTGACATCCACTGCAGCACGCGGTCGAGGGGGATGCCCCGCTCGGCCGCCTCGGTCCACACGGAGCTGAACCCGGTCTGCAGTCCCGCGATGCCGCCCCAGGCCACCTGGAAGTCGCCGTTGCCGGCGAACTTGAGGTCGGCCGTCGCGGGGGAGTGGTCGGTAACGACCACGTCGATGTCGCCGTCGAGGAGCGCCTGCCAGAGGGCCTCGCGGTTCGCCTCACTGCGAATCGGCGGACAGCACTTGAATTGGGTTGCACCGTCGTCGATCTGCTCTGACGCGAGAACCAGGTAGTGCGGACAGGTCTCGACGGTGATCGGCAGGCCCTCGGCGCGGGCGGCGCGCAGCGCGGGCAGGGCGGCAGCCGACGACAGGTGCAGGATGTGCGCGCGCGCCCCGGTGCGGCGCACCCCGGCGATGACGCGGTCGATCGCGGTCGCCTCTGCCTCGTCCGGCCGGGATTCGACGAAGGCTGAGTACGACACGCCGCCCTGGTTGGCGTGGGCGTCGAGCACCCCTGGGTCCTCGGCGTGCACGATGAGCATGCTGCCGAGCGCGGCGATCTCGGCGAGTGCAGTCTGCAACTGCGCAGCGTCGAGGTGGCCGAACTCGTCGATGCCGCTCGGCGCGAGGAATGCCTTGAAGCCGAAGACGCCGCCCTCGTGCAGTTCGCGCAGCGCGCCGAGGTTCTCGGGCACCGCCCCGCCCCAGAAGCCAGTGTCGACCACGACCTTGTCGGCAGCGACCTGGCGCTTGACCTGTAGCGCCTCGATCGAGATGGTCGTCGGCACCGAGTTGAGCGGCATGTCGATGATCGTCGTCACACCCCCGGCGGCGGCGGCGCGGGTGGCGCTCGCGAAGCCCTCCCACTCGGTGCGGCCGGGCTCGTTGACGTGCACGTGGGTGTCGACAATGCCGGGAATGAGCACTTCGTCGGCGGCGAGTTCGAAGGCCGGGCCGTCGAGATCCGTTCCGATCGCGGCGATGCGCCCGCTCGTGATGCCGATCTCGGCCGGCTGAAACCGCCCGTCGACGAAGGCGGACGCAGCGCGGATGACGAGGTCGTGCATGGCTCTACGGTACGGGGTGCAGTGCGTCGTATTCGTTGAAGCCGCGGTAACGCCGCACCACGAGCACCATGAGGGCCATGATGATGACCCCGCCGAGAAGCGACGGCAGCCAGAGCAGGGCGGTCGCGGCGACCAGCCCGACATAGGCATCCCCGAGCCGGGGGCCGCCGGTGACCACGACAATGAACACGCCCTGCACCCGCCCGCGCATGTTGTCGGGTGCCGCCGCCTGCAACATCGTGCTGCGGAAGATCGCGCTCACCTCGTCGGATGCACCGGCACCCGCGAGTGCGACGCAGGCGGCGACGAGAGCTGGCAGGTTGAGCGGCGCGTCGGGCCGGGAACCGGTGAGCAGCAGTACGACGCCGAAGGCGAGCGTGAAGGCGCCGAAGACGGTGATTGCCCGGCGAACGGCACGGCCGTGGTGGCGCACGCCGCCGAGGCGGCCAGAGAAGACCCCGAGAATGAGTGTGCCGGCGGCATAGGCCGCGCTGAGGATGCCGACCGTCACCGCCCCGCCGCCGATGACGAGTGCACCGACCGCGGGCAGGATCACGCGGGGCATTCCGAAGGTCATCGCCACGATGTCGACGAGGAACGAGAGTCGCAGGTTTGTCGCGCCGCGCAGGAAGCGCAGTCCGTCGACGACCCCCGCGAGACCAGTGGAGCCGCGCCCGCCCTCCGGCTTGATCGCGGGGAGGGTGAGCACGCCGGTGAACGCGGCGACGAAGAGGATGGCGTCGATCGTGTAGGTCCACTGCACCCCGACGGTGGCGACCAGCACACCGGCGATCGCGGGGCCGACGATCACCTGGAAGCCGAAGCCGATACCGTTGAGGCCGCCCGCGGCGGGCAGCAGGCGGGTGGGCAGCAGGCGCGGCACGATGGCCGAGCGGGCCGCCGCCACGATGGTGACGGCGACCGCGTTGAGCGTGGTGAGCACGTAGTAGGGCCACAGCGTGTCGACCTGGAACCAGGCCAGGAGGGCGAGGCCGACGACCGAGATCCAGGCGACCGTCTCGGCCAGGATCGCGATGGTGCGGCGGTCGAAGCTGTCGACGAGCAGACCGCCGTACACGCCCGCGATGATCATGGGCACGAGCGAGAGGACGCCGACAAGGGCCACCGCCGCCGTCGACTGGGTCAGCTCGTAAATGTGAAGCCCGACCGCGACGATCGTCATCTGACTGCCGACACCGGCGAGGGTGCTGCCGAGCCACAGCCGAAAGAACGCGGGGCTCTCGCGGAAGGGCGAGAGGTCGGCCCAGTGGGAGCGGCGCGCTACGGGGCCGCCGATTTCACTCTCACTCACTCGGCCCATCGTAACCGCCGCGAAATGGCGCTGTGCGAAGCTGGAGGCATGTTCGAGATCGCCGACCGCCTTCTTGCGGCGCAGCGCCCGCTCGCGGTGGCAACAGCCGTGCAGATCGAGGGCAGTGCGCCGCGCACGGTCGGCACGTCGATGGCCTTCGACGGCTCGGCCGTCATCGGCTCGATCGCCGGGGGCTGCGTCGAGGGCGCGGTCGTCGAGGTCGCTGCCCGTGTGCTCGAGACCGGCGTGGCCGAGACCGTCGATTTCGGCGTGGATGACGAGACGGCCATGTCGGTCGGCCTCACCTGCGGGGGAGCGATCCGCGTGCACGTGCAGCCCCTGACCGACGCCCTGCGGCTCGCGCTCGCCGAGGGGCAGCCGATCGAGGTCTGCGGCTATGTCGACCGGCCCGCGCCCGGTCGCCGCATGATCATCCTCGGCGCGATGGACTTCTCTGCGGCACTGGCGATCGCGGCCCATGCCCTCGGTTACCGCGTGACGGTGTGCGACCCGCGGTCGCTCTTCGCGACTGCCGAGCGCTTCCCGGTCTCGGAGGTCGTGGTTGAGTGGCCGACGACCTACCTGGAGCGCACGGCGATCGACGAGAACACCGTCATCTGCGTGCTCAGCCACGACTGGCGATTCGACGCCGAGGCGCTGGCGATCGCCTTGCGCAGCCCCGCCGGCTACGTCGGAGCGATGGGCTCGCGCGTGACGGACGCCCGGCGCCGGGCCTCGCTCGACGAGCTCGGGGTCGACCACGGGCGCCTGCACTCGCCGATCGGCCTCGACCTCGGCGCGTCCACCCCGGCCGAGACGGCGGTGTCGATCCTCGCCGAGGTGCTCGCGTCTCGGCAGGGCTCGACGACCGAAGCGCTCACCGAGAGAAGCGGCGCGATCCACGCATGAGAACCGTCATCGAGAACGCCTACGTCGCGACCGTCGACGCGGTCGACACCGAGCACGAGCGCGGCCACGTCGTCATCGACGGCACGCGCATCGTCGCGGTCGGATCCGGGCCGGCGCCTGACACCCTCACGGGCGGCGCTACCCGCATCGACGGCACCGGCCACCTCGTCACCCCCGGCCTCGTCAACACCCACCACCACCTGTACCAGTGGCTGACGCGCGGCATCGCGCAGGACAGCATCCTCTTCGACTGGCTCGTCGCGCTGTACCCGAGCTGGTCGCGCATCGACGCGGACCTCGTGCGCGACGGCGCGGCCGGCGCCATGGCGGTGCTCGCCCGCAGCGGCTGCACGACGGTCGGCGACCACCACTACGTATTCCCGCAGGGGTCGGGCGACATCCTCGGCGGCATCATCGAGTCGGCGACCGATATCGGATTGCGCCTACACGCGACGCGCGGCTCGATGGACCTCGGCGAGTCCCAGGGCGGCCTGCCGCCGGACTTCGCCGTCGAGACCACGGATGCCGCCCTCCAGGCCTCCGCCGACGCCGTCGCGCGCTACCACGACGCGGCCTTCGACTCCATGGTGCGGGTGGCGATCGCGCCCTGCTCCCCGTTCTCGGTCACCGCTGACCTGCTGCGGGAGTCCGCCGTTCTCGCGCGGTCGCTGGGCGTGCGCCTGCACTCGCACGGCGCGGAGACGGTCGAAGAGGAGGCCTTCTGCCGCGACCGCTTCGGCATGAGCCCGACCGACTACTTCGAGTCGCTCGGGTGGCTGGGCGACGACGTCTGGCTCGCGCACTGCGTGCACCTCGACGAGAACGCCATCGGCAAGTTCGCGGCCACCGGCACGGGCGTGGCGCACTGCCCGTCGTCGAACGCGCGCCTCGCCGCGGGCACGGCGCCGGTGGTGGAGCTGGTGCGGGCCGGGGCGCCCGTCGGCCTGGGGGTCGACGGGGCGGCATCCAATGAGTCCGGG
>JAAFHU010000161.1 GCA_013297645.1 Actinomycetota bacterium
TTCGTGACCCCGACGGCACTCGACCGCTATCAGGAGATCGGGCGGCTGGCGCGCGAGAACGACCTGGAGGTCGAGTTCGTCACCGAGCAGGTGCTCGAGGCGATGGCCGACACGGTGACACCGCAAGGCGTCATCGCCGTCTGCAGGCAGTTCCCGACGTCGCTGAAAGACATCCTCGGTGACGGCCCGCGGCTGATCGCGATCCTCGAAGAGGTGCGCGACCCCGGCAACGCGGGCACGATCATCAGGGCCGCGGACTCGGCGGGAGCCGACGCGGTCATCCTCACCGGCCGCAGCGTCGACCTGTACAACCCCAAGGTCGTTCGCGCGACGACCGGATCGCTGTTCCATGTGCCGGTTGCCGTCATGCCAGAACTGGATGCCGTGCTGCAGCGGGTGAAAGAGGCCGGCCTGCAGGTGCTCGCCGCCGATATCAAGGGAGAGGACCTGCTCAGCGCCCGGGGGAGCATGGCCGCCCCCACCGCGTGGCTCTTCGGCAACGAGGCCCGGGGCCTGACCGACGAGAACCTCGCCCTCGCGGATCGCGCGATCACGGTGCCGATCTATGGCAAGGCAGAGTCGATGAATCTGGCGACGGCGGCATCCGTCTGCCTGTACGAGAGCGCATTCGCCCAACGTTCAGCCCAGTAAACTCGTGACCTGTGTCTGAGATAACCCCCGAAGCAGTATCTACTGCGACCGAGGCCGCCCTCGCTGTCGTCGCCGCCGCCGCGACCGTCAGCGACCTCAAGGTCGCCCGCGCCGAGCACACGGGGGAGCAGTCGCCTCTCGCGCAGTTCAACGCCGCGATCAAGGGCCTGCCGAACGACCAGAAGGCCGCCGCGGGCAAGCTCGTCGGTGAGGCTCGGGGCCGCGTGACGGCCGCCGTCGCGGAGCGCGAGGCCGAGTTGGCTGTGGCAGAGGAGCAGCAGCGGCTCGCGAGCGAAGCGGTCGATGTGACCGCGGTGCCGCTGCGTTGGCGGCAGGGCTCGCGGCATCCACTCTCTCTTCTCATGGAGCGCATGGGCGACATCTTCGTCGCGATGGGGTGGGAGGTTGCCGAGGGGCCGGAGCTCGAGAACGAGTGGTTCAACTTCGACGCCATGAACTTCGACGAGGACCACCCGGCCCGCGCCATGCAAGACACCTTCTTCGTCGACCCGGTCGACTCGCACCTGCTGCTGCGCACGCACACCAGCCCGGTGCAGATGCGCTCGCTGCTCAGCCGCGAGCTGCCCGTGTACGTCGTCGCGCCCGGCAAGGTCTACCGCACGGATGAGCTGGATGCGACGCACACCCCCGTCTTCCACCAGATCGAGGGGCTCGCGATCGACAAGGGCCTGACCATGGCGCACCTGCGCGGCACCCTCGAGCACCTCGCCACGGCGATGTTCGGCGAGGGCGCCCAGATTCGCCTGCGCCCCAACTACTTTCCGTTCACCGAGCCGAGCGCTGAGATGGACGTCTGGCAGCCGAATGCCAAGGGCGGCGCGCGCTGGGTGGAGTGGGGTGGCTGCGGCATGGTGAACCGCAACGTGCTGCGGGCTGCGGGCGTCGATCCCGACGTCTACCAGGGCTTCGCCTTCGGCATGGGCATCGAGCGCACCCTGCAGTTCCGCAACGATATGAATGACATGAGAGACATGGTCGAGGGCGATATCCGCTTCAGCCAGCAGTTCGGGGTGAGTGTCTGATGCGTATTCCAGCCAGCTGGCTCGGCGAGTTCGTCGACCTGCCCGACGACGTCACCGTCGAGCACCTGCATGAGGCGCTCGTGCGCGTCGGCTTTGAAGAAGAGGATGTGCACCGCTTCGAGCTGACCGGCCCGGTCGTGGTCGGCCAGGTGCTGTCGTTCGAGCCCGAGCCGCAGTCCAATGGCAAGACCATCAACTGGTGCCAGGTCGACGTCGGCGAGTCCGAGCCGCGAGGCATCGTCTGCGGCGCCCACAACTTCGCCGTCGGCGACAAGGTGGTCGTCTCGCTGCCGGGCGCCGTGCTGCCCGGCCCCTTCCCGATCGCGGCCCGCAAGACCTACGGACACACGTCGGATGGCATGATCGCCTCTGCGCGCGAGCTCGGCCTGGGCGAGGAGCACGACGGAATCCTGTTGCTGTCGTCGCTCGGACTCGACCCCGTCGTCGGTGTCGACGCGATCGAGCTGCTCGGCCTCAACGACTTCGCCGTCGAGATCAACGTGACGCCTGACCGTGGCTACGCCTTTTCGATTCGCGGCGTCGCCCGCGAGTACTCGCACTCGACCGGCGCCGCCTTCCGCGACCCTGCGCTCGCCGTTCCGGTGATCGAGCCTGCCGAGACCTTCCCGGTTGTGATCGCCGATGACGCGCCCATCCGCGGCAAGAAGGGCGTCTCGGTCTTCGAGGCGCGTGTCGTGCGCAATGTCGACCCGGCGCGGCCGACCCCGCCGTGGATGGTCGCGCGTCTGACCCTCGCGGGCATCCGGTCCATTTCGCTGCCCGTCGACATCACCAACTACGTCATGCTCGAGCTCGGCCAGCCCATCCACGGCTACGACCTCGACACCCTGACGGGCGGCATCACCGTGCGCCGGGCGACCGCGAGCGAGACCTTCGAGACCCTCGACGGCAAGCTGCGCACGCTCAGCCCCGAAGACCTGCTCGTCACCGACGACTCCGGTCCCATCGGGCTCGCCGGCGTCATGGGCGGCGCCAAGACCGAGATGTCGTCGACGACCACGAATGTTCTCATCGAGGCGGGCAACTGGGAGGCCGTGACCATCTCGCGCACGGCCCGCCGCCACAAGCTGCCGAGCGAAGCGGCGAAGCGCTACGAGCGCGGCGTGGACCCGGCCATCGCCGGCATCGCCGCCTCCCGCGTCGCCCAGCTCTTCGTCGAGCTGGCGGGTGCGACGATCGATCCCCTCGGCTCCAGCTGGAACGAGGCGGCAGCCCCCGAGACGATCGACCTGCCCGAGGGCTTCGTCGACGGACTCATCGGCGTGCCCTACAGCGCCGACGAGGTCACCGACGCGCTGACGATGATCGGCGCGACCCTCGAGTCGACAGACACCGGATAC
Source organism: Actinomycetota bacterium (assembly GCA_013297645.1). Classification (GTDB taxonomy): domain Bacteria; phylum Actinomycetota; class Actinomycetes; order Actinomycetales; family Microbacteriaceae; genus Conyzicola. Next base: position 3,056 of record JAAFHU010000161.1, read on the forward strand.
CGGGTCACCCCGCCGAGCTGGCGCCCCGACCTGACGGACGCCCCCACCCTCGCCGAGGAGGTCGCCCGCATCGTCGGCTACGACCGCATCCCTTCCGAGCTGCCGGTCGCGCCCCCGGGCCGCGGTTACACCCGCGAGCAGCAGCTGCGACGCGCGGCCGCCCAGTCGCTCGCGTTCGCAGGGCTGACCGAGGTGCTCAGCTACCCCTTCGTCGATGAGGCAGCCTTTGGGCTCGCCGGAGCGACCCAGGCGATCCGCCTCGCCAACCCGCTCGACCCGGCCGCGCCCTTCATGCGCACCGCGCTGCTGCCGGGACTGATTGAGACTGCGCACCGCAACCTGTCGCGCGGCCTCACCGACCTCGCCCTCTTCGAGATCGGACACGTATTCCTCGTCGACGGCGAATACGGCTCGGGGCCGGTGCCCGCGAGCGGCGCCTACCCCGGCGCCGACGGCGTGGCCGCCCTCGACGCGAGCATTCCGCCGCAGCCGTGGCACGTCGCCGCGCTGTTCGTCGGCGACGCCGTCGAGCGGCAGCCCGGCAGCCCCGCGGTTGCCGCAGGCATCGCGGATGCCCTGGCCGTCGTGCACCAGCTGGCCGCCACCCTGGCCGTCGGCATCCGCATCGAGGCAGGATCGCACGCGGCCCTGCACCCCGGACGCACGGCCGAGGTCTTCGCGGGCGACCGCTCCCTCGGTCACGCGGGCGAGCTGCTGCCTGCCCTCGCCGAGCAGAGCAACCTGCCGCGCGTGGTCGGCTACGTCGAGCTCGACCTCGACGCGCTCATCGAGCTCGGCGCCCGCGAGGTGCTCACGGCTCCGATTGCGGGCTTCCCGGCGGCGACGCAGGACCTCTCGCTCATCGTGGGCACCGGCATCCCCGCCGGTGCTGTTCTCTCGACGGTGATCGAGGGCGCGGGCGAGCTGCTCGAGCACGCGACGCTCGTCGACGACTACCGCGGTCCGGGCGTGCCCGACGGCAGCAAGTCGCTGACCTTTGCCCTGCGGTTCCGCGCGCCCGACCGCACGCTGACCGCCGCCGAGGCATCGGCTGCCAAGGCCGCAGCGGTCGCTCTCGCGGCCACACGCCACGCGGCGGCGACGCGGGAATAGAAGAAGGCCCCGGCGCAGAACGCCGGGGCCTCTCTCGTGGTGCTGGAGGCTACTTCTTGCCGCCGAGCAGGCCGCCGAGCACGGAGCCGAGGATGTCCTGGCCCTCCTTGCTGCTGGCGAGTCCGCCGAGGATGTCGCCGATTCCGCCCGACGACGACTCCTCTTCCTTGGCCGCCTTGGTCTCGGTCGCGGCAGCGCCGCCGCCGAGGAACTTCTGGGCGAGCCAGGCGAGCACGATGGGAGCGACGATCGGCAGGATCTTGGCGATGATGTCCTTGGTGACGTCCGACTTCGCGGCGGCCGCCTCTTCGACGGCCTCCTTCTTCGAGCCGAAGACGTGGTTGACGATCTTCTTGCCGTCCTCTTCGTCGATGTCGTCGATCTTGGTGCTCTTCGACGTGTGCTTGGCGAGGGTCTTCTCGAGCTTCGCTGCTCCGTCGGCGTCGCTCGCATTGGCGCTCAGGCCCGCGACGATGGTGGGCAGGACGGTCTTGACCGCCGACTTTGCCTCCTTCTCATTGATGCCCAGCTTCTTGGCGATATCGCCAATCGGGATCATGTCAATGAGACCGTCTAGTTCAGCCATGGTTTCTCCTTGTGTTGAATGTGGTACCACAGTAGCGATTGGCGCATTGGCGTGGGGTAGTTGTACCCTGAACTCGTGACCACGACCCGCGCCCTTGCTGTTGCAGCGCGACGTCGTCG
>JAAFHU010000162.1 GCA_013297645.1 Actinomycetota bacterium
AGGCCGGCGCGGGGCTCAACGACCTGCACGCGGTCGAGGTGCTGTGCGCCGAGGGGCCGCAGCGCATCCGCGACCTCATCGCCCTCGGCGTCGACTTCGACAAGGAGAACGGCGAGCTCGCCCGCGGGCACGAGGCGGCGCACAGCCACCGCCGCGTCATCCATGCTGGCGGCGACGCGACGGGCCTCGAGATCGAGCTCGCCCTCGTCAAGTCGGTCAAGCGCGTGGCCGTCGAGGTGCACGAGCACACCTTCATGAAGGACCTCGTGGTCGAGGAGGGTCGAGTGGTCGGCGTCGACCTGCTTCTCGCCGACGGGTCGTCGCACCGCGTGGATGCGGACTTCGTCATCCTCGCGAGCGGCGGCGCCGGCCAGCTCTACCAGCACACGACCAACCCCACAGTCACCACAGGCGACGGTGTCGCCGCCGCCCTGCGCGCCGGCGCGGCGATCAGCGACGTCGAGTTCTACCAGTTCCATCCCACCTCGCTCGCCGTCGAGGGCAACCCGCTGATCTCCGAAGCCGTGCGCGGCGAGGGTGCGACACTGCTCGACTCTGCCGGCCGCCGGTTCATGTTCGACGTGCACCCCGATGGCGAGCTCGCCCCACGCGACGTCGTCGCCCGGGGCATCGCCTCGCAGATGGCGGCGCAGGGCGGCCTGCCGGTCATGCTCGACGCGACCGCGCTCGGCAGCGCCTTCCTGGAGGAGCGGTTCCCCGGCATCTCCAAAGTCACCGCCGAGCACGGCTTCGACTGGGGCGTCGAGCCGATCCCGGTGACCCCGGCCGCCCACTACTGGATGGGCGGGGTGCGCACGGATGACGACGGCCGCACCTCCCTCGAGGGCCTGCTGGCCGTCGGCGAGGTGTCGTGCACGGGGGTGCACGGTGCCAACCGACTCGCGTCCAACTCGCTGCTGGAGTCGCTCGTGTTCGCCTGGCGTGCCGCGGCGGCATTGGATGAGCCGTGGGTTGCGCTCGAGGTGGACTACCTGGCCGACCCGGCATCCGACGTTCTTGATGGTGAGACCACCGTCGTCGACCGCGCGACACTGCAGAAGCTGATGTGGGACAACGCCGGCCTCTACCGCTCGGCCGCAGAACTGCAGCAGGCGGCCTCGCTGCTCGCAGCCTGGACCTCGGCGGGCGACACCGTCGAGGCGCGCGAGGACGGCAACCTGCTCGACCTCGCCCGCATCGTTGTGCACGCCGCCCTCGCCCGGGAGGAGTCGCGGGGTGCGCACTACCGAGTCGACTTTCCCGAGACCTCGCCCGCGTTCGAGAAGCACTTGTCGTGGGTGCGAAAGGTCGTCGCCCGTGTTGACTGACGCAGCCATCGAGACGGTAGTGTTTGCCGCCCTCGAGGAAGATGCCCCGTGGGGCGACGTGACCTCGGAGCTCTTCGTCCCCGCCGAGACGCTCGCCACGGCGGAGCTCAACGCGCGCGAGCCCGGCGTGTTCAGCGGCGGTGCCGTCATCGTTGCCACCTTTGCCGCCGTCTCGGCCGACGTCTCCGTCGAGCTGATGGTCGACGACGGCGACCGCTTCGAGGCGGGTGACGTCATCGCCGTGATCAGCGGCCCGGCGCGCGCGGTGCTGCGCGGTGAGCGCGTCGCGCTCAACCTCACGCAGCGGATGTCGGGCATCGCCACCCTCACCGCCCAGTACGTCGCCCTTGTGGCGGGCACCTCGGCGCGCGTCGTCGACACCCGCAAGACCACGCCCGGCCTTCGCGCCCTCGAGCGTCACGCGGTGCGCTGCGGCGGAGGCTTCAACCACCGCTTCTCGCTCTCGGACGCCGTGCTCGCGAAAGACAACCACCTCGCCCTGCTGCCCGGCTCGGTGACCGACGTGATCCGCGCGGCCCGCGCGCAGCTGAGCCACACCACCCACCTCGAAGTGGAGGTCGACCGCCTCGAGCAGATCGAGCCGGTGCTCGCCGGCGGGGTCGACACGATCATGCTCGACAACTTCTCGCTCGACGACCTGCGCACGGGAGTCGCGCAGGTCGCAGGCCGGGCGAAGGTCGAGGCGAGCGGTGGTGTCAACCTCGACACGGTTGCCGCCATCGCCCAGACCGGCGTCGATCTCATTTCGGTCGGCGCCCTCACCCACTCCGTTCGCGCCCTCGATCTCGGACTCGACGTCGTCTTCACCAAATGATCTACCTCGACCACGCCGCTTCCACCCCGGTGCGCCGCGAGGTGCTCGAGGCGATGTGGCCCTACGTGACGGGGGAGTTCGGCAACCCCTCGTCGCACCACACGGTCGGCGAGAGCGCCGCCGCGGTTCTCGCCGGTGCGCGAGCGTCGATTGCCGCGCACCTGGGCGTGCGCCCGGCGGAGCTCATCTTCACGAGCGGCGGCACGGAGAGCGACAACCTCGCCGTCAAGGGCGTGGTTCTCGCATCGGCCCGTGGCCGCCACGTCATCACGAGCGCGATCGAGCACGAGGCGATCCTCGAGAGTGTCGACTTCCTCGAACGGCACCACGGCGCCACGGCGACGATCCTGCCGGTGGACGAGCAGGGGCTGGTGTCGCCCGCCGACCTCGCGGCGGCGATCCGGCCGGATACCGCCCTCGTCACCATTCAGCACGCCAACAACGAGATCGGCGTCGTGCAAGACATCCCCGCCCTCGTCGCTGCCGCCGGGGGAGTGCCCTTTCACACCGACGCCGTGCAGTCGGCCGGGTGGCTGCCGCTCGGCCTGGGCGTCGATGCGATGACTATTGCCGGCCACAAGCTCGGAACGCCGAAGGGTGTCGGACTGCTCTACGCGCGCAGCGGCCTGGCGCTCGAGCCGCTGCTGCACGGCGGGGGGCAGGAGCGCGGGCGGCGGTCCGGCACCGAGAATGTCGCGGGCGCAGTCGGGTTGAGCGTGGGGCTGTCCCTCGCGCACAGTTCACCGGGGCCCCTGCGCGACGCATTGATCGACGGAGTGCTCGCCGCGGTGCCCAGCGCATTCGTCACCGGATCGCGCAGCTCGCGCCTGCCCAACCACGCCTCGTTCTGCTTTCCCGGCACGAGCGGCGAGGCCGTGCTGCTCGAACTGGAGCGTCACGGCATCGTCTGCTCCAGCGGATCGGCATGCGCGGCAGGCAGCGATGAACCCTCGCATGTGCTGCTCGCGCTGGGGATCGATGCCGCGGTAGCCCAGACGGCCGTGCGGTTCACGCTCGACGGCACCACCACATCCGATGATGTTTCATTCGTCATCGAGCGGGTGGCCGACGCGGTGGCGACGGTCGGCGGCCTGTCGACCTCTCGATAAGCTGGGGTCTTCGACCGCGCATCCAGCACGGCTGACCTTTGGAGTTTCTCTCGTGGCAAGTTCGCTCGATTCCGTCATCAACCTCGCCAAGCGCCGTGGCTTCGTCTTCCAGTCGGGAGAGATCTACGGCGGATCGCGGTCGGCGTGGGACTACGGGCCGCTCGGCGTCGCCCTCAAAGAGAACATCAAGCGCCAGTGGTGGCAGACGATGGTGCAGGGCCGTGACGACGTCGTCGGGCTCGACTCGGCCGTCATCCTGCCGCGCCAGGTCTGGGAGGCCTCTGGGCACGTCGAGGTCTTCAGCGATCCGCTCGTCGAGTCGCTGCACACGCACAAGCGCTACCGCGCCGACCACCTGCTCGAGGCCTACGAGGAGAAGCACGGCCACCCGCCGGCCAACGGCCTCGCCGACATCAAGGACCCCGACACCGGCCAGCCCGGCTCGTGGACCGAGCCGCAGAACTTCTCCGGCCTGCTCAAGACCTTCCTCGGCCCGGTCGACAACGAGGAGGGGCTGCACTACCTGCGCCCCGAGACCGCCCAGGGCATCTTCGTCAACTTCGCCAACGTGCTCGGCGCCGCGCGCATGAAGCCGCCCTTCGGCATCGGCCAGATCGGCAAGAGCTTCCGCAATGAGATCACCCCCGGGAACTTCATCTTCCGCACCCGCGAGTTCGAGCAGATGGAGATGGAGTTCTTCGTCGAGCCCGGTACCGACGAAGAGTGGCACCAGTACTGGATCGACCTGCGCCTGCAGTGGTACATCGACCTCGGCATCAAGCCCGAGAACCTGCGCCTGTTCGAGCACCCGAAGGAGAAGCTCTCGCACTACTCGACGCGCACCGTCGACGTGGAGTACAAGTTCGGCTTCCAAGGCAGCCAGTGGGGCGAGCTCGAGGGCATTGCGAACCGTACCGACTACGACCTGCGCACGCACTCCGAGAAGAGCGGCACCGACCTCTCGTACTTCGACCAGTCGAAAGAGGAGCGCTGGATTCCCTACGTGATCGAGCCCGCGGCCGGCCTCACCCGCTCGGTCATGGCCTTCCTCGTCGACGCCTACGCAGAGGATGAAGCGCCCAACAGCAAGGGCGGCGTCGACACCCGCACCGTGCTGCGCCTCGACCGCCGCCTCGCGCCCGTCAAGGTCGCCGTCCTGCCCCTCTCGCGCAACGAGCAGCTCTCGCCGCTCGCCCGCTCGGTCTCTGACGACCTGCGCAAGTACTGGAACATCGACTTCGACGATGCCGGCGCCATCGGCCGCCGGTACCGCCGCCAGGACGAGATCGGCACCCCCTTCGCCGTCACCGTCGACTTCGACTCGCTCGACGACAACGCGGTGACCGTGCGCGAGCGTGACACCATGGCGCAGGAGCGCGTCTCGCTCGACCGACTGCGCGGCTACCTCGCCGAGCAGCTCATCGGCTCGTAGGCGGAATACCCGGGCGGGCACTCCGGTTGACTCCGGGGTGAGTGACGCAATCAAGGTAGACATCTGGTCAGACGTGCAGTGCCCCTGGTGCTACATCGGCAAGCGCAAATTCGAGGCGGGGGCCGAGCAGGCGGGCATCCCCGTCGAG
>JAAFHU010000163.1 GCA_013297645.1 Actinomycetota bacterium
GACCGTACAGCAGCGTGCCCATTCCATCTCCCTTCTCGACTGGCCACCCTACGATGCCCCTCCGAGTAAGAAAAACTGGATGCGACCCCCTTGATTCCGGCGCGCACTCTCTGTTATCGCCGACGTTCTAAGCACAGCTCAGCAGTACCCGAGTCGCCCGGCGAGGCGCACAGCGCCGTCGCCGACTGGGATCGAACCAGCGCGATCGCGGCGGCGATCGCGAAGTGGTCAAGGACGGACGATTGCATCGTAATCGCCGCGATTTGTCAGGTCGCCGGCTCCATCGCAGTTTCGCTCGCTCTTGTCAACGAAGAAAGCCCCGGCATCGCCGGGGCTTTCTTCGTTTTATCTGTGAGCGATACTGGGATCGAACCAGCGACCTCTTCCGTGTCAGGGAAGCGCGCTACCGCTGCGCCAATCGCTCATGCATATTCAGTTGTGTATGGAGAGGTGAAGACGGGATTCGAACCCGTGTGGACGGCTTTGCAGGCCGCTGCCTAGCCTCTCGGCCACTCCACCAGGGGCGGAAACTACCGGCGGACCGACTGCTTCCACTCGAGCGGATGACGAGATTCGAACTCGCGACCCTCACCTTGGCAAGGTGATGCGCTACCACTGCGCCACATCCGCATTGCTCGCATTTCTGCGTGCGTAGATGACCTTATCCGATGATCCCGGCGAGAGCCAATCGTGTGACGGCCGTGTCGCCAAGCTATGGCAAGATTGACGCATCAGGGCGATTGGCGCAGTTGGTAGCGCGCTTCCTTCACACGGAAGAGGTCATCGGTTCGAGTCCGGTATCGCCCACTCGACTTTTTTGACGGTCCCCTCACATGGTGGGGACCTTCGTCGTTAATGGCTAGGCCTCCTAGATTGGGGGCATGAGGTCAATTGTTGTTACGGGTGCATCGACGGGTATCGGGCGCGCAGCCGTGAGTGAGCTCGTGGGTGCTGGGTTCCACGTGTGGGCGACCGTGAGAAAGCAGGCGGATGCCGACTCCCTCACCGCGGAGCACGGCGACGCGGTCACTCCCCTGCTCGTCGACCTGCTCGACCACGACTCGGTGCGGGCCGCTGGCGCCCGGGTTGTCGCGGCCGGTCCGTTGCACGGTCTCGTGAACAACGCGGGCGTCGCGCTGCCCGCCCCGCTCGAGTACATGCCGATCGAGGTCTTCGAGAAGCAACTCGACGTGAACCTCGTCGGCCAGCTGCTCGTGACGCAGGTGATGCTGCCGGCGCTCTTCGCCGACGGGGATGCCCGCATCACCTTCATCGGGTCCGTGGCGGGCCGCATCGCCCCGCCCATCCTCGGCGCCTACGCCACCTCGAAGCACGGTGTCGTCGGCCTCGCCGGGTCGCTACGGGCCGAGCTCGCCCCCTACGGTGTGAAAGTCTGCCTCGTCGAGCCGGGCGTGATCGCGACGCCGATCTGGCAGCGCGGGGCCACCGCCGGCGACCAGGCCATGAGCGCAATGCCAGCCGACGCGACGCGCTATGCCGCGCAGGTTGCCGCAGCGCGCGAGAGCGCCGCCAACGGGGCGTCCGGTGCGGATCCCCGGGTCGTCGGCCGCATCATCCTTGCCACCATGACGCGCCGCAATCCGCGACCTCGCCAGACCGCTGGGCGCGACGGAAAGATCATCGCGCTCGCCACCCGCCTGCTGCCATTCCGCGCTATCTACCGGCTCACCGCCGGCAAGCCTTAGCGGGACTCACGGCGATCGAAGAGCCCGCCGCGCTCGCTGTAGGCGTGCACGACCTCCACGCCGCCGGCAGAGACCTCTACCTCGATCCACCCGCCGCGCAGGCGACGGCTGCGCTGGGCGGTCAGGTTTGTGCCCGACTGCAACAGCTCGTGCGCCCACGCTGCGTCCCTGGCGTCGGGGTGTAGCCGGGCGAGCACCGCCTCGGTGTCCCCGACCGCCACCTCGCCATAGAGGCGCACTATTGTCTCGTCAATTCGCCGGGAACTGCCAACGAGCCCGGCTGTGCGGTCGACGGCCACGGCGATGACCAGGGTCGCCACGAACGAGTAGCCGACGACGATCAGTAGCCCGCTCGCCTGAGCGCCAAGCAGGTCAGCGTGACCGGAGAAGACAAGTCCAAGGCCCCGGGCCACGATTCCCGCACCGAGCAGGCCGATGGTCCCGGGCACGAGGCAGACGCCCACGAGGGTCGCCCACATGCCGATGCCGCTGCGGCGGGCGGCGACCGCGGCGATCTGGCCGAGGATGCCCGCCGCGAGCCCGAGCACCACCACCGAGGCCGTGTCGAGCCACGGAGAGGCGGGGAGCACAACGATCGACCCGGCGACGAGACCCGCGACGAGTCCGGCGAGGGTGGGTCGCTGCACGTTGATGGTCTGAGCGGTGGCCCAGCCCAGAAGGCCAGCGAAGGCGGCCCAGAGCTCGTTGAGGGCCAGGGTGAGCGTCATGCCGTCCAGCACGAGTTCTGCTCCGATATCGACAGACAGCCAGCCGAGCAGTGCCACCCCCGCAGAAAGCGCGAAGTCCCCGCGACTGCGCTCCGGCGGCCCGCCGACGGCGTTGCCGAGCCGCCGCGACACGAGTGACAGGGCGAGGGCGGCCGTCCCGGTGCAGAGCGCGAGGATGCTGGCGCCGCCGAAGTCGAGTGTTCCCAGCGAGGTGGCGAGCGGTCCGTGCACCACGTCGAAGAGCGCGTACCCAATTGGCACGAGCACCAGCAGGATCCACAGGACGACGAACGCCGCATAGCCGCGCACGCGCCCGGTGCGCAGGCCGACAGCGAGGATGACCGCGACCGCGGTGGCGACGAGAGCCCCTTGGAAGGCGGCCACGCCGAGCGTCGAGCCCAGCAGCATCCAGCCGCTGGTGGCAATGAGCATCGACGCGGGGATCGCCACCGCGATGACCCGGCGGCGGCGGCGGTCGGGCCGCCCGCCGAAGAACAGGGCGAGCGCGGGCGCGAGCAGCACCGTGATGCCGATGGTGGCGAGCAGGAGCACGGTCGGGGAGCCGGTCATCGATACTTTCGGGTGCACGGGGGCGGGTGACCCCAAGGCTAAGGGGTGCCGCCCCGAAGGACGACACCCCTGTGCTCTGTTGCTATGTACTACTTGGTGTCGGCGAGAACGTAGCCCTCTTCGCCGTGGACCACGAGGTCCACGCCGGCGAGCTCGTCTTCGTTCTTGATGCGGAATCCGATCGTCTTCTCAATGAGGAAGCCGATGAGGAACGCGAGCACGAACGAGTACGCCATGACCGAGAAGGCTGCGATCGCCTGCACGCCCAGCTGCGCGGGGCCAGCACCCCAGAGCAGTCCAGTGCCGTTGGCGAAGAAGCCCAGGTACAGGGTTCCGATGAGACCACCAACGAGGTGGATGCCCACCACGTCGAGCGAGTCGTCGAAGCCGAGCTTGAACTTCAGGTCGATCGCGAGGGCGCAGACGGCACCCGCGACGATGCCGAGAACGATTGCCCAGACCGGGTGCAGCGAGCCACACGCGGGGGTGATTGCGACGAGACCGGCAACAGCACCCGAGGCGGCACCGACCGAAGTCGCCTTGCCGTCCTTGAGCTTCTCGACGATGATCCAGCCGAGCAGAGCAGCGGCGGGAGCGGCGAGGGTGTTGATGAAGGCGAGTGCAGCCACGCCGTCAGCGGCAAGCTCGGAGCCGGCGTTGAAGCCGAACCACCCGAACCAGAGCAGACCGGCACCGAGGAGGACGAACGGCGGGTTGTGGGGAACCGAGACGCCCTTGCCGAAGCCGACGCGCTTGCCCAGCACCAGTGCGAGGGCGAGAGCAGCGGCACCAGCGTTGATGTGCACCGCGGTACCACCGGCGAAGTCGATGACGCCGACGCCGAAGACGTCCTGCATGCCGTGGGTCAGCCATCCGCCGTAGGCGAAGCTGCCGTCCTCGGCGAAGCCGAAGTTGAAGACCCAGCTGGCGACCGGGAAGTAGACGAGAGTCGCCCACAGGCCGGCGAAGATCAGCCAGGAGCCGAACTTTGCGCGGTCAGCGATGGCACCCGAGACAAGGGCGACCGTGATGATCGCGAACGTCGCCTGGAAGGCGGCGAAGGCGAGCGGCGGGTAGCCGGCGCCCTCGGGAACCTCGAGGAGGTTGTTGAGCCCGAACGCACCCGTGTCGACGGACCAGGCAAAAATCGTGCCCTCCGCGCCCGGGAAGGCGATCGCGTAGCCGTAGAGCACCCAGAGGACTCCGATGAGTCCAATCGCGCCGAAGCTCATCATCATCATGCTGATAACGCTCTTGGCCTTGACGAGTCCTCCATAGAAGAACGCGAGACCGGGGGTCATCAGCAGGACGAGAGCCGCGGCGATCAGCAGGAAGGCGGTGTTGCCGGAATCCATGTGTCTTACCTCTCTTAGATTTGCAAAGGATGCACCGTTGGTCCTCGACGCGCGGAGAGGGCCTGGGTTCCTCGGGTACGCCCCCATAGTGTCGGCGGGAGGTTTCCGAAGCTGTGTATCCGTGTTTCGCGTTCGTTACGCCACCCGCGGAAATGTAAACATCGTGTTTCCGGCCACCCCGCGTTAGCGGAGAATTGTTGCGTGACAGTACTTCGCTCCGCCCAATTCGCCGCCATTGCGCTGATTTTCGCCGCTGCACTCGGTCTCGGCCTTGCGAACAGCCCGTGGGGTCCCGGCCTTTTCGATGTGCGTGACACTCATTTCGTGGCGGGCCCCCTCGACCTCAGCGTCGGCCACTGGGTGACCGACGGACTGCTCGCCGTCT
>JAAFHU010000164.1 GCA_013297645.1 Actinomycetota bacterium
TCCCTCGAGAAGGCGGCCGGATTCATCGAGCACTGGGGCGAGCACCGCCACTCGGTCGAGCACGAGATCGACGGCATCGTCATCAAGGTCGACGAGCTCGAGCTGCACGCCGAGCTCGGCGCCACCTCGCGCGCCCCGCGCTGGGCTATCGCCTACAAGTACCCGCCGGAGCAGGTCAACACCAAGCTGCTCGACATCGTCGTCAGCGTCGGCCGCACCGGTCGCGCCACCCCCTTCGCCGTCATGGCGCCCGTGCTCGTCTCCGGCTCGGTCGTGCGGCAGGCGACCCTGCACAACCAGGACGTGGTGAAGGTCAAGGGCGTGCTCATCGGCGACACGGTCGTTCTGCGCAAGGCGGGCGATGTGATCCCCGAGGTTCTCGGGCCGGTCGTCGAACTGCGTGACGGAACCGAGCGCGAGTTCGTCATGCCGTCGCACTGCCCGGAATGCGGCACCGCCCTCGCTCCCGCCAAAGAGGGCGACGTCGACCTGCGCTGCCCCAACGCGCGCTCCTGCCCGGCGCAGGTGCGCGGCCGGGTCGAGCACGTCGGATCCCGCGGCGCCCTCGACATCGAGGTGCTCGGCGAGGTGACCGCCGCCGCCCTCACCCAGCCGCTCGTGCCCAGCACCCCGCCGCTCGTCACCGAGGCGGGGCTCTTCTCGCTCGACATCGACGACCTCCTTCCCATCGAGGTCGAGGTGCGCGACAAGGAGACGGGCCTGCCGACCGGCAAGATCGAGTCGCCGTTCCGCCGCAAGGCGAAAGACGGGTCGTACGAGCCCTCGGCCAACGCGACCGCCCTGCTGGCCAACCTCGAGCTGGCCAAGACCAAGCCGCTCTGGCGCATCCTGGTGTCGCTGAGCATCCGCCACGTCGGCCCGGTCGCGGCCCGTGCGCTCGCCGACTACTTCGGGTCGCTCGACGCGATCCGCGCTGCCACCCGCGACGAGCTCGCCGCCGTCGACGGAGTCGGCGGCATCATCGCCGACGCCCTCATCGACTGGTTCGAGGTCGACTGGCACCAGCAGATTGTCGATAGTTGGAAAACCGCGGGCGTACAGCTGAGCACCCCCGGCCACCCCGGGCCCGGGGCGGCGGGCGACAACACCGGTCCGCTGGCGGGGCTCACCGTCGTGGCCACCGGGTCCATCGACGGGTTCTCGCGGGAGGGCGCGCAGGAGGCGATTATCGCCGCCGGGGGCAAGGCGGCATCCAGCGTCAGCAAGAAGACTGATTTCGTCGTGGCCGGCCCCGGTGCGGGATCGAAGCTCGGCAAGGCCGAGGAGCTCGGCCTGCGCATTCTCAACGCCGAGCAGTTCGTCATCCTGCTCGAGCAGGGACCCGCCGGCCTGCCCGAGTAACAGCGCCCTCTTTTAACGATTCATTACGGTCACGAGTCGTTTTGACAACAAACCTGTTTACCCCCGAAAGGAGGGCTTAAGCTGGGTTGGCACGGGGATCGGAGCAGGATCCGTGGCAGTGAGGGGAGCTCCAGCTTTGATCGATGCATCTTTCGTATCGAGCTCAGCGACGATAACGCAGGTCGCTGAGGCCTTCGCCTTGCCGGAAACCGCGGTGCGGTTCACCCTCTCCGCCGGCCTGGTGCCGGACCTGTTCGACAGCACCGTTGCCGGGCTCGCGGCGGCCATTCCGCCCGCTCTCGGTGTGGCATCGCCGTCCGCCCCCGCACGAGTGGCGCCGGGCGTCGACCCACAGCAGCTCGTGCCCCAGCAGGTCGGCGACCCGAGCGCCCTCGCCTCGCTCACCGGCCTCAGCCTGCTGCAGCAGCTGTCGCTGCTCCAGCGGGACTCGCTGACGGAGTTCGTGTCGACGCACCCCGAGACGGTGCAGGCGCTCATCGACGCGCCCCCCGCCGCGCGCGATGTGCAGCTCTGGTGGACCGCGCTCGGCATCGATGAGCGCAGTGACCTCATGACCTCGGCCCCCTCCCTCGTCGGCAACCTGGAAGGCGTTCCCCTCTCGCTGCGCTACACGGCAAACCGCAGCTACCTCAGCTCGTCGATCGCCGAGCTCAGCGCCGACACCTCCGGCGGCCGGTCAGAGGCACTGGATGCGTCCACCCGCCTGAGCATGCTCAAGAAGGTCACCGAGGCGCTCACTGCCCCTCCCGGCGCTCCGACGCGCTCGCTGCTCAGCCTCGATGCGACCGGTGCGGGCACCGCGGCGATCGTCATCGGCGACCTCGGTACGGCCGACTATGTCAGCATCCTCGTGCCCGGCATGTTCTACACGGTCGACGGGCAGATGGCCGCCTGGACGGCAGCCGCGCAGGGCCTCTACGACGAGCAGGCCTCGTGGATCGGCGAGCTCGGCCTCGGCGACGCCACCGTCGCCACCGTCGCGTGGATCGGGTACGAGACCCCGAGCCTGGTCAACTTCACCTCGCTCGACCTCGCCTACGCGGGCAGCAAGGCGCTCGCCACCACCGTCAACGGGCTGCACGAGCTGCGCGGCGCCGACCAGCCCTACCTCGCCCTGGTGGCGCACTCCTACGGGTCGACGGCGGCCATGATGGCGCTGACCGACTACGGCATCGGCATCGACTCGATCAGCATTATCGGCTCGCCGGGCAGCGCCGCCCAGCGGGCCTCCGACCTCGGCGTTCCCGGTGACAACGTCTATGTGGGGGAGGCCGACTGGGACCAGATCAAAGACAGCGCCTTCTTCGGCAGCGACCCGGGATCCACCAGCTTCGGCGCACACCACTTCCGCGTCAGCGGGGGAGTGGACCCACTCACCGGAGCCGAGCTCGCCGGATCGACGGGCCACGACGAGTACCTCATGGCCGGGTCGGAGTCGCTGCGCAATCTCGCGCTCATCGCGCTCGGCCAGGGGCGGCTTGCCACCTCCGACGGCGGCGGCGGGCTGAGCAAGGGCGCGACCGCCTTCCACTACTAGCCCCGGTAGAATTCTCGGGTGTCAGAAATCACCCCCGAGACGATCGCGCACCTCGCGAACCTCGCCCGCATTGCGCTCACGCCCGACGAGATCGAGAAGCTCACCGGCGAGCTCGGTGCCATCGTGGACTCCGTGGCCAAGGTGAGCGAGGTCGCCACCCCCGACGTCGTGGCCACCAGCCACCCGATCCGCCTCGTCAACGTGTTCCGTGACGACGTGCCCGGTGAGACCCTGACGACCGCGCAGGCCCTGGCCGGCGCCCCCGAGCACGACGGCAGCCGCTTCCAGGTAAGCGCGATCCTGGGAGAAGAGCAGTGATTTTCTCGAGTGCAGCAGACCAGGCCGCGGCCCTCGCCTCCGGTGCCGTCTCGAGCGTCGAGCTCACCCAGGCGCACCTCGACCGCATCGCGGCCGTCGACGGCGATGTGCACGCCTTCCTCCACGTCTCGGCCGACGCCCTGACGACCGCTGCCGCCATCGACGCGCGCCGCGCGGCGGGCGAGCAGCTGCCCGAGCTCGCCGGCGTGCCTGTCGCCATCAAGGACATCCTCTGCACCATCGACATGCCGACCACGGCCGGGTCGCGTATTCTCGAGGGCTGGATCCCGCCCTACGACGCCACCGTCGTCGCCCGGCTGCGGGCCGGCGGGCTTGTTCCCCTCGGCAAGACCAACATGGACGAGTTCGCCATGGGCTCGTCGACCGAGCACTCCGCCTTCGGCCCGACCCGCAACCCGTGGAACCTCGAGCGCATCCCCGGCGGCTCCGGCGGTGGATCGGCCGCCGCGGTCGCCGCCTTCGAGGCGCCGCTCGCCCTCGGCTCTGACACGGGCGGCTCGATCCGTCAGCCCGGTGCCGTCACCGGCACCGTCGGCGTCAAGCCGACCTACGGCGGTGTCTCGCGTTACGGGGCGATCGCGCTCGCGAGCTCGCTCGACCAGGTGGGCCCGGTCACCCGCACGGTGCTCGACGCCGGCCTCCTGCACGACGTCATCGGCGGCTACGACAAGCGCGACAGCACGTCGCTGAAAGACGAGTGGCCGTCGTTCGCGGCAGCCGCGCGGTCCGGCAGGGAAGCGGACTCGCTCAAGGGCCTGCGCGTCGGCGTCGTCAAGGAGCTCGACGCCCCCGGCTTCCAGGCCGGGGTCAGCCAGCGCTTCCACGAGGCGCTCGACCTGCTGCAGACCAACGGCGCCGAGATCGTGGAGGTCTCCGCCCCCAACTTCGAGTACGCCGTCGCGGCCTACTACGTGATCCTGCCCGCAGAGGCCTCGAGCAACCTCGCGAAGTTCGACTCGGTGCGCTTCGGCATGCGCTCCGACATCACGGGCACCGTCGAAGACGTCATGGCGGCCACCCGCGAGGCGGGCTTCGGCGACGAGGTCAAGCGCCGCATCATCCTCGGCACCTACGCGCTGAGCGCCGGCTATTACGACGCCTACTACGGCAGTGCCCAGAAGGTGCGCACCCTCATCCAGCAGGATTTCGCGAGCGCCTTCGCACAGGCCGACGTGCTCGTCTCGCCGTCTGCGCCCACGACCGCGTTTAAGCTGGGCGAGAAGCTGCACGACCCGCTGGCCATGTACCTCAACGACGTCACGACGATTCCGGCGAACCTCGCGGGCATCCCGGGCATGAGCCTGCCGATGGGCCTCGCGCCCGAGGACGGCCTGCCGACCGGATT
>JAAFHU010000165.1 GCA_013297645.1 Actinomycetota bacterium
CATGACGACAAGTCCAAGCGGTGGATCGCGAGCTTCACCGCAGGAATTGCCTACCTTGTGCTCGGGCTGGCCGCCGGCCTCGCCACCGCCCTCGTCGCCGCGGCCCCCTCGATCCTCATCGTCACTGTGGCCGGTCTCGCCGTTCTCGGCGCGCTCGTCGGCGGCATCACCGGCGCGCTCGAGGACCCGCAGCACCGCACCGCGGCGATCCTGACCTTCTTGGTGGTCGCATCCGGCGTCAGCGTGGCCGGTGTGGGCTCGGCCTTCTGGGGCCTCCTCGTGGGCGGCGTGGTGATGCTCTGGCTGGGGTGGAAGCGCCGCGGCACAACCCCGTAGCCTGCAGATATGAACCTCCGCACCGCCCGCCGCATCGCCATCATCGCCATCATCGCCTCGCTGAGCCTCACTGCGCTCATCGGAATCCTCACCCTGCTCAGCGGGGAGTTCGGCGAGGCGCAGGGCAAGGTGCTGCTCACCACCCTGCTGCTCGCCGGATTCAGCATCACCGTGCTCTGCCACCTCGCCGTGGTCGGGCGGGCGCTGCAGGCCGTCGGCTTCGTCGGCGTGGCGGTCAGCGCGGTAGCACTCACCGCCGGACTCATCCTCATCTGGTCGGACTTCACCGACAGCGAGGGCGTTTGGAAGACCTTCGGGGTCTTCGGCGTGCTCGCGGTGAGCTTCTCGCACGCCAATCTGCTGCTGCTGCTCGGCCAGCGCCGCAACTCCGTCGTACGGCTGCTGCTCTACCTGACGGTCGCGTTCGTCGCGCTCGTTGCGCTGCTCATCTGCCTTCCGATCATCACCAATGGCGAGATCCCCGGGGACGCGGGCGACAACTACTGGCGGTTCTTCGGCGTCGTCGCGATCCTCGATGTGCTCGGCAGTATCGTGCTGCCGGTCACCGGACGCTTCTTGCGCGACGAGCGCCGCATCCGGCTCGAGCTCGAGCTGACGGAGGAACTGGATGCCCGCCTGACCGCCGCCGCCGTCGGCACCACCCGCGAGGCGGCCGCGATCGCGGCGCTCGAGAAGGCGCTCTAATCGAGTAGTCCGCGCCGCTGCAGAAGTGGCTCGATGACCGCGTCGCGCCCGCGGAAGTCGCGGTAGGCCTCGAGCGGATCCTTCGAGCCGCCGACGCCGAGCAGCCGCTCGCGGAAGCGCTGGCCATTCTCGCGGGTGAGGCCGCCGTTCTCGCGGAACCACTCGCCGGTGTCGGCGTCGAGCACCTCGCTCCAGATGTAGGAGTAGTAGCCGGCGTCGTAGCCGCCCGAGAAGACGTGGGCGAAGTAGGTGCTCGCGTAGCGCGTCGGCACCGCGGGGTTGTCGAGTCCGACGGAGGACAGGGCCGCGGCCTCGAAGGCCTCCACGTCATCCACCGGCTCCGTGATGCAGTGCCAGGCCTGGTCGAGCAGGGCCGCCGCGAGGTACTCGCTCGTCTTGAATCCCTCGTTGAAGGCACTCGCGGAGAGGAGGTTGTCGACGAGCTGCTGGGGCATGGGCTCGCCGGTCTCGACGTGCTTGGCATAGTTGGCGAGCACGCTGGGCCACAGCATCCACATCTCGTTGACCTGGCTCGGAAACTCGACGAAGTCGCGGTAGACCGAGGTGCCGGCGAACTTGGGGTAGGTCACCCGGGCGAAGAGCCCGTGCAGCGCGTGCCCGAACTCGTGGAAGAGCGTCTCCACCTCGTCGAAGGTGAGAAGGGTGGGCGAGCCGGCGGGCGGCTTGGGCACATTGAGGTTGTTGGTCACGACGACGGGAGTGTCGAGCAGCGTTGACTGCTCGACGAGCGAGTTCATCCACGCTCCGCCGCGCTTGGAGTCGCGGGTGTAGAGGTCGTAGACGTAGAGGCCGACGGGGGTGCCGTCCTCGTCGACGACCTCGAAGATGCGCGCGTCCGGGTGGTACGAGACCAGGTCGGGGCGCTCCGTGAAGGTGACGCCGTAGAGCTGTGTCGCCGCGAAGAAGACACCGTCGTGCAGCACGCGCTCCGCCTCGAAGTAGGGGCGCATGGCCGCGGTGTCGACCGCGTACTTCTCGCTGCGCACCGTCTCGCTGTAGAAGGCCCAGTCGTGCGCTTCGATGGGATGCCCCGCCACCGTCTCGAGGTCCGCCTGCTCCTGACGGGCGTTGCGGGCCGCGATCGGCGCCAGCCGGCCGAGCATGGCCGCCACCGCCGCGGGGTTCTTAGCCGTCTCGTCGGCGGTGACCCAGGCGGCGTGGGATTCGAAGCCGAGCAGCGTCGCCCGCTCGGCCCGCAGCGCGCTGATCTCGAGCACGAGCGCGCGGTTGTCGAAGCCGCCGCCGCGGATGCCGCGGAAGCGCGAGGCCGCCATGATGCGCTGCCGTACGGCGCGGTTGGTCAGCGACGACAGGTAGGGGTGTCCCGTGAACAAGACGAGGGTCACGAGGTACTTGCCGTCGAGTCCGCGCTCCGTGGCGGCCTCGGCTGCGGCCGCGATCTCGGTGGGGTCGAGCCCGTCGAGCTCGTCGGCGGAGTCGAAGGCGATGGCGAGGTCGTTGGTGTCGGCGAGCAGGTTCTTCTCGAACCTGGTCGTCAGCGTCGACAGGCGCGAGTTGAGCTCGCGGAGCTTCCCCTTGGCCTCGTCGTCGAGCCCGGCGCCGGCGATGGTGAACTCCATGTAGTGGCGCTCGACGAGGTAGCGGCTCTCCGCGTCCAATTCGAGAGTGTCGAGCTGGTCGTGCAGCGTCGTGATGCGCCAATAGAGCTGCGCGTCGAGTCGAATGGCGTCGGAGTGCGCGCTCAGCAGTGGTGCGAGCTTCTCTTCCAACTCGTTCGTGAAGTCCGTACTGTCGGCGCTCGACTTGGTGAAGAACACGGTAGCGACCCGGTTGAGCGTGCGGCCGGACTGCTCGAGAGGGATCATCGTGTTGCCGAAGGTCGGCATGTCGCGCCGGCGGGTGATGTTCGCGATCTCGCGCAGCTGCTCCTCGAAGCCGGCCTCGAAGGCCGGCAGGTAGTGCTCGTCGCGGATCTCGGCGAAGGGCGGCAGCTGGAACGGCAGGGTGGAGGGCACGAGGAAGGGATTGGTCACGGCACAAGCCTAGGCTTGCGGCATGGAGCGCTACACGCATGGGCATCACGAGTCAGTTCTGCGATCCCACACCTGGCGAACGGTTCAGAACTCGGCCGCCTACCTCGCCGACTACCTCGTCGCCGGTGCCACCGTGCTGGACGTCGGATGCGGGCCCGGCACCATCACCGCCGACATCGCCTCGATGGGCGCCACGGTCATCGGCATCGACGCCGCGGCCGACGTCGTCGAGAAGGCCAGAGACCTCGGCGTCGACGCCCGCGTCGGAGACGCCTACGCGCTCGACTTCGCCGACGACTCCTTCGACGTGGTGCACTCGCACCAGACCCTCCAGCACCTCGCGCGGCCGGTCGATGCACTGCGCGAGTTCCGGCGCGTGGTGAAGCCGGGGGGAGTGGTCGGCGTGCGCGATGTCGACTACGCCGGCACGATCCTGTTTCCGGAGACCGAGGGACTCGCCCTCTGGGCGGCGCTGTACCAGAAGGTGCACCGCTCCAACGGGGGCGAGCCCGACGCCGGGCGGCGGCTGAAGGCCTGGGCGCGTGCCGCCGGGTTCGCCTCGGTCGAGGTGACGACATCCGTCTGGACCTTCGCCTCGGATGCCGACCGCGCCTGGTGGGGCGGAATGTGGGCCGACCGCGTGCTCCAGTCCGCCTTCGCGGCCGATGCCCTGGGCACGGGCCTGGCCACGCAGGCCGACCTGCAGCTCATCTCGGACGCGTGGCGCGCGTGGGCCGCTGACCCCGATGCGTACATGGCTATGCCGCACGGCGAGGTCATCGCGCGCGACTAGCAATGCAAAGAAAAGCTTGCAAAGCAGTGTTTGCAACAGTATCTTTGCATATATGACCTCTCCGTACCGCGAGCATCGAGTCCTCGACGCCGAGAGCCTCAAGGGCCTCGCTCATCCGTTGCGCATGCAGCTTCTCGAGTCGCTCAAGTCACTCGGTCCGGCGACAGCGAGCCAGCTCGGAGAGCGTCTGGGGGAGTCGAGCGGGGCAACGAGCTACCACTTGCGCATTCTCGAGAAGCACGGCTTCGTGCGCGAGGACACGACGCGGGGGAGCGCGCGCGAGCGCTGGTGGGAGCGGTCACCGAACGGGCTGTCGCTCAACGTCACCGACTTCGAGCCGCACTCGCCCGAGCGTGCGGTGGCCGAGATGGTGGGCCGCGAGTGGGAGCGGCACCGCGCGGCCCTGCTCGACGACTTCACCAGCCGGGGGCCCTCTGAACTGCCGAAGGAGTGGTACGACGCGAGCTTCGTCAACACGATCCACCTCCAGCTCACGACCGACCAGCTGTGCGAGTTCGGCGCCGAGGTCGAGGCGGTCTTCGAGCGCTGGGTGGCCACTCACTCCACGCCGACGCCGGGATCCCGTCCCGTGCAATCGCACTTCAACGCCTTCCCCGTCATGGGCGGGCGTGTCAGTGGTGCCGAGTAGTTTCGGCCTCAGAAGAAAGGAAGAGCCATGACCATCGCCAGCACGATGCACACGGATTGCGCCCACCAGCCAACCGGAATCGACCGCCTCGCCCAGCGC
>JAAFHU010000166.1 GCA_013297645.1 Actinomycetota bacterium
CCGATCACCAGCGCGGATGCGATGGCCGCATTCGTGCGCCCCTCGGCCATGAGCGCCATGACCTCGTGCTCGCGCGGCGTGGGACCATCAATTGGTCGTGCGACTCAGCTTCGGAGTTTGCGCCCCTGCTCTTCAGAGCAACTGCGTAAGTTGCCACTCAATCGGTGCGCTTTCGAGATCGAGGATCGTCCACCAATCCTGATTCCTGTCAAAACCCACCCATCCTTCGACCAGCGAGGTTAGCCACCACGTGACGGGTGTGCACAGTGACACCGCGTAGAGGTCGGACAAGCGACGCGGGCCTAGTCCTTGTTCGACGTCGAGAAGTCCAACCAATGGCGCCTTGTCTTCGGATTCGCAGGATAGCGCAATCGATGTCCTACGCCCTTGTCCCACGATCCGAACCCACTCAGGGCCGGGGAGCAACACGAATCCGTCCTCGCGGTCCTCACGGTGCAGGCGGAGGGCGCGGTCGAGACCAATGGGCACGTTCCGTAACCCTCGAGTGGGCATCATCTGGTGCCCATCGCTCCAACTCCACCAAACCACCAGCTCCTCTGGCGCGATGAGGCCCTCAGCCGCGAATTTGTCCACGATCTCCTGTCGCGAATGGCCCTGCCTGAAGCCGTCCCAAGCGCGAGGATCTCGCCGCTCGATCTCGTACTTATAGGCATCGAGCAGATCCGCAAGCAGCGACGCGCTTGCCCCCTCAACAGTCAGACCGCGCGGTGTGCGAATCGTTTCGGGGAGCCTCAACACCAAGCCTCGGTTGTGGTTACGCGAGTCAGAGTCGGAGTCGGCCACGGGATGACGAGATATGGATCACCATTGCCGACAGAACACTGTGAATAGAAAAGATTCAAATAGACCCCCTCATTCTCATTGTCAGATTTATCGATTGGCCTAAGCGACGCTTGGGTTCCGGAAAGGCTCCCGGCCTGCTGACTGCTTCGGTACGGGAACTCGTCACACTGAGAGTAATCAGGATCGTAGGGTACGGAACACGGTGTATTGGGTACCTGTATGTACCAGCCAGACGCGACAAGCGGCGGATTGGCCCGATTCAAACCTACCCAGCTGGGGTGACCAACGATTGCGTCGAGGTCATGTTGGGCGGCTTCCTTGACATTGTCCCCTGGCGCGAATATGGGCCGCTTTTCGCACTCGTCCTCCGCTTCCAAGTCAACGCACTGCTGGGCCACCGTTCGAGCTGCCTGATACTCGTCCGCCGTCGCAAACTGAAAGCCTTGAGCAGTTGGGCCGTACTTTAGCCACCCGCGCTCAAGCAAAGACTTGGTAAGTAGATCGACCCGCGTCGGGGACGTCGGCGAGGCAACGGCGCTTCCGTCGACCGGGTCACCGTAGCCGTGCCCGTCATCACCTTCGAATGAGGGACTATATACAAAGCATTCGCTCAGGTCTACCGAATGAGTTCCGTATCGACACGTGTAGGTCGCCGCACGGCCAGGGTCTTCGAACCACCCTTGGCAATTGACTCCAGAGCTGAAACAGCTCAAGCTACTTTGCTGCAGGTCGAGGAGACACGATCCGTTGACGCATTCAGGGTAGGCGGACCACCACGCCGAATACTCATCCGTGGCATCTTGCAGATAGACCACTGACCAAGAATTGTCCTCCAGATTGACTTCCCGGATCTCGAGCGACTCGAATGCAGAATCCTCTGGAACGGGCGGACAAACAGGATTCGGCAGCGCGCCTTCGCTCTCCCGGAACGTCGCCGAGTCGGCCGAGGCAGTGCCGCCCGTCCACGTGACAATGCAGCGAAGCAGCCGAAGCGGATTGCCGGTCAGCGGTGTCGCCCACACCGTCGCCCCGGAGCTGCCGGTCCGATATCCCATCTGTAGAGGATCTTGAACCGGGGGGACGATCTCGTACGCATACGGGTAGCCCGCGTAACGGGTCTGGACCACGACATCCGTCCCGGCCGCGCAGATCACGGATGAAGGAGTCCATTGCGAGGAGACATAGGGATTAACAAGATCCGAGCCCGATGTATAGACATCAACGCTCCAGCTTGCAAATCCGCTTCCTGCCGGCATGGATTGCGGGATATTCACTAACGAGGAAGCAATCGAGGGCATTTCCACTCGCAGGCTGTCTCCGCTAGGCAACGCCCCTGAGCCTACGGTTCGATCAAAACACCAGAACCGGTTCGATGACCAGATAGCTGACGCTCTCCAAAAACCCGCGGCAGAACCCAAGAGCTTCAGGCAATAAGTCCCGCTCGTGTTACAGAATTGTGCCCAACTTCCCCCGGTTGCGTCCTCGTTTGCGATGAATCCCTCGGGAATGCCCTCCCAGCCGCTGCAATCTGCGGCGGACAAGAGGGTCAGCGCCAGACGGCCGCCTTCGCCCGTCGCAGCACAGGCCATTCCGTCGGCGTTCACGCCGAAAATCTCAAGTGCGCCGAAGCCGACCTGCAGCCCTACTGAGAATCCCCCGATGGCGACTCCAACGGCGCCTGCACCCTTCAGCAGGGTTGTCGCACGTGTTGCAGGAGCACCGCGAAACCCCGACACGATCTCGTTCCAAGCGGCCTCTTCCGCCGGCGAGAGAACGACCCCTGGGTTGACCGGGGTCGGCGTAAAGGTGCCCGAGACCGCGGCGTAAGTCGTGGCGGCATACGTCCAGTCGAATGCCTGTCCGACTGCGAGGCTCGCCCCCGAAATGGTCGCAGGCGAAGCGCCCGATAATAGCGAACCTGGAACGTTGAGAGCAAGGTACGCGGCCCCGTTCAGCGACGCCGGGGACGGAGGCGTCGCCTGTGCACTGTTTGGAGGAGCCACCAGACTGGCGGTAGCCGCAACGGCAATAACAACAAATGCCATGAGTCGACGCAACCTGACCGGGCCTCCGCTTGTTTGTGCCTGCGCAGTTCCGGACCCGGGACTACTAGAACAATCTGTCTATGATTTCAAGCTTTTGTTGTGGCTGTCAATGCTCTGAAGGACCAGCGCCCGGTTGCCAAGCTCTGGGTGACTGTATCGTCGCCCTACCTCTGCAGCCAGGCCAGCACTGCCAGCACCCTGCGGTGGTCGGTGCCCGAGTCGTCGAGTCCGAGCTTCTGGAAGATCGACGTGACGTTCTTCTCCACGGCTCCCGTGCCGATCACCAGCGCGGATGCGATGGCCGCATTCGTGCGCCCCTCGGCCATGAGCGCCATGACCTCGTGCTCGCGCGGCGTCAGGGTCGCGAGCGGATCCGTGCGGCGGCCGAGCAGTTGCGAGACGACCTCCGGGTCGAGCACCGTTCCCCCGGCCGCGATGCGGGCGATGGCGTCCTCGAGCTGCGCGAGACTGGCGACCCGGTCTTTGAGCAGGTAGCCGATGCCGCCGGAGCCGTCGCTGAGCAGCTCGCGCGCATAGGCCACCTCGACGTACTGCGACAGCAGCAGGATGCCGAGGCCGGGCTGCAGGGCGCGGGCCGCGATCGCGGCGCGCACGCCCTCATCCTTGTAGGTGGGCGGCATGCGCACGTCGAGCACCACGAGGTCGGGGGTGAGCGCGGGCAGAGCGGCGAGCAGCTCATCGCCGTCGCCGAAGGATCCGACGACGTCGCAGCCGGCCTCGACGAGCACGCGCACGAGCCCTTCGCGCAGCAGCACCGAGTCGTCGGCAACGGCCACGCGAAGAGACTCGGAGATCACGCCTCCAGTGTAGGGAGCGGCAGGTGTGCGACGACGCTCGTCGGCCCGCCCACGGGGCTGTCGACCTGCAGGGTGCCGCCGAGCCCGCGCAGACGCTCCTCGAGCCCGGCGATGCCGTGGCCTGCCGTCGAGGCCGCTCCTCCGCGCCCGTTGTCGAAGACGGCGACCGTCAGCGAGGGCTCGTCATCGGTCCAGACCCGCACGGTCGCCTCGGTCGCGCCGGAGTGCTTGGCCACATTGGCGAGCGCCTCACTCGCGACGAAGTAGGCGTTGCGCTCGATCTCCTGCGGCAGGGCGGCGGTCAGCTCGTCGACGATCTTCACGGGCACCGGGCTGCGGTCGGCCGCCGACTCGAGCGCGGCGACGAGGCCGCGGTCGAGCAGGATCGGCGGGGCGAATCCGCGCGAGAGCGAGCGCAGCTCTTCGAGCGCCTCCTTGGACTGCGCCATCGCCTCGGTGATGAGGCCGCGGGCCTTCTCCGGGTCGGCGTCCAACTGGCGCTCGGCGGCCGCGAGGTCCATCTGCAGGCGCACGAGGCGCTGTTGGGGGCCGTCGTGGATGTCGCGCTCCAGCCGGCGCAGCGACTGCCCCTCGGCCGAGATGGCGGCGCCGCGCGAGGCGGTGACGGCAGCCACCTGCTGGCGCAGCGCATCCGATGCGAAGGAGGCGAGCATGCCGCGCGCGACCAGCCAGTGCAGGCGGGTGAGGCCGCGGGTCACGAAAGGAAGCGTGAGGAGGAAGACGATGCCGAGCACGAAGTTGAGCAGGGCGTCGAGGCCGCGGTAGTCGAGGTTCGCGGGCGCGTCGGCGCCGAAGAAGATCCACTGCGAGAGGAAGAACTCCCGGTCACCGCTGGGCACGAAGCGGTCCCAAAACCAGTACGTCGCGCCGCCGAGGCCG
>JAAFHU010000167.1 GCA_013297645.1 Actinomycetota bacterium
CCGGGTCGGACAGCCGCTGGACGATCACGGCCAAGGACGGCATCCGACACGTGTACGCGCCCGTCCTTGCGCTGAACGGCGGCGCGGACGTCTACAAGTGGGGCCTGCACGAGGTCATCGACACCAGGGCGAACGTCGTGCGCTACGACTGGGGCACCGACCAGCTCGGCTGCTGCTGGGAGCACCTCGATTCGGTCACCTATGCCGGCACGACCATCACGTTCCATTACGAGGCTCGACCGGATCACGAGCTCGCGGCGATCGGCGGCAACGCCATGCGCACGGCCTGGGGCCGCATCAAGACGATCGATGTAATGGCGGGCGGCAGCCGCCTGCGCGCGTACGAGCTCGGCTACACGATCAGCGGCGCCACGTCGCGGTCGCTCCTCTCGAGCGTGCAGCAGTTCGGCACGGATGCGGAGCTCGACGGCTCGGGAACAGTGACATCCGGTACGAGCCTGCCTGCGATCACGATCGACTACCAGGCCGGGGCCCCCGCGTTCGACGAAGGGAGCCTCGACCTGACGGTGACCAACGGCGCGGACACGCAGGCCTTCGCGATCGACATCGACGGCGACGGCAAGACCGACATGCTCGAGCTGTATCCGGCCGTGACCACGATGCGGCGCCGGACCTGGATCTCGAACGGCGCCGGCTTCGACCAGACGTCCGACGAGGCCGGCATGTCGAGCAACCCGGACGCGCGCTTCTTGCCGATGGACGTCGACGGCGACGGAAGGACCGACATCCTCGAGGTCTACCCCGGCCTGCTGGGGTGGGGCCACCTGCGCACGTGGATCTCGAACGGCAGCGGCTTCGACGAGGCGAGCGACATCGAGACGGGGTCGAGCTATGGCGATGACTCGCATTTTCTCGCGATGGACATCAACGGCGACGGCAAGTCGGATCTGCTCGAGCTACGCCGGAGCATCTTGTCCTACCGACGCGTTAGTTGGATCTCCACGGGCACCGGCTTCACCGAGGGCTCGGACGAGCCCGGCATCGCCTTCCACCAGGACTCGCGATTCTTCGCGATGGACATCAACGGCGACGGCAAGACGGACCTGCTTCACATCCACCCGGTCGCGACCGTCAACCACCGTCGAGCCTGGCTGTCGACGGGCAACTCGTTCACCCTGGGGTCGGATGAACCCGGGGCCCCCTTCGACGCCGACAACTGGTACGTGGCGATCGACGTCAACGGCGACGGCAAGTCGGATCTCATCGAGCTGGACAACTACGGGTTCGGCCTGTACAGGCGGCGGATCTGGCTTTCAGACGGCGGCCGCTTCGTCGCAGGAGTGTCCGACACTGATATGGGGTTCAACAGCGCGACCAAGCTGATGGCCGCCGATGTCGACGGCGACGGCTTGTCCGAGATGATCGAGCTGTACCCCGCAGGCCCCGTGTGGGGGCGCCGCGTATGGTTGTTGACCGGGGGTGAGCACCCCGACCTCCTCGCATCGCTCACGAACAGCCTCGGCGGAACGACCTCCGTCGGCTACACGCCGTCGTCGGCGTGGGACAACACCAACAACCCCCCGCTCATGCAGACCGCGACCGAGGTGACCGACGACGATGGCCGCGGGGGCTCGGCGACGACCTACTACGCGTACGCGGGCGGCCTGCACGACCGGCTCGAGAAGCGGTTCCTCGGCTACCGCTACCAGATGGAGACGCGGCCGTGCATCGCGGGGGAGACGGTCTGCCCCCGTGTCGAGACCTGGTTCCGCCAGGATTACGGCGCGGCGTCCAAGCCGGAGCGGGTCGACCATCGCACCGGAGACGGCCAGCTCCTACGAACGCAGATCTACGAGTACACGACCAACGGTGAGACGGTGCCGTGGACCTCGCAGCAGACCGGTGAATGGGAGTACACGTACATCGGCTCTGGCGCCGAGTGCCCGGGCACCGAGTGCAAGCGCAGGTACACGAGCCGCACGTTCGACGAGTACGGCGAGGTCACGGTCGAGGTCGACCACGGCGACTACGATCTCGATGGCGACGAGGACACGACGTCGACGACGTTCGTGTCCAACAAGGCCGACTACATCGTGAGCAAGCCCGCCGACGTGAAGACGTTCGCCGGGGTCGGCACGGGCGGCGCGCTGCTGACCGAGACGGTCACGTATTACGACGGTGCCGCGAGCTGGGATCAGGCCCCCACGGCAGGCCTGCCCACCCGAACGGCGCGCTGGCTATCGAGCGCGGATTCGTTCGTGGAGACGAGCAAGGAATACGACACATGGGGCAACCTCACCGCCGTCGTGGACGCGGTCGGAGCGAGGACCGAGTTCGCCTTCGATCCTACCTACCATTTGTACCCGACGTCGGCGACCAATGCCCTCGGTCAGACGACCGCGACCACGTGGGACTTCGTCTGTGGAGCACCGACGGAGACCACCGATCTCAACGGTCAGCCGACGACGATGACCTACGACCCGCTGTGCCGGATGACGGAGAGGGTCGAGCCCGGCGGCAATTTCGAGCGGCACACGTGGGTCGACCTGGGGAGCCCCGGTAGCCAGCACGAGCTCGTCGAGCGGCCGGCGGCCGATGGCACGGCCGACCCGCGGTGGACCCGGATCTACTTCGATGGCAAGCGCCGCGTCCGGGGTTCAGCGGCAGAGGGGATGAGCGGAGCCAATGCTACGGTGCGCGGCGGCGGAGCGAGCGACCCCCTTTGTGAGGCGCCGACGAAGACCAACGACGACAACGGCCAGCCGAGTGCGAAGCCCTACGATTCCAAATGCCGCACGACCGACGCGACGCCCAGCGACCAGGCCGCCAGCGCGATGATCGAACGGTCCATGGCGGGGGGTACGACCGACCCGATGGGTCCCCGGCGCGACGTCGACTACCAGGGTCGCACCTGGCGTACGGTTGCCAAGGGTCCTGACGCCACGACCGGTGACATCCAGGTCGACATCTCCTACAACGCGCGCGACCAAGTGGCGGAGACCACCGTGCCGTACTACGCGGGGCAGGCGGAGGCGTACGCCACGACGTTCGAATACGATGCGCTCGACCGTCCGACCCGAGTCACCCACCCTGACGGGGCTTACACGACCACGAGCTACGGCCTCTGGTCGGTGACGAAGACCGACGAGCTGGGCCACGCGAAGACCGACCGCCACGACTCCTACGGGCACCGCATCGCCCACGAGGAGCTCGTCGACGATGCGGTCGCGACCACGACGTACGTCTACGACGCGCGCGGCCACCTGTCCAGGTCCACCGATCCGCTCGGCAACGTCATCTCCTACGAGACGGATTCGCTGGGCAGGACGGTTCGCATGGTGGATCCGGACTCGGGTACGTGGACCTACGAGCACGATGGTATGGATCGGCTCGTTGCGCAGACCGATGGCAAGGGCCAGCGTACCGAGCTGAGCTACGACGCGCTCGGCCGCAAGATCGACAAGACGAGCCTCGCAGGCACCGATGCGGCGGTCACCGTGTCATGGACCTACGACGAGGCTCGCGATGGGCACGCCAACCTCGGTCGACTCACGAGCATGACCGACACTGCTGGCAGTGAGACGTTCGACCACGACGTCGCAGGCAACATCGTCAAGACCGTTCGCACGATCGACGGCGAGAGCTACGCGTTCGAGCATGGGTTCGATGAGGAAGGCCGCAAGCTGTGGACGATCTACCCCGACGGCGGCACCCTGGGCACGCCGGGCGAGCCGCTCGCCTACGACGGCGCCGGCCGTCTGCGGTCGATTCCGGGCTACGTCGACGCCGCGGTCTACGATGCCGACGGCCAGCTGACGCGGCTGGAGAATGCCAACGGCACGGTGACCACCCGGCGATATTCGCCGCAGCGCAGGTGGCTGACCGCGATCTCGACGACGGCGGGCGGGGTCGCCATCCAGGATCTCGAGTACACTCGCAACGACAAGGGCCTGATCACCAAGGTCACCAGCTCGTTCGAGAACGAGGGCTGGAGCTATGAGTACGACGAGCTCGATCGTCTGATCGCGGCGATCAACAGCTCGAGCTCGGAGCACGATCAGACGCTGGAATACGATGTGATCGGCAACATCACGTATAGCTCCCGATTCGGCGATTACCGCTACGAGGGCTCGCAGCCGCACGCCGTCACCACGGCCGGCGCGAATGGGTACACGTATGACGCGGGCGGCATGATGACCGCCGGCGCCGGCCGAACCCTCACCTGGGACGGCGACAACCGGCTAACCTCGGTCACTGGTGCATCGCTGGACCCCGGAGATCGGTCCGACGACTGTGGGGCCGCGGATGGCGGTGAGGCGGCCGGATGCGGGATGGCCGGTGAACGCGGATTTCCGGTGTGGGGGCTCGTGTTCGTGCTCCTCGTGCTCCCGCAGCGGCGTCGCCAGGAGCCCATGAGACCGCGCATCGTGATGCGCCCGTCTCCGTTCGTTGCCTGCATGGCCGTGCTCGTGCTCGCGTGCGGAGATGGCCGTGGCGGTTGTGCATCCGGCGGACCCTGCGAAGACGACCCCGGCGATGCGGGCGAGGTGACGCTCGTGTTCACGTACGATGCCAAC
>JAAFHU010000168.1 GCA_013297645.1 Actinomycetota bacterium
GCCCACCCGCTCGAAGGCCGACCACAGCTCCTCGTCGCCGAGGGCTGCGAGGTAGGACTGCCCGGGGCGGGTGATGAGCGAGATCGGGTAGGCAGAGAACCACACGTCGGTGGTAGCAATCGCCCGACGGGCGTCAGGACGCGCATACGGGTTGCGCCACATCGTCGGCTGCCCAGACAGCTCGCGGGCCAGCACATCGGCGTCTTTGAGCATCGACTGCCGCACCAGCCACTCCACGTATGACGGGTTGGTGCCCGTCGCGGTGCGGGGGTCGGTCGCGACACGGCGCACGCTGCCGCTGCGGAACTGGTCGCGCGGCCGAAGCCGTTTCGGCCGCGCCGGGTACCGCTGCTCGTCGTAGCTGATCTCGACGGGCTCGGTATCGGTGTCGTCGGGGGCGGCCCCGCTCGCGCCCGGTAGGTCGATGGGCCCGGTGTAGAGCTCTTCCGGGTGGTTCTCGTCGCGGGTCATTCCCCTACCGTACGTACTCCGGGCCCCGACCGCGCGGGACTGGCGCGAGCGCCGCCGAACAACTAGTGCGCGGCCGTGATGCCCTTGGTCGACTCGATGACGTCGGCCATCTTCTTGGCGAGGGCCTCGTAGAACATGCTGAGCGGAAACTCGTCGTCCATCACGGCGTCGGTGTACCCCTTCGGCGCGCCCTCGAGGGTCTGCTTCGGCAGGCCCGCAGCCCAGGCCGACGCCGGGTGGGGCGTCAGCGTCTGCGAGACCATCGCGTAGGCGGCCAGCCAGTGCGCGACCTTGGGGCGGTCGATCGACTTCCAGTAGAGGTCCTCGATCTCGTGCCCGAGGGCGATGACCACGTCGGCCACGGCGGGCCAGTCGAACGAGAGCGATGTGTCGGTCCAGTGCAGCACGTGGTGCTGGTGCATCCAGGCGAAGAGCAGCTGCCCGCCGACCCCGTCGTAGTTGCGCACGCGCGACCCGGTGATCGCGAACCGGAAGATGCGGTCGAAGATCACGGCGTATTGAACCAGCTGGGCGCGGTCGCGGGTGACCGCATCCGTCGCCTCGTCCCTCTCGAGCCGCACGGCCTCGCGGAACGCGGTCAGGTCGCAGCGCAGCTCTTCGAGCGAGTACAAGAAGTACGGCATGCGCTGTTTGATCATGAAGGGGTCGAAGGGCAGGTCGCCGCGCATGTGGGTGCGGTCGTGGATGAGGTCCCACATGACGAAGGTCTCTTCGGCGAGCCGCTGGTCGCCGAGCAGGCGCGCAGCCCCCTCGGGCAGGTCGAGGTGGGTGATCTCGGAAGCCGCGCGCACGACGCGGCGGAAGCGCGCCGCCTCGCGGTCCGCGAAGATCGCCCCCCAGGTGAAGGTGGGGATGCTGCGCATCGCGACGCTCTCGGGAAAGAGCACGGCGGAGTTCGTGTCGTAGCCCGCGGTGAAGTCGACGAACCGCACGGGCACGAAGAGCTTGTTCGAGTACTCGCCCGCTTCGAGCTCGGCGACGAACTCGGGCCAGATGACCTCGACGATCACGGCCTCGACGAGGCGGTTGGTGCTGCCGTTCTGCGTGTACATCGGGAAGACGACCAGGTGGCGCAGCCCGTCGACCCGGTTCTGCTGCGGCTGGAACTGCTCGAGGGAGTCAAGGAAGTCGGGGACGCCGAGTCCCTGGCTGGCCCAGCGCTGAAAGTCGATGGCGACTGCGGCAAGGTACGCCTCGTCATGCGGGAAGAGCGGGGCGAGCTGCGCCACCGCGTCGATGATCGCTGCAACAAGCGTCATCGCCTGGGGTGTGGGGCTGGCGACCGAGCCGTCCTGGCCCTGCAGCGGCTGCAGCTCGGCGATGGCGGCCTTGAGCGCGATCCACGCGGGGTGGGAGGCGACGTCTTCGAGAACCTCGGGCTCACCAACAATCGACAATTCGGACATGGTTCTACCTCCTCAGGTCTCGGTGTCTCAACGCTATCCGCATGATCGCGGCGCGTGGTTGTGATCGGCTCCTCTGATCACGCGTCGGATCGGCTGTCGGCGCAGCTTAATTGCGCGAATAGGCTTGGAGCATGATCGGTGTGCTGCAGGGATTCGCGATCATCGGCTTCATCGTCGTGGTCGGCTTCGCCGTTGGACGCTTCGGGCTGCTGGGCGAGCACGCGCCCTACGTGCTCAGCCGCCTGGTCTTCTTCGTTCTCACCCCGAGCCTGTTGTTCACAATCCTCGCCGAGGCCGATGTGCACGCGCTCTTCTCGTCGCGGCTGCTCGTGTCGGCGATCGCCGCGATCGCCTGCTTCGCGGTCTTCGCGCTCGTCGCATCGCTGCTCTTCCAGCGCAGACTGCCCGAGGTCGTCATCGGCTCCCTCGCGAGCGGGTACGTCAACGCGAACAACATCGGGATTCCGGTCGCCGCCTACGTCATCGGCGACGCCTCCTACTCCGCCCCGGTCGTGCTCGCGCAGCTTCTCGTCTTCGCGCCGATCGCCCTCGCCCTGCTCGGCGGCAGCGTCAGCGGCCACTTCTCGGTGGGATCCGTGCTGCTGCAGACGGTGCGCAACCCCCTGCTCATCGCCTCGGCCCTCGGCGTTCTCGTAGCAGTGTCGGGCGTCGAGCTGCCCGCGGTCGTTCTCGAGCCCTTCCACCTGCTCGGGGCGGGCGCCGTCGGTGTGCTCCTCATCAACTTCGGCATGTCGCTCAGCGGCTCGCGCCTGCTGGAACCGGGAACAGGACGACGGGATGTCGTGCTCGCCACGATCCTCAAGCTGGCCTTCATGCCGCTGGTCGCCTTTGCCCTCGCGCACTACGTCTTCGGCATGACGGGCCACGAGCTGTTCGCCATCGTCGTGCTGGCCGCCCTGCCGACGGCGCAGAACGTGTTCAACTATGCCCAGCGCTACGAGCGGGGCGTGGTCATCGCCCGCGACACCATCCTGCTGACGACCGTGCTGTGCATCCCGGTGCTCGTGCTGATCGCGTTCTTGCTAAAGGGTTAGGACCACCAGTTGTCGTCGCCGTCCTCGGCCGCGACCGTGAGGTCGACGAGCACGGGCACGTGGTCGCTCGGGGCGTCGCCCTTGCGCTCCTCCCGGTGGATGCTCGCACCGCTCACCAGGTCGGCGAACTCGGTGTTGCCGAGCACGAAGTCGATGCGGATGCCCTCGTTGCGCGGAAACTTGAGGCGCTTGTAATCCCAGTAGGTGAAGCCCTCGGGCACGAGTGGCCGCACGACATCGCGCAGGCCGATCGTCTCGAGCGCGGCGAAGGCGGCGCGCTCCTCGGGGCTGACGTGTGTGCTGAGGCCGACCACGATGTCGGGGTCGCCGTTGTCCTCGTCGAGCGGGATGACGTTGAAGTCGCCCATGATGGCGTAGGGGTGGCCGGGATTGGCCGCCATCCACGTTGCTGATGCCGCCTGCAGTTTCGCGTACCAGT
The DNA here is from genome assembly GCA_013297645.1 of Actinomycetota bacterium. Taxonomy (GTDB): domain Bacteria; phylum Actinomycetota; class Actinomycetes; order Actinomycetales; family Microbacteriaceae; genus Conyzicola. The sequence continues at coordinate 3,393 of JAAFHU010000168.1, forward strand.
CGAGCTTGTAGGCGAGGTGCGGGTCGCCGAGCGCTCGGCCGTTGGGAAAGTACAGGCTCCACAGGCGCACGCCCTCGACCGTGACGCCGATGGCGCGCGCCTCGAGCGGCTGATCGGGGCCCTCGGCGCCCTTGAGGAAGCCGGGCTGGTTCTCGAAACTGGTGGCGACGTCGGTCATCGGCAACCGGCTTGCGAAGGCGACGCCGTTCCACTGGTTGAGGCCGTGGGCGACCACCTCGTAGCCGGCCTCCTCGAAGGCCTCGGCCGGGAACTGCTCGGGCTTGCACTTGATCTCTTGCATGCCCAGCACGTCGACGTCTTCGCGCACCATCCAATCGACGACGCGGCCGACGCGCGAGCGAATCGAGTTGACGTTCCAGGTCGCTACGCGCATGCCTCCACGGTACTACCGCCCTCCCACGCGGTCGGTAGTCTGTAGAAGTGACCGACGCGAAGCAGCAGCTCATCGAGTACATCAAGGCTGACGCCGTGTTCCACGGGGACTTCACGCTCACGAGCGGCAAGAAGGCGACCTACTACGTCGATCTGCGCCGGGTGAGCCTGGACCACCGCGTCGCCCCGCTCATCGGCAAGGTCATGGTCGACCTCATTGCGGACATCGACGACGTCGACGCTGTCGGCGGGCTCACCATGGGCGCCGACCCGATCGCGGCCGCGGTGCTGCACCAGGGTGCTGCCCTCGGCAAGAGCTACGACGCCTTCGTCGTGCGCAAGGAACCCAAGGACCACGGCCGCGGCCGGCAGGTCGAGGGCCCCGATCTCGAGGGCAAGCGGGTCATCGTGCTCGAAGACACCTCAACCACCGGCGGCTCGCCCCTCAAGGCCATTGAGGCGCTCACGAAGGTGGGCGCCGAAGTGGTCGCGGTCGCGGTCGTCGTCGATCGCGGCACCGAGGCCAAGGCGATTATCGAGGCGGCTGGCTACCCGTACTACTACGCGATAGGCCTCAGCGATCTGGGGCTCGCGTGAGCGACCCGAATCCTCCGCAGCCCTTCAACTGGAACCTCCCGCCGAAGAAGCCGGAGGATGGCGCCGAGCCCGCAGTTCCGGTCTACCCGCCTGCCCAGCCCCCTGCCGCGGCCCCGCCGCCGCAGTGGCCCGCGGCAACGCAGCCACCCGCC
>JAAFHU010000169.1 GCA_013297645.1 Actinomycetota bacterium
CGCCTCGCCGATGAGCTCACCGACGCGTGCGCCGATCATGTGCACGCCGACGATCGGACCGTCGTTCACACGAACGACCTTCACCGAGCCGGAGGTGCCGATGATGTGGCTCTTGCCGTTGCCGGCGAGGTTGAAGTCGTAGCTCGAGATCTTGTCGGCTCCGAACTTCTCGGCGGCCTTCGCCTCCGAGTATCCGATCGAGGCGACCTCGGGGTCGCTGTAGGTCACCTTGGGGATGTTGAGGTCGTCGATGACGACCGGGTTGAGTCCCGCGATCTCCTCGGCGACGAAGATGCCGTGCTGGAATCCACGGTGGGCAAGCTGCAGGCCCGGCACGATGTCGCCGACGGCGTAGACGTTCGGCAGGTTGGTGGCGAGGCGCTCGTTGGTGATGACGAAGCCGCGGTCGATGGTGACGCCGGCCTCCTCGAATCCGAGGTTGGCGGTCGACGGCCCGCGGCCGACGGCCACGAGGAGCAGGTCCGCCTCGATGGTCGCGCCGTTCTCCAGGGTCACAACGACACCCTGGTCGTTCTGGGCGACGGACTGGAAGCGCACACCGAGGGTGAACTCGATGCCGCGCTTGCGGAAGGCGCGCTCGAACTGCTTGCTGACCGACTCGTCTTCGTTCGGAACGAGGTGGGGGAGCGCCTCGATGATGTGCACGTCGGCACCCCACGACTTCCAGACGCTCGAGAACTCGACGCCGATGACGCCGCCGCCGAGCACGGCGACCTTCTTGGGCACGTAGTCGAGCTGCAGGGCCTGCTCCGACGTAATGACCTTGCCGCCGATCTCGAGACCGGGCAGCGAGCGCGAGTAGGAGCCGGTGGCGAGAACGAGGTTCTTACCGGTGATCGTGTCGGCGCCGACCTGCACGGAAGTGCCGCCGAGGAACTTGCCCTCGCCCTCGATGACGGTGATGCCACGGGCCTTGATGAGGCCGGTGAGGCCCTTGAACTTGCTGGTCACGACCTCTTCGCGGTACTTGATGACGGCGGGCACGTCGACCCCGGAGAAGGTCGCGTTCACCCCGTACTTGGCTGACTCGCGGGTCACATCAGCGACCTCGGCGGAGTGCAGCAGGGCCTTCGTCGGGATGCAGCCGACGTGCAGGCAGGTGCCGCCGAGCTTGCCCTTCTCGATGAGTCCGACGGTCATTCCCAGCTGGCTCGCGCGCAGCGCAGCAGCGTAGCCACCGCTTCCTGCGCCCAGTACCACAAGGTCAAAGTTCTGTTCGGACACTCGGCAGCTCCCTTTGTGAAAGGTGGTGTGTGATTGACCAGCTCGCAGGGTGTGCGGCGATCGAGGGGGTGGGCGGCAATTGTCGCCCTAACGACTGTACTACCCGCGCCCGCTCTATTCTTGCTGCGCGAAGCCTTCTGCGAGGGTGATCAGGGTTCGTACAGCAACGCCGGTCGGCCCGGTGCCGGTGTAGCCCCATCCGCCGCCTTCATTGTTGGCAGGCCCGGCGATGTCGAGGTGCGCCCAGGGAATCTGGCGCTTCTCAGCGCCCTCGCCGACCGAGCCGACGAACTCCTTGAGGAAGACACCTGCGAGCAGCATGCCGGCTGCGGTGTTGCCGGGCTTCACGTTGGCGATGTCGGCCACCTCGGAGTTAAGCATGGCGCGCAGCTCGGCGGGGAACGGCATCGGCCACATGGTCTCGCCGACGCGCTTGGCCGTCTCGACCACGTCGACGACAAGCGTCTCGTCGCCCATGACGCCGGCGTACCGGTTGCCGAGTGCCACGCGCGCCGCGCCCGTGAGGGTAGCCACGTCGATAATCGCGTCGGGGTGCTCCTCGCTCGCGGCGACGAGGCCGTCGGCGAGCACGAGGCGGCCCTCGGCGTCGGAGTTGAGGTTCTCGACGGTGGTACCGCCGCGGATCACCAGCACATCGTTCGGCCGGGTCGCCGACCCCGAGGGCATGTTCTCTGCGATGCACAGCCAGGCGGTCACGCGCACGGGCAGTTTCAGGGCGGATGCCGCGAGCGCCACTGCGAGCACGGTCGCCGCCCCGGTCATGTCGTACTTCATCCCCACCATTCCCGTCGCCGGCTTGAGTGTGAGCCCGCCGGTGTCGAAGGTGATGCCCTTGCCGACGAGGGCGAGGTGCTTCGTGGCGCCAGCGGGGGAGTAGCTGACCTTGACGAGTCGGGGCGGCCGCACCGAGCCCCCGCCTACCCCGAGGATGCCGCCAAAGCCGCCGGCCTCGAGTTCGGCCTCGCGCAGCACCTCGACGGTCGCGTCGGTTCCGGCCGCAGCGTCGACCGCCGCCTGCGCGAGGGTCTCGGGGTAGAGATGGGACGGCGGCGCGAGCACGAGGTCGCGAACCCGGTGCAGCGCCGTCGCGATTATGGCTGCCCGCTCGGCGAGTGCCGCGTCATCAGACCCGACAACGATCACCGATGACGCCGGAAGCTTGGTTGCCGCGAGCGACGCGACCCGGTGCTCGGTGTAGGCGTAGGCGCCGATCGCGGCGCCCTCGAGCACGGCGATAACCCCCTCGTCATCCGTCGTCGGCAGGGCGAGGGCGATCGAGCCAACGCCCTTGAGCTGGCGGGTCGCGGCGCCGGCGGCGAGGCGCAGGTCGTTGACCGTGTAATCCGAGCCGACGCCGATGAGGGCCAGGCTCTTGGCGGCGAAGCCCGCGAGGGGCAGGCGGCGCAGCTCGTCGGTGGATGCCGTGACTCCCACCAGTGCGAGCGACGGCTGCAGCGCCAGCAGAGCGGGGTTGTCGGTGAGCAGTTGGGGTCCGTCATCCGACCGCTTGACGGCGATGACGAGCACGTCGGCCTCGATGGTGTCGAGGGCGGCAGTGGTCACGGCGAGAGCGGGAACGGTCATGGGTCAATCGTAGGTTCCTATCGGCGAGGCTCCTGTTCGCTCAGGGCATGACGCGGGCGGGCGCCGGCGCCGGTATCGCCTGATAGCCCGCGTCTAGAGTTGAAGAATGCGCAACCCGGACGACCTGTACGAACTCTCGAGCCTCGCTGAGACCGTTCCGCTCGGTCTGCCGCTCATCGCGGGCCTCACCGGATTCGCGGATGCCGGGGCCGGCGTCACCCAGCTCAGCGAGTACCTGCTCGACACCTTCGACCCCGAGATCGTCGCGCAGTTCGACGTCGATTCCCTGCTTGACTACCGTGCCCGCCGGCCGACGATCTACTTCGACCAGACGCACCTCACCGACTACCAGCCCGCGAAGCTCAACCTCTACCTGGCGAAGGATGAGATCGGCCAGCAGTTCTTGCTGCTCACCGGCTTCGAGCCCGACTTCCAGTGGGAAGCCTTCACCGCTGCGGTGCTGGCGCTCGTCGACCGCTTCGCGGTGAAGACGACCACCTGGGTGCACGCCATCCCCATGCCAGTGCCGCACACCCGCCCGATCGGCGTCACCGTGAGCGGCAACCGCCACGAGCTCACCGATGCCATGTCGATCTGGAAGCCCCACACGCAGGTTCCGGCGAACGCCCTGCACCTGGTGGAGTACCGACTGCAGCAGCTCGGGCACCCGACCGCGGGCTTCGTGCTGCTGATTCCCCACTACCTCTCTGACGCCGAGTACCCGATGGCTGCCGTCAAGGCGCTCGAGAGCATCAGCGCCGCAACGGGGCTCATCTTTCCGACGGACGGCCTGCGCGACGAGGGCGCCGAGTTCCTCGGGCGCATCGGCGAACAGGTCGCGAACAACGCGGAGTTGGCCAAGCTCGTCGCGACCCTCGAGGAGCGTCACGACAACTACATGCTCGACAACCCGCTGCGGTCGCCGCTGACCGACGTCGACGGTGAGCTGCCCAGCGCCGACGACATCGCCGCGGAGCTCGAGAACTTCCTCGCCACGCGACGCAACGGCGAGGAGTCGTCCGCTAGCTAGGCTTGCCTGGTGAACTCGAAACGCGCCTGGCTGGTCGTTTCGGTCGGCACCTTCGCGTACCTCGTCGGGGTCATGCAGCGCACTTCGCTGGGCATCGCCGGCGTCGACGCCACCGCCCGCTTCGATGTGCAGGCTGCGGCGCTCTCGAGCCTGGCCGTCGTGCAGATCATCGTGTACGCGGCCCTGCAGATTCCGGTGGGCGTCGCGCTCGACCGCGTGGGCCCGCGCAAGCTGATCCTCGCGGGGGCCGCACTCATGGCCGTCGGCCAGCTCGTGCTCGCCTTCTCGCCGACGATCGGGGTCGCGATCGTCGGGCGCATCCTGCTGGGAGCGGGCGACGCGATGACCTTCATCTCGGTCTCGCGCCTGATCGCCGGGTGGTTCAGCGGGCGCATCCTGCCCTTCCTCACCCAGTCGATGGGAACCGTGGGCCAGCTCGGCCAGCTGCTCTCGGCGCTGCCCCTCTCCTTCGTGCTGCACACCGCG
>JAAFHU010000017.1 GCA_013297645.1 Actinomycetota bacterium
CTTGCCGCTGGCACCTACTTCGTCGTCATCCAGTCCATCGCGGGCAACGATGTGCAGCCATCGGGCACGGTCCCGTCGGCGGCGCCGGAGACAGCCGACAACGACAATGACGGCGCACGCGGAACGGGTGCGAGCTCTGCCTACCTCTCGGTCTCCGCGCCGGTCGTGCTGAGCCTGGGCGGCGAGCCCACCGCCGAGAGCGACACCGTACCCGGCGACACCGGCACCGGATCCGATGGCTCGGCCGAGGCGGAAGCCGACGGCGGCAGCGGGTGGGCCTATGCCGACGCGAGCTCCAACCTCCAGGTCGATTTCGGTTTCATCGACGTTCCGCTCTACCGCATCGGCAACCTGGTCTGGCGCGATCTCAACAACGACGGGCTGGCCCAGGGCGGAGTCGACGCGCCGAGCGAGCCGGGCATCGAGGGCGTGCTCGTGCAGCTGCTCGACGGCACGGGCACCGTCATCGACTCGACGGTCACCGACGCGAGTGGCACGTACGCTTTCGAGAACCTCGTGGCGGGTGACTACGAAGTGCGAATCCCGTCGGTGCAGAGCGGAGTGGGTGTTGTCCCGACCGCACTCGACGGCCTCGCGTCGTCGACGACTGACGCGGGCGCACCCGGGGTGGATGCCGACGACAACGACGACAATGGCGCTGTCGGCACGGGCGGATGGCGATCGGGAGTCTTCGCCATTGGCGACCTCAGCGGCGCAACGACGCAGACAGAGCCGACAGACGAGGTTCTGCGCGACGATCTGACAACGGACGATGACGACGGCGGCTCGGGCACCGACGCCCAGAGCAACGTCACGGTTGACTTCGGCTTCTACCCGCTCGGCCGCATTGGCTCGACCGTGTGGCTCGACAACGGCAACGGCACCCTCGCCTTCGCCGACGACGGGATTCTCAACAACGGTGAAGCGGGCATCGATGGTGTTCTCGTGCAGCTCTACAACACGCTGGGCCCGGTCGCCGAGACGGTGACGACTGGTGGCGGCCACTATGCATTCACCGGCCTGGTCTCTGGCAACTACAGCGTGCGCATTCCCAGCACTCAGACCCAGGTAACCGGCGACGCGCTTCCGTCTCCGATCATCGCTGGTGCCCTCACCGGGTTGCTCTCGTCCTCCGGCCAGACCACCACCGCCGGCGTTGACGGGGTGGACGACGGTGAGCCGTCTGCCGGGTACGCATCAGAGGCGTCGGTCACCCTGACGATTGCCAGCGCCCCGACGGCAGAGGCGGAGTACACCGAGGGCAGCGCGCTCGCCCCCGTATCTGTTCCCGACGCCAGCTCCGACCTGACGATCGACTTCGGATTCATCGAGGTGCCGTCGTACCGCATCGGAAACCTCCTCTGGTGGGACTACAACAACAACGGAACGGCAGAGAGCGGCGAGCCCGGCATCGCCGGCGTTCTCGTGCAGCTGTTTGACGACGCGGCTACCCCGGCCCTCGTGGCCGAGACGGTGACCGACGCCGATGGGCGCTACGCCTTCGACGGGCTCGCGCCGGGCAACTACAGCGTGCTCGTGCCGGGTGACCAGACGCCGGTGGACTCCGGCCTCGCCGCCCTCATCGCCGCCGGAGCCCTGGACGGCATGGTGAGCTCGACCGGGTCGTCGAACCCCGAGTCCGACATCGACGACAACGACGACAACGGAGCCCTGTCGGGTGCCGACTGGGTGACCGGTCTGCTCACGGTCGGCGACACGGCAGACCCCTACGACTCGAGCGAGCCGACTGGCGAGACCGATGCGCACGACATCGCCGACGGCGACGCCGAGGCAGCGGCCAACGCCGTCAGCGCGCGGGCCGACGCCCAGTCGAACCTCACGGTCGACCTCGGCTTCTACCGCCTGCGCGTGGGATCAACCGTGTGGGTCGACGACGGAAACGGCGACCCGGCCTTTGAAGACGATGGAATCGTCAACAACGGCGAGGCCGGAATCCCCGGGGTTCGTGTCGACATCATCCGCGACGACGGCGACGGCGTGCTCAACCCCGCCGACAGCGTCATCGGCTACGCCACCACGGACGCCGATGGGCACTACTACGTCGGTGACGCGACCTTCTACACGACCCCCTCGAGCGCAGGTGCTCTCACCGAGGGCTCGTACTTCGTCGGCGTGGTCAACTCGTCGGCACTCGATGGTCTGCGCAGCTCGACCGGGTACGGCGCCGCGGGCTTCTCCGCCGATGAGCGCGACCAGGGCGAGCCGGGCAGCGGTTATGCCTCGGTCTCCCGCCTGGTCGTGCTCGACGCGGGGTCGATGAGCAATGGCGATAGCGCAGCGGAGGGCGACGCTGACGCGGCGCTGGGCTTCTCCGTGCCCGACGACAGCTCCAACCTAGCGGTCGACTTCGGCTTCTCGCCGGTGCCGGAGTACCAGCTCGGCAACCTCATCTGGCGCGACTACGACGACGACGGTCTCGTCGACTCCGGCGAGCCGGGTATCTCCGGTGTCCTCGTCGAGCTCTATACCGATGACGGCACTACGGCCGGGCAGCTTGACTCCGCTGACAGCCTCGTCACCAGCGTGACGACGGGTGGCAACGGTCGCTACGAGTTCACCGCACTGCCCGCCGGCGACTACCTCGTGCACGTACCGTCCCAATCGGTGCTCAGCGGATGGCGCGAGGCCGGCCCGACCGTGCCCGACGCCGACGGCGGAATCGACAACGACAACAACGCCGAGCCCGACAGCACCACCGGCGGGTGGACCTCGGGCGCCGTCACTCTCGGCGGAGCCGCGGGCGCAGCCGACCACAGCGAGCCCACGGGTGAGGCCGACGGCAACACCGGAGCGAGTGCCGAGAACGGCGCGATTCGCGACGACCGGTCGAACCAGACCGTCGACTTCGGCTTCTTCGCCGGCCTGCGCATCGGCAACCAGGTCTGGATCGACGAAGGGCCGGGCGCCGACCAGGCCGATGGCGAGTTCGACAGCGGCGAGAGCGGCATCAGCGCACTCGGCCTCGAGCTCTGGCGCGACAATGGCGCCAATGACAACAGTTTCGAGCCGGGTACGGCTGCCGGGCACGACGAGTACCTCGGCTCCACCGTCACCGACGCCGAGGGCAACTACACCTTCGGGCACCTCGAGCCCGGGCGCTACTTCGTGGCAGTCCCCGCGCTTGCCGGACCCACGGGACTGTCGTCTCCCGGCACCGCCGGAAACGGCGTCGCCGACGACAACCTGGATGACGGTGACGCCTTCGCCGGCTACGTCTCGGTGAGCGCCCCGATCACCATCGCCATCGGGGGAGCGACGGCCGTCACCGCCGAGCAGGACACCGTTGCCGGCAACACGGGCACCGGCCCCGACGACCTGGCCGAGACAGAGGCCAACGCCGCGTCCGGCTTCTACCGCGATATCGACTCGTACCTCACCGTTGACTTCGGTTTCGTGGGCGTGCCGATCTACCGCATCGGCAACCTGGTCTGGGCGGACTGGAACAACAACGGCACCGTCGACGGTGTCGGGGTCGACCGCGAGCCCGGTATCGGGGGCGTTCTGGTGCAGCTTCTCGATTCCTCGTCTGCGACTATCGCCGAGACGGTGACCGACGCCGACGGGTTCTACGAGTTCACCAATCTCGCGGCAGGCGACTACCACGTCTACATTCCGGCAGCCCAGTCGTCGAGCGGCCCGGCATCCGCGCTCATCGACCCGGCGGCGCTCACCGGTTTCATCGGTTCGACCGTGTCTGTTGCGGATGCCGACGGTGACGTCGACAACGACAGCAACGGCGAGGTGCAGAAGAGCGTTGCTGTCACCACCGGATGGCTCTCTGGCGCCGTCTCTCTCGGTGGCGCCTTCGCCGACGAGCCGGTCAACGAGCAATACGGCGCGGATGACGCGACCGACGACGACGCCGGCCAGACCGCGCCGCGCATCGACGACAAACAGTCCAACTTCTCCGTCGACTTCGGCTTCTACTCGATCTCTGTCGGAAACCACCTGTGGTACGACTTCGACAACGACGGCGTCTGGGACTCGTCCACCGACGCAGCGGTTGTGAACGCCGTGGTCGAGCTGCGGCTGCAGTCGACGGATGCCGTCGTCGCGACCACGACCACCGGCATCAACGGCCTCTACCTCTTCACCGGACTGCTCGACGACACCGAGTACCGGGTCACTGTTCCCGCCATCAACTTCGCGTCTGGCGGTGTTCTCGAGGGCTGGTACGGATCCGCGGGTGCGACGTCCACCTACGCGAACGACGGCCGCGACCACGGAACGGGCGGAGCGGGTTACTCCGACATCGACGGAGAGCCCTTCACCACTGACGCCGGGTTCATGCCGACCGGCGAGAACACCGTCGAGGACTTCGTCAATGACAGCGTGCGTCCCGACGCGAACACCAACCTGTTCGAGGACTTCTCCTTCTACCAGATGGAGCTCGGCGGCGTCGTGTTCGACGATGGCGACAACAACGGCCACGACGATGCAGACGGCTACTTCGAAGACGTCACCCTGCTGCTCTACCTGAGCGACGGATCGCCCTTCCTGCGTGCAGACGGCAGCCAGGCGACGGCGACCACGAACGCCGCGGGCGAGTACCTCTTCACTGACCTGCCAGAAGGCGACTACATCGTCGAGATCCCGGCATCCGAGTTCACCGAGGAGCTGACGGCGCTCGGGTCATCCGACGGAAACAACGACCTCTCCGGATTCGCCCCCGATGCCGACCTCGACGACCTTCTCGAAGACAACGGCAACCCGGTGTCGGGCAACCTCTTCAACGGAGACGCGGTTCGCAGTTCGGTGGTGCACCTCGTGTCGCACGACGAGCCGACCGTCGACCGCACCCCGACCGTCGGTACGCCGGACGACCAGTCGAACCTCACGGTCGACTTCGGTTTCTGGGCGGTGCAGATCAACCTCGAGCTGGGCAACCAGCTGTGGTTCGACACCAACAAGAACGGACGCTACGACAGCGGGAGCGAGGCACCCGTGCCGGCCGGGGTGCTGATCCAGCTGTTCGATGCAGACACCGACACCCTTCTCGACTGGATGACGACCGACAGCAACGGACAGTACCTCTTCAGCGGGCTGAGCGCCGGGCGGTACTACCTCTACCTGCCCGCATCCAACTTCGCCGAAGGCGGTCCGCTGTACGGCTATACCTCGACTCGTGGCCCGGGCGTCTCGACGGACCCCAACGACGGCATCGAGAGCGATTCCAACGGCGCCGATGAGGCATCGGGCGGCGTGCGCAGTGCGGTCGTGGACTTCGCGGCACTCATGCCGACGGGCGAGGTCGACAGCCCGGTGACCGTCACCGACGACCGCCTGTCGAACCTCACCCTCGACTTCGGCCTCGTGCTCATCACCCTGGCGTTCACCGGCGTCGAGATCCAGGCCACCGTTGCCGCAGTGCTGCTGATGATGCTGCTGGGCGGGGCGTTGATCCTCATCGGCCGTCGCTCGCGCCGCCGCGTTCCCGCACACCGGGCATAGCCGCAGCACCACAACGACGAAGCCCCGCCGGAACGTGTCCGGCGGGGCTTCGTCGTTGTGGTTGCTTAGCGCCCGGTGCTGCGCGAGTTGGAGCGCACGACCTGGCCGACGCGGATCGGGCCGGCGGGGGATTGGGCACGTCCCTTGCCGCCGCGGGGGCGCGACGGCGCCTGCTCGGCGGAACGCGCCGGCTGGGCTGCGCGACGCTCGCCAGTGACCGCAGCGCGTCCTCCGCCGGTGTTCGCTGCCGGTCGTCCGTTCGAGGACTGGGCGGGGCGACCCGAGCGGTCGGTGCGGGCCGGCTGCCCGTCGCGGTTGGCGCGCTTGCGCTGCGCGTTGGCGCCGTTGGAGCGGCCACCACCACCCTGCTGCTGTTGAACCTCGACACGGGGTGCGGGCTTGACGTACGCGGCGACCTCGCCGACGAGGGCCGTGACGGCCTCCGATGCGGCGGTCACGCGCTGGGGCGTGACGGTGATCGCTGCCTTGCGCAGCAGGTCCGCGGTGTCCTTGCGCTGGGTGGGCAGCACGATCGTGACGACCTCACCCTCCTTGCCCGCGCGGGCGGTGCGTCCGGAGCGGTGCAGGTAGGCCTTGTGCTCGGCCGGCGGGTCGACGTGGATCACGAGCTCGATGTCGTCCACGTGCACGCCGCGGGCGGCGACATCGGTGGCGACGAGCACGCGTGACGTGCCCGCGGCGAAGGCGGCGAGGTTGCGGTCGCGCGCGACCTGGCTGAGGTTGCCGTGCAGGTCGACCGAGGGGATTCCCGCATCCGTCAGCTGCTTGGCCAGCTTCTTGGCGTGGTGCTTGGTGCGCATGAACAGGATGCGGCGACCGGTGCCCGAGGCGAGCTTCTTGACGAGCTCGTTCTTGGCGTCGACCCCGTCGACCTCGAAGACGTGGTGCGTCATGGCCGACACGTGGCTGGTCGCCTCGTCGACGGAGTGCAGCACCTCGTTGTGGAGGTAGCGCTTGACGAGCTTGTCGACCCCGTTGTCGAGGGTCGCGCTGAACAGCAGGCGCTGGCCGTCGTTCGGGGTCTTGTCCATGATGCGGGTGACGACCGGCAGGAAGCCGAGGTCGGCCATGTGGTCGGCCTCGTCGAGCACGGTGATCTCGATTGCGTCGAGGAAGACGAAGCCCTGCTTCATGAGGTCCTCGAGGCGGCCGGGGCAGGCGACGACGATGTCGACGCCGGCCTTGAGGGCCGCGACCTGGCGCTGCTGGCTGACGCCGCCGAAGATCGTGGTGGTCTTCAGCCCGTAGGCAGCGGCGAGCGGGTCGATGACCGCGGTGATCTGGGTGGCGAGCTCGCGGGTCGGGGCGAGCACGAGTGCCAGCGGGCGGCCGGCGCGGCGCTGTCCGCCGGCGAGCTTGCCGCCGAGGCGCGCGACCATCGGGATGCTGAATGCAAGCGTCTTGCCCGATCCCGTCTTTCCACGGCCGAGCACGTCGCGCCCGTTCATGGTGTCGGGCAGGGTGTCGACCTGGATCGGGAAGGCCTCGGTCTTGCCCTGTGCCTCGAGCACAGCGACAAGGGGAGCGGGCACGCCGAGCGCGCCGAAGGTGGTGGAGATTTCAGACATGGGTGTTTCTTTCATGCTTGTGCACCCTGTTTCAGAGGGTGTGATGGGCGAGAGCGACAGTGGTCGCAATCGATCGCCGCGAAAGTATCTACGAGCTGGTTGGGGCCAGCGAGAGAGGAAGCGTTCTACGACGCAGGCAGACCAGACGTGGGCTGCAAGTGGTTCCAGCGTAGCAGACGGGCTCTATTCGGCACTGTAGGCGAGGCGAATGACAACGAGGCTGAGGATAGCGAGCCCGATCGGAGTTGCGCTGGACGATGTTGCCGGTCATGCCGACCGCGCTAGCCAGCCACCGCATCCGCCCGGGTCACGATTCGGACTCAGGTGCGTCTGACTCCCTTTCGCGACCACGGGGACGGTGCTTTTGGCGCACCTCAGCGCTCGCACGCGCCCAGTTGTGGGTGCGAGTTAGTGCGCGCGCCCGTACCGCTCCCCGACGGGAATCTCGACGTCGACGACATTGCCGGGAGGCGCGAGCGGGCAGGCCCACGCGGGGTCGTAGGCGCACGACGGGTTGTAGGCGAAGTTGAAGTCGAGAGTCAGCGAGGTGGCAGTGGAGCCGAGGTCGGCCCCCTTGACGGTGTCGAGGAGGTAGCGCCCACCCCCGTAGGTTCCGCCAGGGGTGCCGGCCAGCGCATCCTTCACTGGTATGAACAGGCCGCCGCCGTAGGAGGCGAGCCTCCAGACGTCGAGGGTGCCGATCGAGGGGATGTCGACGAGACCGATGCGCTCGAAGGGCACGACGCCATCGGTGCCCGTCTCGACCTCGATGCGCGTGGTCGGCGCGGCCTCGACGACGGCCTCGAAGCGCCAGTCGGGGTCGTAGGGGCGCACCGGCAGGCCGGTGAAGACTGCCCGGTCGGCGGGAAGCAGCGGGGTTGAGGGGTGGGACTCGAAGAGCCGGTCTCGGCCGCGACGCCAGAGGTCGTGGGCCGCGTACAGGTCGTTCGCGGCGCGCACGGATGCGTAGAGGGCGAAGATCTGCCGCCTCCAGTCCGCCACCTCGAGAGCTCTCATTCTTCCAGCCTAGGCGGCATCGATGGTCATCATCAGGGCTGCAACCGCGTCCCCACCACTGGGGTGGTGAAACCTATTCAGGTGGATCGGGTGCGCAAATAAACTGACGTGACCTAGCAACCCGCTTCCGTGTCCTCTGTTTGCAACGGGGACGAGCCCCAGACCCGGCTCGCGCGGAACCCGATCGAGGACCCGAGATGGTTTCTACGCGCCGCCCTGCGCGAACTTCGTCACGACGTGGCGTGTTCGAGGCGACCGCGCGCGCTCGCGCGCTGATCGCTGGTGGTGTCGCGCTCATCCTCATCTCGCCCTTCCTGTCGGTCGTTCCGGCGCAGGCGGCGACGCTCGTTCCCGTGGTCATCGACCTGTCGAAGACGAGGTCCGCTCCGACCGACGGCATCGCCGGGGCGAACGAGTCGGTCACCTTCGACTTCACGATCACGTGCTCGTCGACCCAGTCGGACTGCGTCAACCTCGTGCTCACCGACAGCTTCCCGGCGCCGCTCGTCTACGACTCGGTCAACACGAACTCGAACTACACCATCGGCAGCGCGGCCAACGGCTTCACGCTCACCTTCACCAACCCGCTCGACGAGGGCGGAGTCGGGCTCGTCGCCGGTGAATCGGTGTCGTTCCAGGCGATCGGGCACGTCGTCGGCAACGTCGACGCGTCGTACGACGGCACCACGGTCACCAACACCGCTTTCGCCACCGTCGACAACCCCGACAGCAACAACCAGTCGTCGGCGCAGGTCGCCATCGAGGCACCCCTCGTCGTCAGCTCGACGATCGACAAGACGGTGACGCCGAGCAGCCTGACCGGCTTCGTCGGCGTTCCCGTCGCTTTCGACATCAGCGCGACGAACACGTCGAACGCGACCGTCGACACGATGGAGATCTCGGACCCCGCGACCGCGGTGCTCCCGACCAATGCCTTCCAGTACCTCACGGTCAGCAGCCTGAGCAACGTCGTCTTCCCCTCCGGCGCGAACCGTATTCGCGTCGACTACTACAACGGCAGCGCCTGGGTGAACGGATCGGTGTCGGCGTCGGCCGCCCTGCCCGCGGTGCCCCTCGCCACCATCAAGGGCCTGCGCTTCACCTTCTCGAATTCCGTGTCGACGGTCGACATCGCGCGCGGCGCAACGGGAAGCGTGCGGATCAACGCCGTCACCAATGCAGCGACAGCGGGCCTCGTCACGCCCTTCGCCGGCCACAACATCGCCAGCTCGCTGGTCGTGCGAGGTCCGACCCCGAGCACCATCGTGCAGGATGACGCGCCCTTCACCATCACGCCAGCCGCGATCAATCCGGTCGCGACGAAGGTGTTCAGCAGCCGTGACGTCGTCGGCGGCGAGAACATCACGGCCACGCTGACCGGTCAGAACGGCGGGGACTTCACCCTCACCGAACTCGCCATTGTCGAGCCGCAGACGGCGACCACCTCGTTCGCCGACCAGGGATTCGACTTCGTCGCGATCAACCAGGCCCAAGTCTTCTGGCCTACCGGCGCGACCTCGGTCGACATGACCTACGTGTACGCCGACGGCACCGGTCCGACGATCGCCTGGACGACCCCCCGCAACACGTTGCCAACGCCCGACCCGCTGCGCACGGTGATCGGCTTCACGGCCAACTTCAAGGGCTCGATGGCTCCCGGACAGTACGCGACCGTGCCCTTCTCGGTGCACACGCTGCCGGTCTTCGCTGACGCCTCCACCACGAATACCATCCGCGTGGATGCCCGCACGGCAACGCAGAGCGCCTCCACCACGGCGAGCGACACCCTCGTTCGCCGCAGCAGCCGCATCAACACGTCGATCGACAAGCAGATCGCGCCCGGGTCCATCTTCGCGACGGCGAGCGCGCCGCTGATGCTCACGCTGCGCTCGCAGATCGACCCGCGCCCGACCCTGCCGGGCGACACCGGCGGCTCGACGATCGGCGCGACGCGGTTCGAGGTCACCGACGACGACGCCGACTTCTGGGACATCTTCAACCCGACCAACCTCGTGGCTGTCGAGGTGCCGACCGGGTCAACCTTGCAGGTGCTCTACGAGACCAACAACGGCACGACGTACCCGCTGGCAAACCAGCTGGTCGGCCCCACGGTGGGCCCGGCGTCGATCAACTACGCGATCCCCGCCGGCCTCGTCACGACCATTACCGGCATCAAGTTCGTCTACACCCCGACCACCCCGGGCACGCTGCTGCAGCCCGGCTTCAATGTGCAGCCGAACATCAAGGTGCGTCTGCGCACGACCGAGCGCGCATCGGGTGACCCGGTCTTCGCGCCGGGCGCGACCGTCGCCCGCATCGAGAACAACACCGCGGCCTCCTTCGTCATCAACAGCAACACCGGCCAGTTCGACGACGCCAACGACCCTGCCCCCGTAACGGTGCAGCCGGCGCCGCCCGGCGGCGGTCCGGGCTACGACCTCATTGAGAAGGCCTGGATCGAAGACGAGCTCGAGGCGCGCTCGTCGCAGACCGCGACCACGGTGATCTCGTGGGGCACCGGCGGCCAGGAGTACAACTCCGTCGTCGTCACCGACAGCCCCGCGCCGACGACGGCCGGCATCTCTGCGACGGTCTACGACTCCTTCGACCTCTTCTCGATCGCGCCGATCACGTCGGCCACCGATCCGCTCATTGCCTACGACAGTGTCTCGGCCGTGCAGTACTTCAGCCGCACCACCAACCAGTGGGAGCCGCTCAACGACACGAACGCCAACCTGTGCACGCTCGCGCCGTGCAACGGCAGCTTCCCCGGCTACACGCTCTCGGCCGCTGAGCGCGCGGATGCCATCGGCGTGCGCCTCATCTTCGTCGAGAACCCGAACCGCCCGGTCCCGACCACGGCGACTGCGCCACTGAAGAACTCCGGCGTCGCGGCGACCACCTCGCTCAACCGCCACATCAGCCTCGTGTTCCAGCTGCGCACGGTTCTGCGCACCAACACGGCCGTCGCGGTGCTCGGCACCTCGCGCGGGCAGCTCTACAACACCGCCACCCCCGGCCAGGTCAGCAACACTGCTGGCATCGAGGGCCGCGACGCCACCAACACGGTGCTGTGGAGCGAGAACGACAGCGACGAGATCCTCATCCTCGACCGCTCGCTCAACGTCATCGCGACCAAGGCGTGGATCGACGACCCGCTGGGCGTGCCCCCGATTGGCACCGCGCAGGCCCTCTTCCCCATCGCCCTGATGACGGTCACGGCGCAGAACGGAAGCGTCGTACCCGTCAACGAGCTCAAGCTCACCGAGCCGACCGGCGGCACGACGCCCTTCGACTACGTCAACATCGTGCAGATCGAGAAGCTCAGCCCGAGCACCGACAACAGCTCGACCGCCGTGCTGACCTACGCGAACGGCACCTTCTCGTCGGCGATCCCGATCAACACGCTCGTCACGTACACAGCGGTCCAGTTGCAGGATGTCGTCGCCATCACCCTCACCAAGACCGGCCCTGTGGCCAGTGGCGAGGTGATCGGACTCCAGATCCACACGCAGCTGCGGGAGTTCGTGCGCGGCACCGCGACCCGCACCGGGCCGATGACGTTGCAGAACGAGACCACTGCCTACGTCACCGACCCGAGCGGCACGACGACTCCGCCGGTGTCAACGGCACCGAACAACGTGGTCTTCGACACGGACACCGCCAGCATCGACATCGAGGAGTGGAGCTACGGGGCCGTCGCCAACAAGACGATCTCGACCACGACGGCCGAGTACGGCCCCACGGCCTCGACGTCGACGACGGGTGTCTCTGCCCCGTCCAACGGTGTGGGCGTGGCGGTGCCGGGCGTTCCGCAGACCGAGGCGATCCAGTACGACAATGGCGAGGCGATCAGCTCGCGCGCGACCGTGACCGTGAGTGGCCAGCCAACCGGCAACGTGCGCACCACCGACCTCGTGCTCGAAGACGTGTCGCCGACCTTCTGGAACGTCTACAACTTCGTCTCCCTCACCGCGACGCCGCTCGCCGACACCCGCAAGCGGGTGCAGGTGGATGTGCTGATCGGCAACGGCAGCTGGGGCTACGGCATCGACTACGACACCTCGTCGGGCATCTCGGCGGTCTGCACCGGCAGCTGCTGGGTCACCGGCACTCCGAGCCTGACCCCGACGCTTCCGACCATGCCCGCCGGCAGCCAGGTCTCTGACATCCGCGGACTGCGCTTCACGTACACGAACGCCGATGGCAGCGCGTGGGAGCGCCCGTACAACCCGCCGATGACGGCCTCGTTCGTCGTCAACCGACGGGCGACCCTCGTCTCGGACAACTCCGCGCCCGTGCCGTCCACCCTCTTCACCTACACGGGGCCGACCCCCGGCGAGGCGCAGCAGGGCGTGTTTACCAACTCGGTGACCGCGACGGCGAGCGCCCGCTCCGCGCCCGGTGTCACCCCGCTCTGGACGGCGTCGGCCGATGCCTCCGCGCAGGTGCGCTACCAGGACCTCCCTGCCCGCGTGCGCATCAAGAAGTCTCCGAACGGCGCGCAGTCGCTCAACACCGACATTCCCTACAAGATCGTCGTGACCAACACCGGCGGAACGCTCGACCGCCAGCTGGGCAACATCATCGTCACGGATGCGCTGCCCGTCGACACGGTTCCGAACCCCGACGTGGCCCAGCTGGTTGTGCCCAACGACGTCGATGGCCAGCCGCAGACGATCACGAGCGTTGTCAGCATCCGCGTTGCCAGCGCCTCGAACGCCACCCTGCCGTCACCGACCTTCACCGCCACCCTGCTGCCGATGTCGGGCAACCACCAAGACATCGTCTTCGACTTCGACGACGCCTGGGTGCTGCCGCGAGGGGCGTCGCTGACCATCACCGCGAACCTGCAGTTCCCGCCGCAGCTCGAGGCCGGCACGCTCGTCACCAACACCGCCACGGTCACCGCCGACCAGCCCTTCGCGACCTGCCAGTGGTACGCCAACAACGCGACGATCGCCGAGCCGACCCAGGCCGAGGTCAGCGCGTGCTCCTCGTACACGACCGTCTACCCGCTGGCCAGCGCTCCCGTCACCATCGTCAAGGGCGTGCGCGGCGTCGGCGCGGGCCCGCTCGACACCGGCGGTGTTCCGATCGACAGCGACACGGGCACGCCGGGCATCCAGCCCTATGACGACCTCGGTATCCTCAAGACGGTGCCGGCGAGCTCGGTCAGCTGCAACACCCCCAACGTCGCGACCGGCATCATCGCCGAGTACTACCGCTATCCCTGTGTGCCCATCACCCGGCCGGGCGGCATCGAGGAGTGGGCGAGCACCTTCACCAACGGCGGAAACATCGGACTCACCCAGATCGTCGCCATCGACGTGCTGCCGGTGCAGAACGACAAGGGCGTCATCGTCAACGAGGCTCGCGGCACCAAGTGGACCCCGACCCTCACTACCTACCCGACCCTGGTGAACCTGCCCACCGACGCGACCTACACGGTCTACTACGTCACCGACCGTGCCATCGCGTCGCAGCGCTGCAACGGTGCCGACATTCAGGCGACCCTCGGCATGGTGCCCAACGGAACGCCCATTCCGATGACGGCCGGATACACCACCTGCTACACCAACTCGGCCCCCCTCGACTCGGTGGCGAGCCGCAACACCGCCTGGCAGGTGCTCTCGCCCTCGGCCAACGCCGCGACGCTGGCCAGCGTCGTCGCCATGAAGTTCGTCGTCAACATGACGAACGCCAACCCGCTGCAGCCCGGCTCGAAGCTGTCGATCGTCTACCGCTCGCAGACCTCCTCCGTCATCCAGATCGCCGAGACCGGCCTCGCGATCGACAACCAGTCGGTGGCCTACAACTCGATCGCGGCCGCAGCCTCGGGCTTCGATCCGAGCTCGCCCGCGACGCCCATTCCGAACCGTTTTGTGACAGAGCCCCGCAAGGTCGGCGTCGCTATGGCCACGGGAAGCTTCGAGATCCGCAAGTCGGTCACGGGCGCCGCCGCCTCGCGGTCGCAATCGTCATTCAACGTCACCCTGAACTGCACCTCGGCGGGCACGGTACTCGCGCCGCAGGTGGTCAACGTGCCGAAGGACACCACGGTCATCGTGCACGGCCTGCCGCTCTACGCGTCGTGCACCGTGACCGAGGCAGCGAGCTACAACCAGAACCCGAACACCAGCTCGATCACCCCGGGCACCGTCACGGCGCAGGCGCCGCAGGGTGCGGGGGCAGAGACGATCTTCGACCCGAACCCGGTCTTCACGACGACTGCGCGACCGAGTGTCGAGCGCTCGACCGTGCTCAACGACTACCCGACGACGACCTTCACGATCTCGAAGACGTTGAACGTCAATGGCGCTGTCAACGCGGAGACCGGCGGCACCGCGGTGTACCCGAACGACATCCGCTTCAACGCGTCGTGCACCTTCGACAACGGCACGGGGGCGGTGTCGGTCTTCACCCAGAACAACATCGACTTCGACCCGGCAGGCACGACGCAGACCAGCGCAGCCCTCGGCCCGGTGCCGGTCGGCTCGGTCTGCACCGTCACAGAGACCGCGTCGCGCAACGCAGCGACGACAACGCGCATCATCACCGTTGGCGGTGTGTCCGGCGCCTCGGCGAGCGGCACGACCGCGACCTTCACGGTGGACGACTCCGGCAACAGCGTCGCATTCACCAACAACTACGGCGTCGGCAGCCTCCGGGTGGACAAGTCGATCGCGGGGGCCTGGGCGACGGCGGTTGCGACCCCCGCCCACACCACCGGCAACTTCACCGTGAACGTCTCGTGCACGCGCCAGCTCAACTCGACTGGCCCGCTCGAGACCACCTTCACCGGCAGCGCCGTGCTCAGCGCGGCGACCACGCTGACCCACACCTTCAGCAACATCGCCGAGGGATCGCTCTGCACGGTGTCGGAGTCGGCCACCGCCGGCGCGAGCAGCGTGCTCATCGCGAACCCCACGGCGCCCACCGTTTCGGCTCCGACGGCGACGATCAGTGCCACGACGCAGGTGCGCACAGTGACGAACACCTTCGACGCCGCGTCTCTCTCGGTGACGAAGACGGTGCTCACCGACGCGGTGGACACCAACGGCGACGTCGTCTACCTCGACGCCCCGTACACGGTGAACGTCTCGTGCACCTTCCAGGGCAACCCGGTCTACGCGACGGGCTACACCGCGAGCCCGATGGTGCTGAGCTTCACCGAGGCTGACCTCGGCAACACCAAGACGGCGACCAAGACCCTTTCGGCGCTGCCCGCCGGTGCCCTGTGCAACGTCGCGGAGTCGCCGACTCCCGCCAACGCCGACAGCGTGCGGGTCGACTGGAGCACCGGCGCGACGAGCGGTAGCTCGGCAACGACCTCGGCCGTCGTCGGACCGCTGACCGCCAACGGCACGGCACCCGTCGTCACCAACCGGGCGACGGTGAACAACTACTACAACGTCGGCCACTTCACCGTGACCAAGTCGCTGCGCGGCGACGCGTCCACGGCCTTCGGCCTCGGCCCGTTCACCGTGCACATCGAGTGCGTCTCCGGACCCACGACTACCTACAGCGGCAATGTGCAGCTCAGCCCGACCCACCTCAGCGAGACGATCGACAACCTCGCTGCTGGCTCCGTCTGCTCGGCGGAGGAGATCGGGTTCGGCCGCTCCGACCCCGATGACGTTGTCTACATCGACGCCTTCGGCGACACGACCGACGGCGCCGGCGTCGATGCCATGGCCACCAACCCCCTGGTGACGATCGAGAACTGGTACCTCACCGGGTCCCTCACAGTCACCAAGACCGTCGTAGAGAGCGCCGGCTACAGCTTCGGCACCGGTCCCTTCGAGATCGAGCTGACCTGCGAGCGCGCCCTGACCAGCCCCGTCAGCACGGTCTCGACGACCGTCACCCGCACCATGGACCCGACGGTTCCCGCCTCGATGACGCAGGTCTTCACCGACCTCCCCAATGGCGCGACCTGCACGCTTCGCGAGACGGATGACGGCAACGCCTCATCGACGACCATCACCGACGGCACGACGACCAGCACCGTCGCGGCTACCGGCGTCACCTTCGTGGTCGCGGTCAACACGAGCATCCACAGCGTTCTCGACCAGGCGCAGCCCGACATCGCGGTGACCAACAGCTTCACCGAGGCCGCCCTGCGCGTTCTCAAGACCATCGACAGCGACGCGGTCGATGCCAACGGCGACCCGCTCACCTACGGCCCCTTCAACGTCTCCGTATCGTGCCTCTTCAACGGCTCGTCCGTCTATGGCACCGGCTACTCGATGGGCACGCCCATGGCGGAGTCGCTCACCCCGGGTGTCGCCTGGGACATCGTCGGCCTGCCGACGGGCGCGGACTGCTCGGTGACCGAGGACAACGTGCTCGGCGCCGTATCGACCAGCATCACCACCGTCGCGGCCGACGTCAGCTCGGCGACCGCTGTCGTCACCCCGCCGACCACGCCGACTACGAGCCTCATCCTCGGACCGCTGTCGACCACGAACAGCGTGACCTTTGAGAACGAGTTCGAGGTCGGCAGCCTCGACCTCTCCAAGGCCATCCTCGGGCTCGCGGGCACGAAGTGGGGCACGGCCGACTTCACCGTCAGCGTCGTCTGCGAGCTCGTCGACGCATCCACCCGCCTGGACGACACGGTGTTCGACGACGACTTCGATCGCGCAGACCTGCTCGCCGGAGTGAGCATCGACAACCTGCCGACCGGCGCCGAGTGCACGATTACCGAGACCAACACGGGCGTGGCGACAGCGACCGAGATCGTCGTCACCGAGCCATCGCAGGCGCCGGTCGCGACTCTCGCCACCACCGTCACGGTGACGATCGGCAACGACCCCGCCGCCATTGACGTCGTCGTCAACAACACCTTCGACTACACCAGCATCACGGTGCAGAAGGAGCGCAGCGGCGACACCACCGGGCTGTACGACGTCGGTCCCTTCCAGGTAACGCTTGACTGCACCTTCGACGGGTACACCCTCGTTGACAGCGACATTCCCGACGGGCTCGTGCGCGAGCTCAACCTCGGCAACAGCTACTTCACGACCTTCACGGAGCTGCCGGTGGGTGCCGACTGCACTCTGACGGAGACCAAGACGGGCGGCGCCAACAGCACCGAGATGCGTCTTGGCCCTGCCCCGGCCGCGACGACGCCCGGCACGGCGATCTCGTTCACGACCGCATCCGCCCCGACCGAGGTGTACGCGATCAACACCTACGAGCTCGGAAGCCTCACGGTCAGCAAATCGGTCACCGGCCTCGGCTCCTTCCTCTATGGCGATGGGTCGGCTATCTCCAACCTCAACGGCCTCAACGGGTTCGAGGTGACGCTCTCCTGTGAACGTGACGTCGATGGCGACATGACCGCGGTGCCGCTGCCGTACCCGGCGCAGTACACCCTGATCGCCGCTGAGGGCTACACCCATGACTTCGACGACCTGCCCGTCGGTGCGGTCTGTGAGATCAGCGAGAGCAAGCGAGGGTTCGCCTCGACGTCGACGGTCGGAGCCCCGGTGACCATCACGGCGGGAGGGGGCGGTGCGGTCAGCATCGACGTCGTGAACGACTACCAGCTCGGTGCGCTGTCCCTCAGCAAGGCGTCACTCGGCCTCTTCGCCGGCAAGCACGCGGGCGAGGCCTTCGAGATCACCGTCGAGTGCTGGCAGGACGTCGACGGCACGCCGATCCTCATCGACCCGATCACCGACGGCGGCGTGCGCACCATCCGTGCCGGCGACGTGACCGAGTTCAAGGATCTTCCGGTGCCCGCCGAATGCACCTTCGACGAGACCGTCGATGGCGGAGCGAACATGCACGTCTACTCCGTGTCGGCGGTGCCGGTGCTCGGCTCCGACGTGACGGTGGATCCGGGAACCCTCAACGTGCAGCTCGACAACCTCTTCCTGCTCTCCGCCTCCGGTAGTGATGCCGACGTGTGGATCATCGGCGCGCTCATCTCGCTGCTCTCCGGTGTCTGCCTCGTCGTCGTCGGCCGTCGCCGGCAGCGAACCGCTAAGCACTCCAACTAGAAGAGAGGCGGCGGATGCCCACCGCACGCCACTGCCAGAAGGCCCAGAGGCCGAGCCACACCAGCGGTGTCGCCAGTCCGGCCGAGAATGACAGCTCGTCGCGGTAGAGGGTACGGCCGTCGGGTAGCGCGCTGACCGCGAGTTGGTGCCGCCAGCGAGTGATGATGGCTAGAGGTCCGGAGAGGGGCGGGCCGGAGTCCCGCATGACGCGAACGCCGTCGGTGCGCCGGGGAAAGGAGATTCCTATGTTCTGGGTGCCGGCATCCACCAGTCCGAAGGCGCGCGCGAGAACGCGGTGGTCGCCCTCGGGCCAGAGCTCGGGAAAGCCCCCCTGCTCGAGCGAGTCGAAGGCGGTGAAGGGCGCCGAGACCTGCTGGAACACCGCGGGCGAGCGGATCGCGCGCCAGGCGGCGTCGGGGGTGCAATCGAGTTCGAGCTTGAGAAGAATGCGCACCCTCGGATTCTGTACCCTCGAACTGTGAGCGACCCCCGCAGCCAGCAGCGTTTTCAGGTTCGATTCGGATGGGGATCGGGCTCCCCGGTGATGGAGGGCGCGCACGTCGTCGTCTGGTGCGACGCCCTGCCGACCGGTCACGCGATGCCCGCGTTCCCCGGCGCGATCGTCGCGGGCACGACCGGCAGCGCGGCCTCTGCCGCCCAGTGGGTGCTCGCCCTGCAGCAACAGCTCGCCGACCGCGCGGTCGTAGCCGTCGTCGCTGCGGGAACGGATGAGGGCGGCTTCGCCGTCGAGGACTTCCTCGCGGCGGGCGCCGTGATCGACGCCCTCGCCGCGGTGGGCATCGACTTCAACTCGCCGGAGGCGGCATCCGCCTGCGCCGCCTATGAGGGGCTGCGCAACGCGACACTGCACCTGACAAGCGCGAGCGAGACTGGCCAGCGTGTCGGAGCCGAGGCGCTGGCAATCGCGAGGGCTGCCAACTCCGAACCAGAGGTGCAGGTCCTCAGGGAATTCAGCGCGGGCGACTAGCGTTCGACCAAGTAACAAAGGAGCACACCATGAAGGCTGTAGTCGGCGACACCGTGATCGCAGAGGCCCCGGAAGAGGACCTCATCAAGATCGAGGGCAACTGGTACTTCCCCCCGTCGAGCGTGAAGAGCGAATTCCTCTCGACGAGCCCCACTCCGTACACCTGCCCCTGGAAGGGCCAGTGCCAGTACTTCACCGTCTCGGTGGACGGGCAGAAGCTGCAGGACCGCGCGTGGAGCTACCCGACCCCGTACCCGACGGCCTTCGAGCGCGTCGGCAAGGACTTCAGCAACTACGTGGCCTTCTGGAAAGAAGTTCAGGTAGTCGCCTAGCCGCTGGGAGCAGCTAGACCACCGCGATGACCTCGATGCCGACCAGGGCCTCTGGTCGGCCGAAGGATCGCACGGTCATCACGGTCACGGCCGTGGGATTGCGGCCCCACACCTCGGCCGAGGCAGCGTAGCCCGCATTCGCATCCTGACCCTCCGCGATGTAGACGGTCATCTTCACGACGTTCTTCTGGTCGGCGCCGACCTCGGCGAGCACCGCCAGCACATTGCGCAGTGCCTGCCGGGTCTGGTCGGCGTAGTCTCCGGAGATGCGCCCCTCGGCATCCGTTCCGTTCTGCTCGCCCACATAGAGCGTGCGGCCGCCCTCGGCGAGAACCCCCTGCGAGAAGGCGGGATTCTTGTGCAGGGAGTCGGGGTTGATGTGCGTGATCGTCATGCTTTCTCCTTCGCTCGAAAAGCCTTCACCTTGGCCCGGTTGCCACAGCGCTGCATCGAGCACCAGCGGCGGTTGTTAGTGCGCGACTCGTCGTAGAACACCAGCTGGCAGTCGTCGGCGTCACACTCCCGGATTCGTCGCTCGCCGGTGTGCGCCAGCAGGTTGACGGCGTCGCGGGCAATCGTCGAGAGGGCTTGGCCGACACGAACGC
This sequence comes from Actinomycetota bacterium, assembly GCA_013297645.1. Lineage (GTDB taxonomy): Bacteria > Actinomycetota > Actinomycetes > Actinomycetales > Microbacteriaceae > Conyzicola. The sequence continues at coordinate 20,017 of JAAFHU010000017.1, forward strand.
GGCTGCGCCCAGCTTGGCGGCGCCCACCGTCAATGGCGGGCGGGATGTCGGGGGTCGCCGCAAACAGATTGACCGTGTCGATGTCGTCGGCCTGCGCCTGCGCTCCGTCGCTCGCGGCCTGGGCGAGCCGCGCAATAGCCCCGCGCAGCGAGAGGGCATCGGCGAGGTCGCGCTCTGCGGCCTCTCCGACGTCGGTGTACCGCTGCGCCAGCCAGTCACCGAGATCGGAGGCATCGCGCATCTGCTCCCAGCGGCCGGGCTCACCCATCCCTCCGGTGTAGGCGAAATCCAGCGCCAGGGAGCCGGAATCGAACCACCAGCGCTGCCCATTGCCAGAGTGGAACCACTGGCCGGTCGGCGCGGCATAGCCGGGGAGGCGCGTCATGTAACCAATATAGTTGGTTACATGACGAAGAACGAAGACACGACCGGGCTCACGAAAGACGCGGGCTGGCAGGTCGGCGTTCGCGCGACGGTGCCCGTTGATGCGGGGACCGCGTGGGCCTACCTCGTGGGCGCGGGGCTTCCGCTCTGGCTCGGCGAAACGACCCTTCCGTCGCAGACCAACGCCGTATACGAGACGGATGACGGGGTGCGCGGGCGCCTCATCAGCCGCACCGAGGGCACCAGGCTGCGCCTCAGTTGGCGGCCCGACGACTGGCCGCACGACACCACGCTGCAACTCAGCCTTCGCGTGGCAGCCACCGGGACGACCATCGCGCTGCACCACGAGCGCCTCGCCGACCGCGACGAACGCCGCATGATGCTCGGCCACTGGAAGACGGTGATCGCCGAGCTCGAGAAGGCCCTCGCCAATCTCTGAGTCCCGATAGTGGCTGAGCCGTGCACCACCGGCCGTAGCGGGGCTACGCTCACACAGTGACCCGCCAGACTCGCGTTCTCATCGTTGCGATCACCGTCGCCTTCGTGGCCTTCCTCGACGGGGCGGTCATCAATGTCGCACTGCCGGCCATTCGCGAGGAGCTGGGCGGCGGTCTCACGGTCCAGCAGTGGGTGGTCGACGGCTACCTCATCACTCTCGGCGCCCTCATCCTCACCGCGGGATCGCTCAGCGACTCCTTCGGACGGCTGCGCATCATGCGCATCGGCCTCTACGGCTTCGGCGTCGCGAGCCTCGCCTGCGCGCTCGCCCAGGACGGCGTCATGCTCGTCATTGCCCGCGTTGTGCAGGGCGCGGCCGGGGCGCTGCTCGTGCCCTCGGCCCTGGCCCTCATCATCGCGAACTTCTCGGCGGAAGAGCAGGGAAAGGCCATCGGCCGCTGGACCGCGTGGACGACGGCAGCCTTCCTCGGCGGCCCCCTGCTCGGCGGCCTTCTCGTCGACTACGCGAACTGGCGGTTCGTGTTCGCCATCAACGTGCTGCCGATCGCCGCATCGCTGATCCTCATGCGCGGGCTCGGCCCGGAGGAGACGCCGCACCGCGCGAAGGTCGACTACCTCGGCGCCATTCTCGGCATCATCGGCCTCGGCGGCCCGGTGTTCGGCCTCATCGAGCAGGAACGGCTCGGCTGGGCATCACCCGGCGTCTGGGTGCCCATGGCGGTGGGGGCACTCTCGTTCGCAGCGTTCCTGTGGTGGGAGAACCGCGTCGACGAGCCGATGGTTCCGCTCGGCATGTTCGCCATCCGCAACTTTGGCTTCGGCAACCTGGCCACCCTCTTCATCTACGGTGCCTTCGGCTTCGGCGGCTTCGTGCTCTCGGTGTTCGTGCAGGAGGTAGGCCAGTACCCGGCCACTCTCGCGGGCCTGATCGGGCTGCCGAGCGGCATCCTGCTCATCGCCCTGTCGCCCCGCTTCGGCGCGCTCGCCTCCCGCTTCGGGGCGCGCATATTCATGACCGTCGGCCCCCTCGTGATCGCGGCGGGCTGGCTCTGGTACCTCCTGGTCGACGGCAGCGTCAGCTACTGGACCCAGCTCTTCCCCGGCATCATGCTCGTCGGACTCGGCACCGCGATCACGGTCGCGCCCCTGACCTCTGCCACGCTCGGGGCGGTCGAGCAGGAACGGGCGGGCATCGGCTCCGCGATCAACAACGCGGTCGCCCGCATCGCCGGGCTCGTCACTGTCGCCTGCACGGGGCTGATCGTGGGCTCGGCCATCGACCTCGGCGGCTTCCACCGGGCGGCCCTGGTGACGGCGATCCTGCTCGTCGTCGGGGCGGCGGTGAGCTTCGTCGGCATCCGCAGCCCCGCTAGCGCTGCCGCCAAGCAATGAGGTTGGCTGCGTCGAAGCGCCGAGAGCACTTGCCGCAGGCGAGGGGCCGTGCGGGCCGCTTGTAGCGGTAGTGCACGTGACCTGCGGGGCAGTGGCCGACCCAGGGCGCGAGCTCGTCGGCGATGGCGCCGTCGTGCAGGCGCTTGCCCTCGTATCCGAGCTGTTTGCCGACTTCGCGCCATGCCGGACCGTGGCCGGCCTTGGTGCCGGCGACGGCATGGGCGACCTCATGGAGCAGAACCTGGTGGATCTCGTCGTCGTCGTAGCGCGCCGCGAGGTATTTCGAGACGGTGATGCGCTTGGCGGTGTAGTTGCACAGTCCGGCGCGGGTCTTCGCGTTGTCGAAGCCGAAAGTCCAGCTCGGATCGAGGTGCAGCGCGATGAGGGCGTTCGCCCAGGTGCGCACGCGCTCGAGTTCTGCCACCGGTAGAGGCTAACCCTCCCGCATGACATCGAGCGCCACTTGCCACAGGTGGTCGTCGTCGGGTCCGGGAGTGCCGTTGTCGTCGGTATTGCTGGTGGTCAGCCACAGGCTGCCCTCGGGTCCTGCGGTCACCGCGCGGATTCGGCCCAGGACACCGGTGAAGTAGGCGACAGAGCTGACCGTGCCATCACGGTTCGGATAGATCACCCAGAGCCGCTTGCCGCCGAGCGCTGCCATGAAGAATGTGCCGCGAACGTAGGCGAGGCCGCTAGGGCTGGCGTCGGTCGTCGGCCACTGCGCCACCGGATCGAGGTAGCCGCCCACTCCGCCGATGCCCTCGACGACCGGCCAGCCGTAGTTGCCCCCGGCCTCGATGCGGTTGAGCTCATCCCACGTGTTCTGGCCGAGCTCTGCGGCCCAGAGCTGTCCGTCGTCATCCCAGGCGATTCCCTGCGGGTTGCGATGGCCCATCGAGTAGACGAGGGTCCCGAAGGGGTTGTCGTATGGCACGCCACCGAAGGGCGTCATGCGCAGGATCTTTCCGTTCAGACTGTTCGGGTCCTGCGCGAGTTCGGGTGCTCCGGCATCGCCGACCGTGGCGTAGAGCATGCCGTCGGGGCCGAACGCGATTCGCCCGCCGTCGTGCTTGCGGGATTTCGTGATGCCCGCGACGATCTCCATCCCCTCGCCGAGGGAGTACGAACCGGGACCGCCCTGCAGCGCAAAGCGCATGATGCGGTTGTCGGACTCCGTGGTGAAGTACGCGTAGAGAAACTTCTCGCCGAGAACAGCGAGGCCGAGAAGCCCGCTCTCGGCATCGTGGAAGACCCCCGGTATCGTTGCGACATCGCGCAGCTCCCCGTCGGCGGTCAACTCGCGCACCACACCGCGGTCGCGCTCGCTGATCAGCGTCGAACCTGATTCGAGCCGCACGATCGACCACGGCACATCGAGCCCCCCAATGATCGCGGTCGTCTCGCCAGTCGGCTGCACGGGACCGGGCAGCGGTGCCGCCGTCACTGAGGGACTTGGTGTCGGGGTCGCTGTCGGCGCGGGCGGGGCCGGCGTCGAACAGCCCGCGAGAAGAGCGACAACGACGAGTGCGACGAGTCTCATCGCCTAACCCTCCTGCATGGTGTCGAGGCCTACCTGCCAGACCCGGTCGTCGCCAACGAGCGGTGTGCCTCGGCCGTCCGTGTTGTTGGTCATGAACCATAGCGTGCCATTCGGCCCCGCTGTCACATCGCGTATGCGACCGTACTCGCCGACGAACCACGGCGTCGCGCCGGCTGTGCCGTCGTCGGACGGGTAGAGGGCCCAGACGCGGGTGCCGCGCAGGCTCGCCAGAAAGAAGGTGCCGCGCGTGTAGACGAGGCCGCTCGGGCTCGCGTCGTCGGTAGGCCACTGCACGACCGGGTTGATGAAGTCGGAGTTGTCGCTGATTCCCTCGACGATCGGCCAGCCGTAGTTGCCTCCGGCCTCGATGCGGTTGAACTCGTCCCAGGTGTCCTGGCCGAACTCGGCTGCCCAGAGCTGGCCATCGTCATCCCAGGCGATTCCCTGCGGATTGCGGTGGCCCATCGAGTAGACGAGCGAGTCGCCGGGATTGTCGTCGGGCACCGTGCCGTCGGGGGTCATGCGCAGGATCTTGCCGTTCAACCCGGTCGGGTCCTGCGCACGGTCGGGCTCGCGCGCATCGCCGACGGTGGCATAGAGCATGCCGTCGGGCCCGAAGGCGATGCGCCCGCCATTGTGGCTGCGAGCGCTCGCGAGACCGGTGAGCACCTCGTCGCCCTCGCCGAGCGAGTAGTCGCCGGGTCCGCCCTCGAGCGCGAATTTCTCGATGCGATTGTCGGATGCGGTGGTGAAGTAGGCGTACAGCCACTCGTCGTCGAGTACGGCGAGCCCCAACAGCCCGCCCTCGCCCTCGTGCACGACCCCCGCGATCGTGGCGACGTCGCGCAGCTCGCCGTCGGAGGTCAGCTCCACCACCACGCCGCGATCTCGCTCGCTGATCAGTGTCGAGCCGGAATCGAGCCGCACCACCGACCATGGCGCCTGAAGTCCGCTGGCGATCACCACCGGCTGGCCGACGGGAGTGACCGGGCCGGGCAGGCCGTCATCGCCCACCGTCGGCTCGGGCAGGGGAGGCGACTGCGGTGGGGGCGCTGCGCAGCCGGCGAGAACCAGCACGGCAAGGGCAACGACGGCGAATCGGCTCATGCTCGATTGTCGCGCTTTAGCCCTTGAACTGCAGGAAAGTTTTGGCGGGCGGCGGCGAGGGCACGGCTGTCGCGTCCGTCGATACCGGGGCTCCGGCGATCCAGTCGGAGAGCTCGCGGCCCGCGACGATAACCGACGGATGCGGCCCCCCGGCGAGCAGGCGCGGCATCCACTCCGTCGGCAGTGCCGCCTTGGAGGCGACCATCACCACGTTGCCGAACCGGCGCCCCTTGAGGATCTGGGTCTCGGCGAGCGCTGCAACATTGCCGAAGACCGTCTGCAGGGTGGATGCCTGACCGCGCGCGAACGCGAGCCCGGGCCCGTCGGCGACGTTTACGAGCACGATGCCCTGCGGTGCGAGGAACTCGGCCAGCTCGGTGTAGAACTCCACGCTCGTGACGTGGGCGGGGGTGCGAGCACCGGCGAACACGTCCACGACGACGAGGTCGGCCGCCCCCGTGAGCCCGTCGGGCAGCTTCTTCAGCGTCTCGCGGGCGTCGCCGTGCCGCAGGCGGATCTGCGCGTCTTTGGGCAGGGGCAGGTGTTCGCGCACCAGGTCGACGAGGTCCATCTCGAGTTCGATGACCTGCTGGCGCGAGCCGGGGCGCGTCGCGTGCACGTACCGCGGAATGGTGAAGGCGCCCGCGCCGAGGTGGATCGCGGTGATCGGCTCGCCC
>JAAFHU010000170.1 GCA_013297645.1 Actinomycetota bacterium
GAACCCGCGGGTCCGTCGATAGCGACAACGATCATGCGTGCTCTCCTGCAATCTTCCAGCCGCGAGCCTCAAGCTCAGCGACGAGTCTCTTCTCTGCCTCCGGCAGAACGGCGATCTCGGCGAGGCCGAACTGCGCCCCCGGCGAGTGCTCGAGGTGGAGGTCCTCCATGTTGACGCCAAACTCGCCGATCTCGGTCAGCAGTCGCGCGAGTTCCCCGGGCTGGTCGTTGACCATGACGACGATGGTGCTGAACTGCTTCGCCTGGCCGTGCTTGCCGGGGATGCGGGCGACGCCGTCATTGCCCCGCGCGATCGCCTCGGCAACGACGCGGCGCGATCCGGTCGCCTGCTGGTTCTCGAGGGCGCCGATGACCTCGTCGAGGTCGGCGCGGTAGGAGCGCAGGGCCTCGGTGACCGCGGGGGCGTTGGCAGCGAGAATCTGCACCCAGAGATCGGGGCTGCTCGACGCGATACGCGTGGTGTCGCGCAGCCCCTGGCCGGCGAGGCCCACGGCCTTGTCGCTGGCGGCGCTGAGCTGGTGCGCCAGCAGCGACGAGATCAGTTGGGGAACGTGGGAGACAAGAGCGACGCTGCGGTCGTGCTCGTCTGGGGTCATCTCGACCGGGACCGCGCCGAGGTCGAGCGCGAGGTCTTCCAGCAGGCGCAGCTGCTCTGGCGCGCTGTCGTCGTGCGGGCAGATCACCCAGGGGCGCCCGAGGAAGAGGTCGGCGCGGGCGGAGATAGGGCCGCCGCGCTCGCGTCCGGCCATCGGGTGCGAGCCGAGGTAGCGGGCGGTATCGGAGCCGCGGGAGTGCAGGTCGGCGAGGATGCCGGCCTTCACACTCGCAACATCCGTCACGAGGGCGCCCGGCCAGGTCTGCAGCTCGTCGGCCACGACATCCGCCGTCTCGTCCGGCGGAACAGCGACCACGACGAGGTCGGGCGCGTCGCCCGACTCGGTGCGCCGGCCGGCACCGTAGTCGACCGCGAGGGTCAGCGTGCCCCTCGACGAGTCGTGCAGGATCACGTCGACACCCTTGGCGCGCAGGGCAAGTCCGATGCTGGATCCGAGCAGGCCCGCGCCGACGACGCGCACCTGGCCGGTCACGCGGCTCACTCCTCGCCCCGTCCCGCCGCGCGGCTGATCGTCAGCAGCTCGCCGAGCTCGTCGCGGGTGAGGTCGCGCACGCCGCCCATCGGCAGCGAGCCGAGGTGCAGGGGCCCGAACTGGCGGCGCACCAGCTCGACGACCGGGTGGCCGACCTCGTCGAGCATGCGGCGCACGATGCGGTTGCGACCGGAGTGCAGCGTCACCTCGACCATGCTCGATCCGCCCTGCGGCGATCCGAGCAGCCGCGCCTTGTCGGCCTGGATGAACCCGTCGTCGAGGTCGAAGCCCGTGGTCAGGCGGGCAATGGTCTGCGGGGTCACCGTTCCGGTCACCTTGGCAATGTAGGTCTTCATCACCCCGAAGGACGGATGCGCGAGAACATGGGCGAGCTCGCCGTCGTTCGTGAGGATGAGCAGTCCCGAGGTCTCGGCGTCGAGGCGGCCCACATTGAAAAGCCGCTCCTCGTAGCGATCCGTGAACTCGCGCAGGTCGGGACGACCCCTCTCGTCGAGCAGCGACGAGTAGATACCGACCGGCTTGTTGAGCATGATGTAACGCTTGCTCGTGTCGGTCTGGATCGCCTTGCCGTCGACGGTGATCTGGTCGGTGGGCAGCACGCGGCGTCCCGCCTCCTCGACGCGCAGGCCGTTGACGGCCACCCGGCCGGCGGTGATGAGGTCTTCGCAGACCCGGCGGGAGGCCACGCCGGCAGCCGCCATGACCTTCTGCAGGCGCTCGCCCTCGGGGTTGGGCGCGTCAGTCATCGAATCCGGCCGATCCATCGTCGAGCAGGGGCGAGATCAGTGGGAGCTCCTCAATAGAGTTGACGCCCATCGAGGTGAGCAGAAGGTCGGTCGTCGCGTAGTGGATTGCGCCGGTCTCGCTGTCGGTGAAAGCCTCGGTGATGAGGCCGCGGCCCAGCAGGGTGCGCACCACGGAGTCCACGTTGACCGCCCGGATCGACGCGATCGCGCCGCGGCTGATCGGCTGCTTGTAGGCGATCACGGCGAGGGTCTCGAGCGCGGCCTGGCTGAGGCGCGACGGGTTCTGAGTGAGCACGAAGTCCTTGACGACGGCGTCGTACTGCTCGCGCACGTAGATGCGCCAGCCGCCCGCGACCTCGCGCAGCTCGAAGCCGCGCCGCGGTCCGCCGGTCTCGCCGTCGTAGTCGGCGACGAGTCGCTCGATCGACTGCCGCACGGCGGGAACAGGCACGCCGAGGCCGGTCGCGAGTGAGACCAGCGCCTGCGGCTCGTCGGCGATCATGAGGATCGCCTCGAGGGTGCGCTCGAGGTCGGCCGGCGGCTCCGGCGCCGAGTCCTGTTTCGGCTCGGCGGTCTCACGCGGCTCGACCACATCCTCGGGCTCTGCGGCCTCGGCTGGCTCAACCACCGGCATCACTTCTTCGAGTTCAGGCTCATCCATAGTCTGCTCCGAGGGTAGCGAGACCGTCGTCGCTCCAGTGCTCGGCGGTCCAGCGGATGCTGAGCTCACCGAGCGGCTCGATCTGCTCGAACGAAACGGCCGCGTGACGATAGAGCTCAAGAACCGCCAGAAAGCGCGCAATTACTACTCCCTTGATGGCGGCACCCGCGATGAGCTGCCGGAATGTCATAGTCTCGCCGCTGCGCAGCATGGCGACGACGTGCGCCGCCTGCTCGCGGATGCTGACGAGGGGTGCGTGCAGGTGGTCGAGTCCTACGAGCGGTATCTCGCGGGGCGCGAGGGCCAGCATAGCGAGCGCGGCGAAGTCGTCGGCGCTGAGCGTCCAGACCAGCTCGGGCGTCTGCTTGCGGTACTTCTCCTCGAGGCGCACCGAGCGGAAGGTGCGGGTGGACTCCGCCTCGAGGCGCGCGGCGAACCACTGGGCCGCCTCTTTGAACGCGCGGTACTGCAGCAGCCGGGCGAAGAGCAGGTCTCGCGCCTCGAGCAGGGCGACGTCTTCGGCATCCACCAGTTCGCCCTGGGGAAGCAAGCCGGCGACTTTCAGGTCGAGCAGGGTGGCCGCGACAACGAGGAACTCGCTCGCCTGGTCGAGGTCGGCATCACTGTCGAGAGCGCCGAGGTAGGCGATGAACTCCGTGGTGATGACCGAGAGGGCGACATCGGTGATGTCCATGTCGTGCTTGGCGATGAGCGAGAGCAGCAGGTCGAAGGGCCCGTCGAAGTTGCTCAGGCTGACACGAAAGCCCTGTTCTTCGACGACCTCTGCCTCAGGCAGCTGCGCCACGCGAGATCAACTCTCTGGCGAGCTGGCGGTAGGCCTCGGCCGCCGAGTGGTCGGGCGCGAAGCTCGTGATCGGCGCGCCGGCGACATTGGCGTCGGGGAACTTGACCGTGCGACCGATGACGGTCTCGAGCACGGTGTCGCCGAAGGTCTCGACGACGCGCTCAAGCACCTCGCGCGAGTGCAGCGTGCGCGAGTCGTACATCGTGGCGAGGATTCCGTCGAGCTCGATGGCCGGGTTCAGGCGGTCCTTGACCTTCTCGATCGTCTCGACGAGCAGGGCGACACCGCGCAGCGCGAAGAACTCGCACTCGAGCGGGATGAGAACACCATGCGCCGCGGTGAGGGCGTTGACCGTCAGCAAGCCCAGGGAAGGCTGGCAGTCGATGAGGATCACGTCGTACTGGTCGGCGACCCGGGCGAGCACGCGGGCCAGGATCGTCTCGCGCGCCACCTCGTTGATGAGGTGCACCTCAGCCGCCGAAAGGTCGATATTGGCGGGGATGACGTCGAGATTCTCGAAGGCCGTGTGAACGATGACCTCGTTCGGGTTCTTGACCGTGCCCAGCATGAGGTCGTAGATGGTCGGCACATCGTGGGTACGCACGCCGAGGCCCGCCGAGAGCGCGCCCTGCGGGTCGAAGTCGACGGCAAGCACCTTGCGGCCGTACTCGGCGAGCGCTGCCGAGAGGTTGATCGCGGTCGTCGTCTTGCCGACGCCGCCCTTCTGGTTCGACAGCGAGATGATGCGCGCAGGGCCGTGGCTCGAGAGCTGCTTCGGCTTCGGAAACTCGGTCTGCGGCCGGCCGGTCGGCCCGAGAAGCGCGTCGAAGCCAGGCAGCTGCTGGTCGTCGAGCGCGGTCATCCGTCAATTCTACCGGGCGCGTGGGTGGGCTGTTGAGTACATATCGCGAAGGGAGTCGGCCGTGACCAGCGTGTAGATCTGGGTG
>JAAFHU010000171.1 GCA_013297645.1 Actinomycetota bacterium
GTGCCCGCCGCGGCCGGGTGGATCGCGGCCGTCGTGCTCGTCGGACTACCGCAGTTCGCGCTTCCTGTCAGCATCGCGTGCTGGGTGCTCGCCGCGTTGCTCTGGCGCACGCGGGTGGCTCTCGCCCTCGTGGTCATCGGGCTGCTGGGCAGCGTCATTGCCGCACACGGGCTGGCGCGCGCACCGGAGGCGCTGGTGGAGGCGGCGGAGTCGGGGCGCTACGTCGAGGGGGAGTTCACGGCGACCGCGGCGCCCGTGGGGGATCGGGTGACCGGCACGGTCGACGGCGGTGTTCCCGTGCTGCTTTTCGGCGAGGTGGGCGAGCTGCGCATAGGGGGCTCCGCCTCCGTCGGGGGCACGGTGAGGCCGGCCGCCCCGGGCGAGGATGTGGCTTTTCTGTTCTTCGCGTCCCTCGTGGAGCCGAGCGGGCATCCACCGTGGTTTCTCGGCTGGGCGGACGGGCTGCGTGATTCCTTCGCGGATGCCGCTGCCGACCTTCCCGGGGACGGCGCGCGTCTGCTGCCGGGCCTTGCGATCGGTGACACCCGGGCCGTGACGCCCGGGCTGGACGCGGCGATGAAGGCGTCGTCGCTGTCGCACCTCACCGCGGTGTCCGGTGCGAACTGCGCGATCGTCGTGGGGCTCATCGTGGTTGCCGGCCGGGCGGCAGGCCTGTCGCGCACCGCCCGCACCGTGGCGGCCGCGGTCGTGCTGCTCGCCTTCGTCGTGCTGGTGACGCCCGAGCCCAGCGTGCTGCGCGCGGCGGTCATGGCACTGATCGTGCTCGGCGCACTCGCGTCCGGGCGGCCGGTGCGCGGGGTGCCGGTACTGGCGCTCGCCATCGTCGTGCTGCTCACCGCCGACCCGTGGCTTGCCCGCGACTACGGGTTCATCCTCTCTGTTCTCGCTACCGGCGGCCTGCTGCTGCTCGCCAACCCGCTCGCCACGGTGCTCGAGCGGTGGCTGCCGCGATCCCTCGCCCTCGTCGTCGCGGTGCCCCTCGCCGCGCAATTGTGCTGCCAGCCGGTGCTGATCCTGCTGCAGCCGTCGATACCGACCTGGGGCGTTGTCGCCAACGTGCTGGCCGAGCCGGCGGCGCCCGTCGCGACCGTCGTCGGGCTGGCCGCCTGCGTGCTGCTGCCAGTCTTTCCCTGGCTCGGCGACGTGCTCACCGTTGTGGCGTGGCTGCCCGCGGCATGGATCGCGGCCGTCGCGAACTTCTTCAGCGTGCTGCCCTTCGGCAGCATCCCGTGGAGCGGGGGCGCCCTCGGTCTCGCGCTGCTCACGGCGCTGGCGCTCGGCGCGATCTGGGTGCGCCGTCTGCGGGTGGTTCTCGCGTTCGCCCTGGTGGTCACCGTCGGCCTGACCGGCGGGGGCCGCCTCGGCGCCGTGCTCGATCGGCCCGGGGACTGGCAGGTGGCCATGTGCGATGTCGGGCAGGGCGATGCGACCCTCGTGCGCAACAGCGGCGAGGTGGCGCTCATTGACACCGGTCTCGAGCCGGCGCTTCTCAGCGACTGCCTCGCCGACCTCGCAATCACGCACATCGACCTCTTCGTGCTGACGCACTACGACGCCGACCACTCCGGGGGCACGGATGCAGTGCTCGGCATGGTCGACGCCGCGCTCGTCGGCCCGCAGGGCGACCCCAAGCACGATCGCATCGTCGAGTCGCTCATCGACTCGGGCGCCGCCGTGACGCGCGGGCAGCGCGGCATGACCGGCACGCTGGGGGAGCTGCGGTGGACGCTGTACTGGCCCTCCGCCCGCGTGGTCGAGCCCGGCAACGACGCCGGGCTGGTCATCGGGTTCGACTGTGGGGCGGCATCCAATCCCTGCGTCAGCTCGTTGCTGCTGGCCGACCTCAGCGCGCAGGGGCAGTCGGCGATGCTCGCTGCGGGGTCGCTGCCGCAGGTCGACGTCGTCAAAGTCGGGCACCACGGCTCCGCCGACCAAGACCCGCGCACCTACACCTTCGGCGCGGCCGTCGGCCTCATCGGGGTGGGCGCGGGCAACGACTACGGGCACCCGAGGGACGAGCTGCTCGCCGTGCTCGACGACAACGGCATCGTGGCCTACCGCACCGACCGTGGTGGGCTTCTTCTCGTCGCCCCGGGCCTGCGGGTGTGGACGGCCCGTGACGGGGCTCCCAACTAGGCTGGCGGGATGGCACAGGTGAAGGCGTCGATTCCCCAGCTCGCCTGGGACCGCGTTCGACCGGCCCCCGTCGTTCTTGTGTCGGGAACGGAAAGCGTTCTCGCGGACAGAGCCATCCGCCAGCTGCGCGACACGTTGCGCACCGAGGACCCGAGCCTCGAGCTCAGCGACATCGAGGCCGACCACTACGCTCCCGGCGAGCTGCTGACGATGGCGAGCCCGTCGCTGTTCGGCGAGCCGCGCTTCATCCGCATCACCGGCGTCGAGAAGTGCACCGACGCCTTCATCACCGAGACCCTCGACTACCTCGAGAGCCCCGCCGCCGACACCTACCTCGTGCTGCGGCACGCGGGCGGGGTGCGCGGCAAGAAGCTGCTCGACGCCATTCGCGGCGGCCTCGGGGGCGGCATCGAGATCGTCTGCGCCGAGCTGAAGAAGGACAGCGAGAAGTACGACTTCGCCGTCGCTGAGTTCAAGGCGGCGGGACGTCGCATCACCCCGGGCGCGCTGCGCCAGCTGACGAGCGCCTTCAGCGACGACCTCGCCGAGCTGGCCGCCGCCTGCCAGCAGCTGCTCAGCGACGCGAGCGAAGAGATCACCGAGGTGACGGTCGACAAGTACTACGCCGGCCGCGTGGAGACGAATGCGTTCGCTGTCGCGGATGCCGCGATCGCCGGCAAGACCGGCGAGGCCCTCATCCTGCTGCGGCACGCCCTCTCGTCGGGGGCCGACCCCGTGCCGATGCTGGCCGCGTTCGCCCTCAAGATCCGCACGATGGCCAAGGTGGCCGGAGTGCGCGGTGGCTCGGGGCAGCTCGCCTCGCAGTTCGGCCTCGCGCCGTGGCAGGTCGAGCGTGCGCAGCGCGACGTGCGCGGCTGGACCGAGGCGGGCCTTGCCTCTGCGATAGAGCTGCTCGCCGAGACGGACTCGCAGATCAAGGGCGGTGGGCGCGATCCGGTCTTCGCGCTCGAGCGCATGATCTCGGTGATCGCGAACCGCGGGGCGTGATGCGTGCGCGAATAGCGATTCTGGCATCGGCGCTCCTCGTGACGGTGCTCGCCGGGTGTGGCGCGCTCGCTTCGGTCGACGACCCCCTCGCCGCGCGGCTGAACGACGGGGAGCTCGAGATCGCTGTATGCACCCCGTGGCAGCTCACGACGGTTCTCGTCGAGACGCGGGCGACGGGCTTCGTCAACGCGCAGCAGAGCGTGTGGGTGGCGGAGGGCCGGGCCGACCTGGCGCCGGGCGACATCCTCAGCTCCATTGCCCCTCTAGATGGTCTCGAGGCGACCAGCTGGACGAGGGCACAGCTGGCACCGAGCGACGAGCTCAGCGTCACTCTGGGCGGAGAGGACGACGAGACTCTCGAGGCCGCGTTCGCCGTACCGATGTCGGGCCTGCCCACGAAAGGCTGGCTGCAGTCCGACGGCACGCTCACCGAGGCCGCCTGCGGTTAACGACGAAAGCCCCCGCAATCGCGAGGGCCTTCGAACGAAGAACTACTTAGAGCGCCGCAACCTGCTTGGCGATCGCCGACTTCTTGTTGGCGGCCTGGTTCTTGTGGATGACGCCCTTCGACGCAGCCTTGTCGAGCTTCTTCGACGCGACGGTGAGCGCTGCGGTTGCGGCGGCCTTGTCGCCCGCGGTGATCGCGGTGCGGGTCGCGCGAATCGCGGTCTTGACCTCGCTCTTGACGGCCTTGTTGCGCTCCTGCGACTTCTTGTTGGTCAGGATGCGCTTGATCTGCGACTTAATGTTTGCCACGTGTGTGTACCTTTTCGATCTCGATGATTGGTGGGCGGCCGTGTTGTCGGTTTAGAGGAAGTGGGATCAACCGACCGCGTGTTTCGTGAACATCCGCAAGATGCACACGCAAGCCAAGGGTCAACATTACCGTAGTCCGGTCGAATTGGGTAAACAGGTAGCCTCGCAGCATGCCGCAGCTCGCCCCGCACATCGCCGCTGTTCCTGCCTCAGGAATCCGCGCCATCCACGAGATCGCCCTCGTGCTCGACGACGTCATCATGCTGGCGGTGGGGGAGCCCGACCGCGATGCAGCGCCGCACATCTCTGCGGCGGCGAAGGCGGCTTGGGACGACGGCGAGACGCACTACACGGCGAACGCCG
>JAAFHU010000172.1 GCA_013297645.1 Actinomycetota bacterium
CCCAGCAGGTCCGAGTGCAGGTACTGCACCAGGCCCGTCGCATCATCCACCTGCGCCAGCGGCGTCGACGACGGCCCGTACACATACGAGTGCTCCCCGTTTCAACGTGGCCGAATCGGATTGACCAGACCTGCTATCGACCGGCCGACTCGCGGCTGAGCAACGTGCCCGGGCCAGCGACGACCACGGTCCCATCAGGGAGGAAAAGCATCCATTCCTCCATATCGGGGACGCTAGACGGTTTGACGGCGAGTTTTGCGCCCCCGAAATCGAGATTTAGCGTCATTTCATCACGCGAAAAAACGAAGGATCGCAGCGACAGTCCTGCCAGAGCATCTACCCCAACTTGCATGGAGTCGTGAGACTCGCTGGAATCCACGATCTGCCGCGATCCGCTAAGTAGCCTCCAGAAAGCGCCGTAGACCCAGAGGTGATACTGGCCTAGAGGTGTCCCCACTGAGTTGATCCGCGACTCACCGAACTCGATTGTGAGAAAGCTCCCGACCCCTATTGAGGGAGACCAAGCGCTAAGGCCGATCATTTGTCCCAGCGCGAGGCTCATGGGGTCCTGGCTCGAAGGTGGAATTGTCATCTTCATCCAAACATACTCAGAACTTCGGAGACGATCTCGTGATATCCATAGCCCTGCCCGCTGATCTCTCTATGAACCGCCGTCCTCTCGTCTTTTGATAGAGGGCGGCCGATCTGCCTTTCTGCGTCCTTTATCGCGTCGTTGAACTGCTTATTTTGCGCAACGTTTGTTCGGGGGGTACCCCAACCAATAGAGCCGGTATCGTCAGTCCAATTGATTGACCTGATACTGAGACCTGCCGGGTTGGCAACCCTGAGTAGGCCTACCCCTCCCGCAGATATGCCCACGGTGGCTAGCAACCCAAGCGCCGCTTGAGCGTAGTCCGCAGCGACGACATACCACTCGCACCCGTTCTCCGTGTCCCGGATAGCGTTGCTGATGCCCTCGAGGATGCTATAGACGGGGTTGAGATTCATCACAAGCGCGGAGACTAGGTCGACTCCCGCTTCCACGTCATTGTTGATCCCGATGAGCGTTCGCGCATCGCTAGGGAGAGTCGGCAACACAGCCCCCAGGAGACCGATCCACCACGAATTGGGGTCGACGTAGATCTGACCGCTCGGGTCCGTGCGCGACACCGGGCTGTTCCCCGTATACGCATACGGCTGCCGCGTCTGATCCACCAACGGGTCGACGGTCAGGAACTGCCCCGTCGACGGGTCGTAGTCCCGCGCCCGCAGATACAACAGCCCGGTATCGGGGTCGGCCCAGTTGCCGGTGAACCCGAACGGCGACTGCACCCCCGACTGCGCGGCCACGCTGCCGAACGCGCCGAAGCTGACCGTGCCCACCTGTGAGCCAGCGGAGTCCGTCACCAGGCGCGGGGTGCCCAGCAGGTCCGAGTGCAGGTACTGCACCAGGCCCGTCGCATCATCCACCTGCGCCAGCGGCGTCGACGACGGCCCGTACACATACGAGTGCTCCCCGTCGTCCAGCAGCAGCGGCAGAGCCCCCACCGACGACCACGTGAACTGCTGCGTCGCACCGCCGACCGTGCGCGACTGGCGCAGGTTGCGCGCATCCGACGTGTACGACACCGCGGTGGATGGGGTGGTCACCGACGCCAGAGCACCCCGACCAGTTAGCTTCTAGCGCTCCACCGCATCGCGCCGCGCCCGCGTCTGCTCCGCGCGGGCGGCGAGCTGCTCGTCGGGCGGGTAGCCCACCTCGACGAGGGTGAGGCCCTTGGCGGGCGCGACTTTGAAGGCGCTGGTGCGGGCTTCGTCATCCCGCAGCTTTATGAGGTCTTGTGCGGTGAGCTTTGCCTCGCCGACCGCGATGCAGGCGCCCACGAGCGATCGCACCATCGAGTGGCAGAAGGCATCGGCCTTGACGTGGGCGAGAAGCACGCCGTCGGGCTGGCGCTGCCAGGTGAACTCCTGCAGGGTGCGGATCGTGGTGCCGCCTTCGCGCGGCTTGCAATAGCTCGCCCAGTCATGCAGTCCGACCAATCCGGTCGACGCCGCATTCATCGCCGACTCGTCGAGCACGGCCGGGTAGCTCAGCGTGTAGCCGCGCACGAGCGGGTTGCGCGGCCGGGTCGCGTCTTCGACCCGGTACTCGTAGCGGCGCCAGATGCCGCTGAAGCGGGCGTCGAACCCGGGCGGCGCGATCGACGACGACGTCACGACCACGTCGCTCGACAGGCCGGCGATGCCGTTCAGCCGCCGCGCCAACGACTCAGCCCCCGACTGCCCACGGCGCTCGTCGAGGCTGGCCGCCTGCTCGGGTGAGAGGTCGAGGTGCGCGACCTGGCCGACCGCGTGCACGCCGGCATCGGTGCGTCCGGCGACCGTGAGGGTCGGTGCCTCGCCGTGGCGCTGGAAGACCGTGGCGAGGGCCTCTTCGAGCACCCCCTGCACCGTGCGCAGGCCGGGCTGCTTGCCCCATCCGGCGAAGTTCGTGCCGTCGTACGCGATGTCGAGCCGCAGGCGAACGTTCACGTCACCGAGTCTAGGCTTGAGCGATGGCAACGACCGAGGCGCC
The DNA here is from genome assembly GCA_013297645.1 of Actinomycetota bacterium. Taxonomy (GTDB): domain Bacteria; phylum Actinomycetota; class Actinomycetes; order Actinomycetales; family Microbacteriaceae; genus Conyzicola. Next base: position 2,579 of record JAAFHU010000172.1, read on the forward strand.
CTTCCGCTTGCGCGGCCTCGATGGGCTGCGCGCGATCGCGGTGACGACCGTCATCCTCTTTCACCTCACTCCCGGCCTGCTGCCCGGCGGCTACCTCGGCGTCGACGTCTTCTTCGTCATCAGCGGCTTCCTCATCACCACTTTGCTGCTGCGAGAGAGGGCGGCGACCGGCCGCATCGTTCTGCACTCCTTCTGGGTGCGGCGCGCACGACGGCTGCTGCCGGCCCTCGCCCTCGTCGTGCTCGCCTCGGCTACGGCCGCGCTCATCATCGGCGGCGACGTGCTCGTCGGCATCGCCCGGCAGACGCTCGGCGCCGCGACCTTCAGCTACAACTGGCTCGCCATCGCCAGCCAGACCAGCTATTTCGACTCCACCACCCCCGAGCTCTTCCGCAACCTGTGGTCGCTCGCCGTCGAGGAGCAATTCTACCTCGTCTGGCCGCTGGTCATCACGGCGCTCGTACTGGTCAAGAAACGCGGATGGCGGCTGGCGCTCGTCACCCTGCTAGCCCTCGGCTCGATCGCCGCGATGGTCTCACTCTCGCTGCTGGGAGCCGAGACCACCCGCCTCTACTACGGCACCGACACCCACAGCTTCGGCCTCGCCATCGGCGCCGCCCTCGCCGTGCTCGCCCTCGACTGGTCGCCGCGGCCGCTCGAGTGGTCGCGTTTCTCTCGGCGGCTACTGCCGGTCGTTGGCGGCCTCGCGGTGGTCGCGCTCCTTGCCCTCAGCTACTTCCTCAGTGAAGACTCCGAATGGGTCTTCCGCGGCGGCCTCATACTCGTCGCCGCGCTGACCGCCCTCGCCATCGCCGGCTCGGTCGTGCCCGGCTCGCCGCTCGGCCGCGCCCTCGACGTGCTGCCGCTGCGCGTGGTCGGCGAGCGCTCCTACGGTCTCTACCTCTGGCACTGGCCGGTGTTCATCCTTGTCACGGCCGCGGCGCCCGCGCTCGACCCCTGGGCGATCGGCGGCATCGCGCTGGCGATCACCGTCGTGGCCGCGAGCCTGAGCTACCGCTTCGTCGAGCAGCCGATTCGGCGGCACGGCTTCGGCGCCGTGATTGCGGCCGTGCCGCGCCACCGCGTGCGGTTCGCGGTTGCCGGCCTCGGCATCCTCGCGCTTCTTGCCGGCTCGGTTACCGCGATCGTCACGGCACCGGCCGCCGGCATCGCGCAGCAGCGCATCGAGGCCGGGCAGGATGCGATCGAGCGCACCCCGCGCCCCACCGGCACCGACACCGCGGCCGGCGAGCCCGCTCCCCTGCCCGGCGGCGACCAGATCTACGCCATCGGGGACTCGGTGATGCTCGCCGCAGCCGACGAGGTGCTCGCGACTTTCCCCGGCATCGAGATCGACGCCTCGGTGTCGCGCCGCATGGCGGACGCCCCCGCGCTCATCCAGGCGCTCATCGACGCCGACGCCGTGCGGCCGATCCTGCTGCTCGGGCTCGGAACGAACGGACCGGTGGATGAGGGCACCCTCGACGAGATCAGCGACATGCTGCCGGCGGGCACCGAGCTCGTTCTCGTCAACGCCCAGGCTCCCCGCGGGTGGATCCCGGGCGTGAACGCCCTGCTTGCGAGTTATGCCCAGCGCTACCG
>JAAFHU010000173.1 GCA_013297645.1 Actinomycetota bacterium
CTGCAGCCCACCGACGGCACGGTCGATGTGTACGTCTCGGGCATCGCAGGTCCCTTCGCCGCGGCCCTTCCCATCGAACCCGACGGCATCGTCTACGTCTCACAGCCGCTCAAGCAACCACTGCTCGCGGCCGGAGACTACACGGTGACGGCAATCTTCAATCCAACGCCCGGCGGCTACTACTCCTCGAGCCAGACCGCCACGCCCCTAGCCCTGACTGTCACCGCGCTCGAGGTGAAGCCCACGGTCGAGGTCGTCTATGACCCCGCGGTCTCCGAGCGCCCGGTCATTACCGCGACACTCGGCGGCTCCTACCTCGAGGAGCGCGGGGGAGCCCCGGCCGGCACCTGGCACTTCATCGTGACCACCGCCGACGATCAGCCGCTCTTCGACGAGAACATCGCCCAGAAGCAGGGCGAGACCGAGCCTCTGCGCGTGGAAATCGACTCCAAGCTCGCCAAGGGCGAGTCGTACACGGTGGTCGCCGCATTCACCCCCGTCGACGAGCTCGCCGGGGGAGTCACCGTCGGCTCGATCCCCGACTCCGTGTTCCAGACCCCGGGGGGCACCTTCGGAGAGGCCGTGGCCGCGCCCGTGCCGCTGCCCATCTGGCTGGTTGTACTCCTCCTCGCCCTGCTGGCGGGCCTGACCACGGCAGCCATCATCGTCGGCGTGAAACTGGCCGGACGCACGGCCGCTGCGCCGGCAGGCGTTGACGCTCCTACGCCGCAGCGCGTGCCCGGTGACCCGCTCAACGTTGAGCTCGGCTCACTGTACGACCTTGGCCTGCCTGACCCGGAGACGATCCCGGAGTTGATTCCCGAGGGCGAGACGAAGAAGCTCCCGGTCTCGACGACCTGGCTGCTCTCGGATGTCGAGCCGGCGACGGCGTTGCCGGAGTTCAACGAGGCTCCCACGGAACGGCTGGATGCCGTCACAGCATCCGAGCTGCCCACGGAGGTCATCAGCACCGGGCCGACGGACACGCCTGCAGCCACCGCCGGAGACGGCGACGAGGACTCGGACTCAGACGAGCCGGAATCCAAGGCCTAGTTCTCCACCAGTTGGTCTCCGATAATGCACATTATGTCAAGTAATCGGAATTGACGCACTAGCCCTGGGGGCCGAACGCCTCTCCCACCCACTCCCAACCGGGCTTGGGCGACGTGATCCGAGGATCGTCCACGGTCGTGCCGTCGCGCTGTGCGATAACGCAGGCCCGGTCCAGGTCGAGGCGGTAGCGAAACGCCCCGGCGTCTCCGACCGTTCCGTGTCCGGGGACGACGAGCTCGACGTCGCCCGCGAGGGCCTCGAGAACGTCTAGTCCGGCCAGGTAGTCGCCGATGGCGTCCTCCGCTCCGAAATCGAGCATGGGCGGGAAGATATCTGAGAGCATGTCGCCCGCTATCAGCACGCCACGATCCGGGATGAAGAGCGCCGCGTGGCCCTGGGAGTGCGCCGGGTGGGCGACTACCTCTACCTCGGGCCCATTCCATGGAATCTGCGCCGAGCCGGCCGGCAGTGCCGTGATGCGGCCGAAGAGCTCCAGGGGCACCTGATCGGCGATGTCCTCTGGCAGGTGCTCGGCCACCCGCGCCTTCCAGTCCGCGCCTGCGAGCAGCTCTTCCATCTCGGCGACGCCCCGCGCTGTGCCGTACCGTGGGGCGTCGCCGAGATCGGCGTGCCAGAGAACGTGGTCCCAGTGGGGATGCGTCGAGAAGCCCGCTGCCACGGGCAGGCCCAGCGCGCGGATGCCGGTCGCAAGAGCGCGGAACTCGGCTTCGGTCTGGCCCGGATCCACGACGAGCAGACCCGACTCCCCCACGACGATCACCGTGTTGTTGGCGAGCAACTCGCTCTGGTGGACGAGCACACCCTCGGTCACTTCGGTCAGCACTAGCGCAGCTCCTTCTGAATCGCATATCTGTGCAGGGTCACGCCCGAGGCGAAGGAGCGCTGCTCGAGCAGATTCAGGTCGAGCGGCATCTCGTAGTCGTCGAACAGCGGGCGACCGAAGCCGAGGTACGACGGGTGGGTGGCGAGCGAGAGCTCGTCGAGCAGCCCCGCGCGCAGCGCCCGGGTCGCGAGGGTCGCTCCCCCGATGTCGACGCGGCCGTCGGTCTCGTCGCGCAGGCGGGCAAGCTGGTCGGAGAGGTCGTCTCCCCCGATGATCCGGGTGTTGTATTCGGCGCTCGTACGGGTGCGGGAGACCAGCACCTTCGGCGCGGCCGTCCAGATCTCCGCGTATTCGCGCATGTAGTCCGGCAGCGACTCGTCGTCGCGCGCCCGCGGCCAGTACTCCTCCATGATCTCGTAGAGCACCCGGCCCTGCACCATGAGGGCCGCCTCGCGCGCCTGGTCGTTCCAGGCGCGGTGCAACTCCTCCTCGATGCGCAGCCACTCCCCCGCACCGTTGTCGCCGGGCACCTGTTCGATGCGCAGGTCGAGGGACACGTTCATCCCGTAGACGAAGATGCCCATGCTCCTCCTAGTGATTGCACTTTGCAACTACTATAGTGATGGCCAACAGACTGTCAAGGAGGCTCCGTGGATCCGATCAGCGCCGCGATCGACGTGCTCGGCGATCGGTGGACCCTGCTGATCCTCCGCGACGTCATCGTCAGCGATCGCCGCTACTTTCGCGCCCTGCTGACCGGATCGGTCGAGGGCATCGCCTCGAACATCCTCGCCGACCGCCTGGTGAAGCTGGTGGATGCGGGAATCCTCGTGCGCGGCACGGCCGCCCGTGGCCAGCGCGCGCGGTACAGCCTCACCGAGTCCGGCATCCAGTCGATAGCGGTCATCGATGCGCTCGGAACGTGGGGGCGCGCCTGGCGCTCCGGTGAGTTCGCGCTGCCTAGCGCCGACGAGCTGCGCGAGCGGCACTTGATCGCCCCGGCCCCGGGCACCACGATGGAGCCATGACCACGTACCTCATCACCTTTCCGGGTGACGCCATGAAGCTCTCCGAGGAGGAGTTCGCCAGCGCGGGCCGCGACGCGAACGCGGTCGTCGACGAGGCCAAGGCCGCGGGCGTCTACCTGTTCGCCGGCGGCATCCACGAAGGCGTGGCCCCGGTGCTCGTCGCGGCCGACGGTTCCGTCTCCACGGAGATCTATCCCGGATCGCACCTCACCGGCGGGTTCACCGTTCTCGAACTGCCCAACCGCGCCGCCGCCGAGGAGTGGGCCCGCAAGATCGCCGTCGCCTGCCGCTGCTCCCAAGAGCTGCGCGAGGTGATGTAGCCGATGGAACGCGTGCAGGGAATCGGCGGGTACTTTCTGCGGGCGTCCGACCCGGCGGCCTTGACCGCCTGGTATCGCGACGTGCTCGGCCTCAACTTCGGCGAGTACGGCGAGTGGGCGCAACAGGCCGGGCCGACCGTTTTCGCGGCCTTCGACGCCGACTCCGACTACTTCGGCTCCCCGTCGCAGCAGGTCATGATCAACTTTCGGGTCGCCGACCTCGACGCAATGCTCGCACAGTTGCGGGCGGCCGGCGCCGATGTCTCCCCCGAGGTGCAGGACATGGACGGGGTCGGCCGCTTCGGGTGGGTCACCGACCCGGAGGGCAACCGCCTCGAGCTCTGGCAGCCCAGCTAGAGCATCGCCCGCACTTCGAGGCGGCGATTGCAGGCCCTCGAGCCCTCGGCGGCGAGTTGCAGGGCCTCGTCGAGGTCGGCGGCCTCGAAGATCCACAGGCCAGCAGCGAACTCCTTGGTCTCGGCGAAAGGGCCGTCGGTGAGCTGCGGCTCGTCTGTGCGACCGTCGACGACCTTCGCCTCGCTCGGGTGCGCGAGACCGGCAGCGAAGACCCGGTGTCCGCCGGCGTCGAGCCGGCGGTTGAAAGCGTGGATGGCCTCCATCTCGCCGTCCGTAGCGGAGTTGGAGGCGGTGTCCAGCACGGAAATCAAGAACTGCATGAGAATCTCCCTCGTTCACCCCTGCGACGAACAGCATGCCGCTTTTTCGACACGATGTGCCTGGGATACCGGCACCGTGGGGACCCCGCCTGCTCACCTGCCGCAGATGAG
>JAAFHU010000174.1:0-3011 GCA_013297645.1 Actinomycetota bacterium
ATCCTCGGGTCGTTCGCGAGCTGGTATCTGTTCGCCCTGTGCATGATGCTGCTGCTGCAGGGCTTTCTGGGCCTCATGGCGATCGGCGGCTCGTGCGCGAGCGGCGGGCCCTACGTGATCGAGACAGAATGCCCGGATGCCGTGGCCCTCTTCATGCCGCTGAGCATCGTCGGCGGGCTGGCCTCGGTCGCGATCTCGGTAATCTTCGCGCAGGGCTTCGGCACCTCGCTCACCGATCTGGCCTGGCCGATCCTGTTCGGCAGCCTGGGCGCCGGCTTCGTGGCGAGCATGGACGTTGTCGGGTTCATCGTCGGCGGCGTCTTTCTCGCGATGGCGCTCGTGCCGCTGGGGATCGCCCTGCGCGCGAGCCCGCAACGCGTCTTCCTCGGCGCGGTCAGCGCGCGCGGCCTGCGCTTCTACGAGGGCGAGAACCCGCGTTTCTCGCTCGTCGGCATCCGCTACCGTGCCACCGAGCAGATTGTGCGAGCCGATAGCGGCCACTGGGCGTTGGCACTGATCGTGTGGATCGCAGCAGCCGCGCTCGGCTACTACTCGGCGCTCGAGGTCTACGCCAGCGTCTAGCCGTCGATGAGGTCGTGCCGCACGACGATGGCATCGCGTCCGGGGCCGACCCCGATGGCCGAGATGCGCGCACCGCTGATGCGCTCGATCGCGAGCACGTAGTCCTGTGCGTTCTTCGGCAGGTCCGCGAACTCGCGCACTCCGGTGATGTCCTCGGTCCAGCCCGGGAACTCCTCGTAGATCGGCACGGCGTGGTGGAAGTCGGACTGCGAGACCGGCACCTCGTCTACGCGCACGCCGTCGACGTCGTAGGCGACGCAGACCGGGATGCGCTCGAGGCCGGTGAGCACGTCGAGCTTGGTCATGACGTAGTCGGTCACGCCGTTGATGCGGGCCGAGTACCGGGCGACCGGGGCGTCGTACCAGCCGGTGCGGCGCGGGCGCCCGGTGGTGGTGCCGAACTCGAAGCCGCGGGCGCGCAGCCACTCGCCGGACTCATCGTGCAGCTCGGTCGGGAAGGGTCCGGCGCCGACGCGCGTCGTGTAGGCCTTGACGATGCCGATCACCCGGTCGAGGCGGTTGGGGGCCACGCCCGATCCCGTCGACGCGCCACCGGAGGTGGAGTTCGAGGAGGTGACGAAGGGATAGGTGCCGTGGTCGACATCCAGCATGGTTGCCTGGCCGCCCTCGAAGAGCACGGTCTTGCCGGCGTCGAGTGCCTGGTTGAGGATGAGGCCGGTGTCGGCGACCATGGGTCGCAGGCGCTCCGCGTAGCCGAGCAGGTCGTCGACGATCTCGTCGACGGCGATGGCGCGGCGGTTGTAGATCTTCACGAGCAGGTGGTTCTTCTGGTGCAGCGCACCCTCCACCTTCTGGCGCAGGATGTTCTCGTCAAACAGGTCCTGGATGCGGATGCCCACCCGGTTGATCTTGTCGGCATAGGCGGGCCCGATGCCGCGGCCGGTCGTGCCGATCTGCCGCTTGCCGAGGAAGCGCTCGGTCACCTTGTCCATCGTGCGGTGGTAGTGCGTGATGACGTGGGCGTTGGCGCTGACCAGCAGCTTGGTCACGTCGACGTCACGCGCAATGAGTGCGTCGAGCTCGTGGAAGAGCACCTCGATGTCGATCACGACGCCGTTCGAAATAACGGGGATGACACCCGGGCTGAGGATGCCGGAGGGCAGCAGGTGCAGCGCGTACTTCTGGTCGCCGATGACCACGGTGTGTCCGGCGTTGTTGCCGCCGTTGAACTTGACGACGTAGTCGATGCGGCTGGCGAGCAGGTCGGTGGCCTTGCCCTTGCCCTCATCGCCCCACTGGGCGCCGATGATCACTATCGCTGGCATGGCGAAGCCTCTCGTTAGAACGGGATTACCCCTAATTCTAGCCTGCGGCATATTCCGCTGGGTCAAGGGTGTCCAGTAGCCTCGCACTCGTGAGGGACTCCGCGGTCGACCTGGTCAAGGCCTTCTGCCTCGTCGTCGTCGTCGGGCTCCACACGCTCATGGGCGGCATCACCGTCAGCGCCGATGGACCGACCATCAGCAACGCCCTGGCCGGCAACTACGCCTTCGCGTGGGCCACCTGGGGCGTGCAGATCATGCCCCTGTTCTTCCTGCTCGGGGGCTTCGCGAGCATCAAGCACTGGCGGCGGATGCGGGAGAAGGGCGCCCTGCCGGCCGACTACATCCGCCAGCGCGTCAACCGCCTCGCCCGACCGGCGGTCGCGCCGATCGCGCTCGTCGGCGTGCTGCTCGCCGCCCTCACCCTGCTCGGGGTCTCCCCCGAGGTGCTCGGCACCCTCGGCCTCATGGTGCGGCAGCCGCTGTGGTTTCTCGCGGTGTACATCGGCTGCAGCGCGTGGGTGCCGGTGTTCGCGCGCCTCCACGAGCTGGCTCCCAAGCTGACCCTGTTCGGCCTGTTGGGTGTCGCACTCGCAGTCGACACCGTCTCGGTCACCTTCGACCTGCCGGTGGTGAGCTTTCTCAACTTCCTCTTCGTCTGGCTCTTCATCCAGCAGCTCGGCTTCTGGTACGCCGACGGGGCCTTCGCGAAGCTGCCGCGCTGGGCCCTGCTCGTCTGCGGAATGGCGGCCTACGGCACCCTCGTCTTCCTCACGCTCGTCGTCGGCTACTCGAAAGACATGTACGAGAACCTCAACCCGCCGACCACCTGCATTCTCGTGCTCGCCGTCGGCCAGATATTCCTCGTGGCCTTCTTCCACCCGGCGCTCACCCGGCTCGCCCAGCTCGCGCCGGTGAAGAAGGCGGCGGATGCCATCAACAACAACTCGATGACCATCTACCTCTGGCACGTGCCGGTCGCGATCGTCGTCGGGTTGACGATGGTCGCTGTCGGCCTCGGAGCACCGGAGCCCCTCAGCGCCGCCTGGTGGCAGACCCGCCCGCTGTTCCTGCTATTGGTTGGCATCGCCGTCGTGCCGGTCGTCGCCCTCGTCGCGCGACTGGAGGCGAAGAAGCCGGTCTTCA
>JAAFHU010000174.1:3021-4032 GCA_013297645.1 Actinomycetota bacterium
TGGGCGATCGGACTCGGCCTGCTCGTCGTTGCCGTCGTGCTCGCGCCGCCCCGCCTGCGCGCCCTCAAGGCCGTACTAGAACGCGACGTGCTGGGTAACCCAGACATGCATCGTGACGGCGGCCGCGGCTGAGGCGTTGATGCTGCGGGTGCTGCCGAACTGGGTGATCTCGACCACGGCATCCGCCGCCTGTAGGGCTTCGGCTGAGAGGCCCGGACCCTCCTGCCCGAAGAGCAGCACGCACTCCCGCGGGAACGCGTAGGTCTCGATGATCACCGAGCCGGGCACGTTGTCGATGGCGATGACCGGCAGCTTTTCAGAAGCGGCCCAGGCGACGAAGGCGTGGACCGTGTCGTGGTGCAGCACGTGCTGGTACCGGTCGGTCACCATCGCGCCGCGCTTGTTCCAGCGCCGGCGCCCGATGATGTGCACAGTGTCGGCCCCGAAGGCGTTCGCGCTGCGCACGATCGAGCCGATGTTCATGTCGTGCTGCCAGTTCTCGATGGCGACGTGAAACGGATGGCGCGTCTCGTCGAGGTCGGCCTTGATCGCGTCGATGGTCCAGTAGCGGTAGCGGTCGATGACGTTGCGGCTGTCGCCGTTCGCGAGCAGCTCGGGGTCGTACTGGTCGCCGATGGGCAGCTCACCGCGCCACGGCCCGACGCCATTGGTGCTGAGTTCCACGCTCGGGTTGGGGTCGGCGGCGCTCATGCTGTTAATCTGACCACATGTGGCAGAGCGAGGGGCCGAACCTCGTTATCGAGGGCGACAACCTCGACGCGCTCGCAGCTCTGCCCGACGAGGCCTTTCGCCTCATCTACATCGACCCGCCGTTCAACACCGGCCGCACCCAGACCCGGCAGACGCTGACGACGAACCGCAAAGCCGGTGGATCGCGCACCGGCTTCAAGGGCCACAGCTACGAGACGATCAAGGGCCTTCTCTACTCCTACGACGACGACTTCGCCGACTACTGGGACTTTCTCGAGCCCCGCCTTATCGAGGCCTGGC
>JAAFHU010000175.1 GCA_013297645.1 Actinomycetota bacterium
CGCGCATCGCTGATGCGCACCATATCGCGCACCCCCCGCTCGAGCAGCTTGCGCGGCAGCGGCATGTTTCCGACCTCGGGCATGCCCGGATACCCGCGCGGGCCGCAGCCGCGCAGCACGAGCACGGAGTCCTTGGTTACATCCAGCGCGGGGTCGTCGATGCGGGCGTGCATGTCCTCCACCGATTCGAACACGACCGCGGGACCGCGGTGCGTGAGCAGCTCCGCGGTCGCGGCGGCGGGCTTGATGATGGCGCCGCGGGGGGCGAGGTTCCCGCGAAGCACGGCGATCCCGGCATCCTCCATGAGCGGCATGGTGCGCGGCACGATGACGTCGGCGTCGTAGACCGGGCTGTCGCCGAGGTAGTCGACGAGCGGCTTGCCGGTCACCGTGATCGGCTCGGGGTGGAAGAGCTCCGACACCTGGCTGAGCGCCGCGAGCAGGCCGCCGGCGCGGTAGAGGTCGTCCATGAGGTACTTGCCCGAGGGCTGCAGGTTGGCCATGAGCGGCACGTCGCGGCCCGCCTCGTCGAAGTCCTCGAGGGTGAGCGGAATGTCGAGCCGCCCGGCGATGGCGAGCAGGTGCATGACAGCGTTGGTCGAGCCGCCGGTCGCGGCGACCGCGATGATCGCGTTGAGGAAGGACTCCTTGACCATGATGTCCTTCGGCCGGCGGTCCTTCTCGATCATCTCGACGATGAGGCGCCCGGTCTGCTGCGACATGCTCAGCAGGCGGGAGTCGGGCGCGGGCGTGCCGGCGAAGCCGGGGATCGTCATACCGAGGGCCTCGGCGACGACCGCCATGGTCGAGGCGGTTCCCATCGTGTTGCAGTGGCCCTTGCTGCGGATCATCGACCCCTCGCTGCGCGTGAACTCGGCCTGGCTCAGCTGGCCGCCGCGCACCTCCTCGCTCAACCGCCAGACGTCGGTGCCGCATCCGAGGGCCTCGCCGCGAAAATGGCCGGTGAGCATCGGCCCGCCCGGCACGACGATGGCCGGCAGGTTGACGGATGCGGCTGCCATGAGAAGCGCCGGGATCGTCTTGTCACAGCCCCCGAGCAGCACCACCCCGTCGATCGGGTTCGCGCGGAACATCTCCTCCATGGCCATCGCGGCCATGTTGCGCCAGAGCATCGCGGTCGGCTTCACCTGCGTCTCGCCGAGGGACACCACGGGGAGGTTGAAGGGAACGCCACCAGCCTCGTAGATGCCGGCCTTCACGCTCTCCGCGACCTCGTTGAGGTGCATGTTGCACGGGGTCAGGTCGGAGGCGGTGTTGGCGATGGCGATGTGGGGCTTGCCGCCGGCGAAGGCGTCGTCGGGCAGGCCGCGCCGCATCCACGCGCGGTGGATGTAGGCGTTGCGGTCGTTGCCGGCGTACCAGTCCTGGCTGCGAAGGTGATCCACGGTGATCCACGCTTTCCACATGCTGAAATTAGGTATTACTATTCTGAATTATGACACGGACGTCGCACGCCCGGCTAGCCGGGCCCCAGCGCTACTCCCTCGCCGAGGGCATCATCTGGGATGACCGCGCGGGCCAAGCGGTCTGGGTCGACATCCACAACGGCGACATCGTGCGCGACCTCGAGAACCCCGTCGCGCTGCACCTCGACACCACGGTCGGAGCCGTCGCCCTCGCCGAGGACGGCGGGCTGCTCGTGGCCGGGCACCGGGGCTTGATCGCGATTGCGGCCGATGGGGCGGTGAGTAGGGGTCCGGACCTCGTGGGTGCGGCATCCCGCCTCAATGACGGCATCGTCGACCCGCAGGGTCAGTTCATCGTCGGTAGTGGCGCCGTCGAGGGGCGCTCCGACGACCAGGTGCTGCTGCGCGTCTCGCCGGACGGCACGGTCGAGACGCTGCGCGACGGGCTGTCGCTGTCGAACGGACTCGCCTACTCGTCCGACGGCACGCTCTTTCACGTCGACACCTGGGTGAAGACGATCAGCGCGCTGCGCGACGGCGAGTGGGTGACCGTGCTCGACGGCTTCGAGGGCTACCCCGACGGCATCACCATCGACGCCGATGACTGTCTCTGGGTCGCGCTCTACGGCACGGGCAGCGTGCGGCGCTACACGCTCGACGGCGAGCTACTCGAGGCCGTCGCGATCGACACCCCCGAGGCGACCTGCGTCGGCTTCCTCCCCCGGGGTCTCGCCATTACGAGTGGCGCCGAGTCCGCGACCGACGCGAACGCCGGCGCGATCTTCATCGCCGACGTCGATACGACTGGCCGCCCAGAGAACCGCTGGGCGGGAAGCACGACCACCCCCTACTGGAGAGAGAACCGATGAGACTCATCAGACTGGGCGCCCCCGGCGTCGAGAAGCCCGCCGCCCTGCTCGACGACGACAACTACATCGACCTCAGCGACGTCGTCGACGACTTCAACGAGGCCTTCTTCGCCGCCGGCCGCATGGACGAGATCGCCAACGTCGTCGCGGAGCGCTGGGATACCGCCAAGCCGATCGGTTCCACGCGCATCGGCTCGCCGATCGCCCGCCCGCACCAGATCCTCTGCATCGGCCTCAACTACAGCGACCACGCCGCCGAGACCGGGCAGGCCGTGCCGAGTGAGCCGATCCTGTTCACCAAGTCGCCGAACACGATGCAGGGCCCGAACGACGACCTGCAGATTCCGCGCGGCTCGGTCAAGACCGACTGGGAGGTCGAGCTCGGCATCGTCATCGGCCGCCGCTGCAGCTACCTCGCCGACGAGGCCGAGGCCTCCGCCGCCATCGCCGGCTACACGATCGTCAACGACGTCAGCGAGCGCGAGTGGCAGATCGAGCGCGGCGGGCAGTGGTCGAAGGGCAAGTCGGCGCCCACCTTCAACCCCACCGGGCCGTGGCTCGTCACGCCCGACGAGGTCGGCGACGTTCTCGCCCTCGACATGTTCCTCGACGTCGACAGCACGCGAAAGCAGGACGGCTCGACGAGCACGATGATCTTCTCGCCGGCCTTCATCGTGCACTACCTCAGCCAGTTCCTCACCCTGGAGCCGGGCGACCTCATCAACACGGGAACCCCGCCCGGAGTGGGTATGGGCGCCAAGCCGCCGACCTACCTCACGGGCGGCGAGACCCTCACGCTCGGCATCACCGGGCTGGGCGTGCAGCGCCAGCGCGTTCTGGCATGAGGGCCTTCGTCGTCACGGCTCCGCGAACGGCGTCGGTTGAAGACGTTGCAGCGCCCGAGCCCGGTCCGCACGACCTGCTCGTCGACGTCGAGCGGGTCGGCATCTGCGGAACGGATGTCGAGTTCTACACCGGCGGCATGGCCTACCTCGAGCAGGGCCTCACCCACTTCCCGTTGCGGCTCGGCCACGAGTGGACGGGCACGGTCACCGGCGTCGGCTCCAGCGCCAATGAGCACTGGATCGGCAAGCGCGTCACCGGCGACACCATGCTCGGCTGCGGCCACTGCCGCTTCTGCCTCGGCGGCCACCAGCACGTCTGCCCCGACCGCCGCGAGGTGGGCATCACCGATGGCTGGCCCGGCGCCCTCGCCGAGCAGCTGCTCATTCCCGCCCGCTTCGCCTTCGAGATTCCGGACTCGGTCTCGCTGACGGCAGCCGCACTCGTCGAGCCGGGCGGCAACTCGCTGCGGGCGGTCGACGCCACGTTGCTGACGGCGGGCGAGCCGCTGCTCATCCTCGGCTCGGGGACGATCGGCCTGCTCGCCGCCCAGATCGCCCTCGCCCGCGGCATCGAGGTGCACGTCGCCGGCGAGCGTGCCAGCTCGCTCGAACTCGCCCGGTCGCTCGGGGTCGAGCACACGCACTCCTTCGACGACCTCGAGGGGCGGCCCTACAGCGCGGTCATCGACGCGACCTCGTCGGCCGATGCTCCGGCACTCGCGGCTCGGCTGGTCGACCCCGCTGGACGCGTCGTCTACATCGGGCTCAGCGGCACGCCATCGCTCGTCGACACCCGCGACATCGCACTCAAGGACGTGACCGCCGTCGGCATCCTCTCCGCCTCCCCCGGCCTCGCCGGC
>JAAFHU010000176.1 GCA_013297645.1 Actinomycetota bacterium
TGTCGCTGACACGTCGAGCCCCGATGTTCCGGGCGCGGAGATCGTGGAGCCGCAGGTCGCCGCGATGCTCGGCACCATCCAGAACGACGTGTCGCTGAGCGGCTCGGTCGCAGCGGACGCTCCAGTGGAGATCAAAGCGACGCTCTCGGGCGAGGTGCGCAAGCTGCTCGTGGCGCCCGGGGACTACGTGGATGCGGGAACCGCCATCCTCACTCTGCGGGCGGAGGTGCCCAACGCCGACGGCACCGTCTCGACGAAGACGGCCACGGTCACCGCCCCCGCTGCGGGAAGGCTCTCGGACTTCCCGGCCCTCGTCGGCCAGGCCTACTCGGTCGGCGACACGATCGGCAAGGTCTCGCTCGCGACCTTCCACGTGAGCGGCACCCTCGCGCCCGAGCAGCTCTACCGGCTGACCGTGCTGCCGACAGAGGCCCTCGTCACCATCGCGGGAGGCCCTGCACCCTTCACCTGCACCAGCCTGACGATCACCACGGCGACGGGCGAGGGGGCGAGCGGTCCCACCGTGAGCTGCGCCGTTCCCGCCGAGATCACGGTGTTCCCCGGCCTCACCGCGCAGATCGTCATCGCCGGCGGCATCGCCGAGAACGTGATCATCATCCCGACGACTGCCGTGGAGGGCATCGCCGAGACGGGCAATGTCTACGTGGTGCTCGCCGACGGCACGACCGAGGTGCGCCCCGTGACGCTCGGCCTCAACGACGGCTTCAATGTCGAGGTGAAGGAGGGCCTCGCCGAGGGCGACCTCGTGCTGCAGTACGTGCCGGGCGCGATCGCGCTGCCGACTGACGGCTGCTTCGTCGACGACATGGGCAATGAGATCTGCGGGTCGAAGTGACCCTGCTTCGACTGGAGAAGGTCACCCGCTCGGTCGAGCTGCCCGATGAGAGCCCGCTCGAGATCCTCAAGGGGGTCGACCTCGAGGTGTCGGTCGGCGACCACGTCAGCATCGTGGGCCGCAGTGGCTCGGGCAAGTCGACCCTGCTCAACCTGCTGGGCATGCTCGACAACCCGACGAGCGGCAGCATCTACTTCGACGACCGGGCGCTGAGCGACTACCGATCGGGCGCTCGCGACCGCAAGCGCGGCAAAGACATCGGCTTCATCTTCCAGCAGTTCAACCTGCTGCCCGGGCGCACGGCGCTCGAGAACGTGATGATGCCGCTGTTCTACGCGTCCGGCCGCGAATTTCTCGCCCGCAAGCGCCTCGCCACCCGCATGCTCGAGAAGATCGGCCTCGGCGAGCGGCTCGACTACATGCCGGAGCGCCTGTCGGGCGGTGAGCAGCAGCGCGTCGCGATCGCGCGGTCACTCGTGCGCGGCCCGCGCCTCATCCTCGCCGACGAGCCGACGGGAGCCCTCGATATCGAGACGGGCGCCGCCATCATGGCGCTCTTGGACGAGGTGGCCGAGCAATCCGGCGCCGCCCTCATCACGATCACCCACGACGCGAACATCGCCGCCCTCGCCCGCCGGCACTACCGGCTCGACAACGGCGTGCTCACCCCGGTGGACGCCAGCGTGGCGGTCAGCGCATGAGCCGCGTGCTGACCAACCTCTGGGGCGCGATTCTCGAGGCGTGGACCGAGCTGCGCATCCACCGCACCCGCGTGCTGCTCAGCCTCATCGGCGTCGCCGTCGCTGTCGCGGCCATCACCTCGGTGGTCGGGCTCGGCCAGATCGCCCAGCAGGCGAGCGTCGAGCAGATGGAGCGCAACAGCGGACGGCCCGCGACCCTCTATATCGGCGCCTTTCGGACGGATGGCAACCCCGGCGACATCGACCAGGTCAACGAGGCCTTCGCCACGACCGTCGACCGCTACCGGATCGACTTCGCCAGCCGCAACGGCTACATCACCGCACGCGTGCAGCTGCCGGGAGCCGGCGTGGTCGACCTCTTCGGCCAGGCGGTGGATGCCGACTACGGGTCTATGCACCGCCTGCGCCTCATGGAGGGCGAGTGGTTCACCGAGGCCGACAACAACCGCCTCGCCCCCGCGGTGATCATCAACGAGTGGTTCTGGAAGCAGATCGGATCTCCCGACCTGGCGACGCATCCGACCGTCGTGCTTCTGGGTGAGAACGACGTGACAGCGGTCGTCGTCGGTGTGACGCCCTCCCCAGAGTGGGATCAGGGACCGACGGCCATCATGCTCTACAGCGCTTACGAGCGCATCACCCCGCCCGCCATCATGGCGATGTCGCCCCCCAGCTACGAGATGTGGATTCCCCCCGAGCTCTCAGACCAGCTCTCGCCGCTCGTACAGCGCGACATCGCGGGGAGCCTCGGCGAGGACTACCAGGTCGACGTGTCGCGGCAGGACTACCTCGCCTTCGATGGCGCCGACGACAACCTGCTCGTGCTCAAGCTGCTCATCGGCGGGGGAGCGGTGCTCGTGCTGCTGCTCGGCGCGCTGGGCCTGGTCAACATCTCGCTCGTGACCGTGCGGCAGCGGATCCGCGAGATCGGCATCCGCCGCAGTTTCGGCGCGACCGCGGGGCGGGTCTTCTTCGCCGTGATGATGGAGTCGATCGTCGCGACCTTCGTCGCCGGCGTCGTCGGGGTGATCATCGCGATTCTGCTCGTTCGGCTGCCGATCGTGCAGAACGTGGTCAGTTCGGGAGTGGAAGACGTTCCGGCCTTCCCGCTCGAGGCGGCTGGTCTCGGCATTCTCGCTGCGGTCGTCGTCGGCGCGATCGCGGGCCTGCTGCCCGCTCTCGTCGCCGTGCGCGTCAAGGTGATCGACGCGATCCGCTACTAGCTACTCGCGCTTCTCGCGAATCTCTGCGCGCTTCTCTGAGTAGCGCTGCGTCTCGGTCGCCGCGACGGCGAGGCTCACAGCGACGGCGATGCCGAGCGCGACAAGCGGGTGCACGAGCGCGCCCACCGGCAGCAGTGCGAGCAGCGCGGTGCCACCGGCGAGGCGCCAGATCTTCCAGTGACCGCCGACGCGCTTCCAGAAGAGGGCGTGGGCAGCCAGGTAGAGCGCGGTGCCGCCGAAGAGCGCGCTGGCGCCGAACCAGCCGAGCGGCTTGTCGCCGGTGACGTGGGCGATGACGTCCTCGACGCCGAGGGCGCTGATGACGATTCCGGCGATGAGCGGAAGGTGGATGTAGGTGTACGCGTCGGTGGCCATCGCGACCCGGCGAACTCCCTGCTCGCGCGACAGGTGGTGCTCGGCCTCAATGGCGGTGACGTCGAAATAGAGCCACCAGAAGGCGATGCTGAGCGCGATCGCCAGCACGGCGCCGAAGAGCAGGGGCACGCTGATCGGCTCGTGCGCCGCGCCGACGCCGATGGCGACAATCGACTCTCCGAGGGCGAGGATGACGACCAGTCCATGCCGTTCCGCCCAGTGCGCCGCGGACTGCAGCCGCCAGTTGCCACCCGTCGACGTCACGTAGGTGAGCACGAAGTCGGCGAGGAAGGCCGCGAGCCACAGCCAGGTCTGCGCGCCGCCACCGATCAGGGCGCCCGTGAGCAGCAGCACGGAGCCGGTGAACATGGCGATGGAGGTGCGGATCACCTGCCGCCGCAGCGGGGCATCGTCACCGGCCGCAACAACGTAGAGCACGAGGTGCGCGAGTCGCATGACGAAGTAGGCGACGACGAACACCAGCGGACCCGAGAGCCCGCCCTCGAGGTCGACGAAGGCTTCGGGGATGACGAGCGCCACAACGAACATCGCGACCATCGCCACGCACATGCCGATGCGCACGAGTCCCTCGTCGACATGGGTCTGGTTGGCCAGCCAGCCGTAGGAGGCCCAGCCCCACCAGAGGTAGCCGAGGATCAGCATCGCCTGCAGCACCCCGAAGGCGGAGTGGCTCTCGGCCATGAACTCGGTCACCTGGGTGAAGGCGAACACGAAGACCAGGTCGAAGAACAGCTCGAAGGTTGTGACCCGGTGGCCCTCGTTCGCGGTCTTGGGGCGCGGGAAGAAGCT
>JAAFHU010000177.1 GCA_013297645.1 Actinomycetota bacterium
AGCGAGCTTCTTGATCTGCGCGAGGTGGCCACCGGGAACCTCGAGAAGGTAGAGGTCGAGGCTGAACCGATCGCCCAGCCGGTTGGTCGCCTCGATGAGCTCGACGATGTTGCGCTCGGCGTCCGCCGTGCCGCTGTGCACGAGCTTGATGACGTCGTTGCCGACGGGCTTGGGCTTGAGGTTGCGCAGGTCGGGGGCATTGCGCACGATCTCGTAGTCGACGCCGTAGCGCTCGCCATAGAGTCCGGCGAGGCCCGAGCTCACGCTGGTGAGTGCGGTGACCTTCGGCAGGTACGTGCGGCAGAGGTGCTCCATGTAGGGGCCGACGAGCAGTCGCCAGACGAGAACGGTGGCGCGCTCCTCGGGGGCCCACTCGTGCATATCGGCGAGGATCGGGGCATCCCCCTTGGCGGCGAAGGCGAGCGGCAGGGCTCGCGCGTCGTTCGCGACCACCAGGTCAAACGGACCGGATGCGACGGTCTCTTTCACTACCGCCTTCTCCCCGGGGGCCGACAGCTCGACCGCGGTGTGCAGGTGCAGGGCGAGCTTGACCACCCCGAGCGGAGTCTCTGGCAGGGACGAGGCGCCGTCGGGCACCTGGATGTGGCGCTTGACGCCCGCGGGCGCCGGGCCGTAGCCGACGGTGGTCACCTCGCCATGCTTCTGCAGCACCTCGATCTGGCGCAGCACGCGGGAGTCCGCGTAGATGGGGGAGAAGGAGACGCAGAGAATCTGGGGGGGAGGAGGGGGCGGAGTCAACGAGGCCTTCCCGGGAGTAGTCGACGGACGCCGATGAGTCTACAGGGGCGTGAACCACCCCCACCGGCTCGCACGTCGCGCAACCGTTAGACTCGCTTGGTTCGCCGAATGGAGGCATCAGTGAAGGCAGTTATCGCGTTGTA
Organism: Actinomycetota bacterium; assembly: GCA_013297645.1. Classification (GTDB taxonomy): domain Bacteria; phylum Actinomycetota; class Actinomycetes; order Actinomycetales; family Microbacteriaceae; genus Conyzicola. The sequence goes on from JAAFHU010000177.1 coordinate 903, forward strand.
CCGCGAAGTCCTCGACGTTTTCCCCCAGGGCGGCGCGCGATTCCTCAACGTCTACTCCTGGCTGCTGGCCTCGCTCGCCGTCTTCGACGCCGCTGCTCTCGGGTTGCTTGCCATCACGATCGGCCCGGTCGCGTCTGGCCAACCAGTGACGCTGCCGTTCTTCGGTGAGCTTGACTCGCTGGGAGTCGTTTGGGTGATCCTGGTGATCTGCGTGCTCATGGTGGGCAAGGGAGCCCTCTCGGTGCTCGTAACCTGGTGGGCGACCCGCCGGATTCCCCGCTACGAGGTGGCGATCGGCGACCGGCTGTTCCGCTCCTACATCACAGCGCCGTGGCGCGACCGACTTCGCAAGAACTCGGCGGAGATAATGCGCTTTGCCGACACCGGCGTCGACGCGACCGTCAACAGCTTCGTGCTTCCCGGAGCTACCCTGCTCGGCGAGGTCGTCAGCCTGGTAGTCGTGATCGGCACGCTTGCGGTCGTGCAGCCCATCCTCGCGGCCACGACACTGGTCTACCTGCTTCTGCTCGGAGCGATCCTCTTCTACTGGGTCGCCGGGCACGCGCGTAAGGCAGGAGAGGTACACGTCGAGAACACGATTGCCGCATCCCGGCTCGTTCTCGAGATTGTGTCGGCTATGAAGGAGGTCTCTCTGCGCAACAAGGAGTCTGAAGTTGCCGACATCGTCGAGCAGACTCGCGCTCGTAGCGCCCGCGCCCGCGCCAACCTGTACTTCCTCAGCCAGCTTCCGCGTTACGCCCTTGAGTCCGGCCTCATTGTCGGCTTCGTCGTGATCGGCGGCGTCGGCTTCTTGATCGGAGGTGTCGAGCAGGCGATCGCGGCCGTCGCACTCTTCGGGCTTGCCGGGTTCCGCGTTGCTCCCTCGATCATCCGCTTCCAGTCCGTTCTCGCCCAGATGGTCTCCATCTCGGAGTACCCCAAGCGCGTCCTCGCGGAGCTTGCAGATACGGAGCGCGATAGCGCGGAGGTCGCTAGCCGGCCCGCCAGAGCGCTCCCCGATCGGCCCAAGCACCTGACCCTCGAGAACGTCGTGTTCAACTACAGCGCGGATGCCCCTCCAGCATTGCGCGGTGTCTCTCTCGACATTCCATTCGGCTCCTCCGTCGCATTTGTCGGGGCTTCGGGCTCTGGCAAGTCGACCATGGTCGACCTGCTCATCAGCCTGCTCGAGCCGAGCGAGGGAACCATCTCCATCGATGACGTGCCGCTGTCGGAGCTACGGGCTGCCTGGCGCGGGCGCGTCGGCTACGTGCCGCAGGACGTGGCACTCTTCGACGCCACTATCGCCCAGAATGTCGCGCTCACCTGGGGCCATGACTACGACTCCGACCGCATTCGCAGCGCACTGGAGCAGGCACAGCTGTGGGACCTGGTGGCGGCACGGGAGGGCGGCATCGAGTCTCGTGTCGGCGAGCGCGGACTTGCGCTTTCGGGCGGTCAGCGACAGCGCCTCGGCATTGCGCGGGCGCTGTACGCGGATCCGCTCGTTCTTGTGCTCGATGAGGCCACCAGCGCCCTCGATACCGCGACTGAGGCGTTGGTCACCGCGGGAATCGACGCGATCGACAACGGGGTGACCAAGATCGTCGTCGCGCACCGACTCGCAACCATTCGCAACGCGGACCGCATCTTCTTCATGCAGGACGGCGAAGTGGTCAAGAGCGGCACCTTCGCGGAGCTTGTTGCAGGAGTGCCCGAGTTCGCGCACCAAGCGGCCCTCGCCGGTCTCGCTTGAGCGCGAGCGGCCTGTTCTAGAATTGCCAAGGTGCCCACCGAGTGACGGAGACAGCTAGATGAACGTGCGTCCGCGGCTCGTCGCATTCCTGCAGCGCGCCGCCCTTGTGCTCAGTTACCAGGTGCACCGCACGCAGCGTGCGCGACTTCGATCAACACCCATCTCCTGGGTGGTCGGACCTGACGAGTGTGCATCGATGGTTCTGCAGATCGCTCGAACGATACCCGCCTCATACTCGGTGAACTTCACCGAGCAGGCCGTCTACGCGTCCAAGTACGACTACCGATTTCGCACCCGTACAGGGTCCCGGTGGCGCTGGACCGAGCGAATCATCGCTGGCCCGATTCTTCTTGGTCGACTGATGAATCAGGCCGACGGATTCATCTATGTCGGGTCAACGGGTTTTCTCCTCACCGACCACGACCAGCGGGAGTTCGAGTTCTCCTACCTCTCCAAGAAGGGGATGCCCATCGTCTGCTACTGGTGTGGTTCTGACATCAGGTCGACGAAGCGTATGCACGAGCTCGAGAAGCAGACGGGTCTTCCGAACATCTCCACGTACATTGGAGAGCGCGGGGGCGTCTTCGAGTCAGAGGAATGGGACCGTCAGAAGCGTGTCATCGCCGAAGTCTCGAGCCGCTACGCATCCGCGATGTTCAGTAACACGGTGGACCATCTGAGCTATCTCACCATGGGTACCGAGCCCTTCCTCTACTTCCTGCCGAATGACCCGCTGCCGAACCCCACGAAGTTCGACGACCTGTCGAACATCGTCGTCGTGCACGCCACAACGGCGCCGTCGATCAAGGGCACCCAGTTGGTGCGCGCGGCGATCGCCCAACTGCGCGCAGAGGGCTACTCCTTCGAGTACGTCGAACTCATCGGCGTGTCCAACGCGACCGTAAAGGCAGAGTTGGCCCGCGCCCACATTGCAATGAACCAGTTCTTCGGGTTCTCGCCCGCCGTGTTCGGCGCTGAGGCCCTCGCTGCGGGATGCGTTGTCATGATGAGCTCGGACGAGTTCATCGAGACCGATCTTCCCGCCGGAACGAACGAGTGCTGGGTAGTGACCAAGCACTTTCAGGTGTACTCGAATCTCAAGAACCTGCTGGATGACCCGGGTCAGCTCGAGTCCATCGCCCGCAAGGGCCGAGCATGGGCAGAGCTCTACGCTATGCAAGATAACGCCGGGGCGATCATGATGCGCACCCTCGACGCGGTGCTCGACGGCAGTTACCAGCCCCCGGAGGTGCGCTCGTGAGTAGCCGGATACTTATCGTCGGGCACGGAGCGGCCGGG
>JAAFHU010000178.1 GCA_013297645.1 Actinomycetota bacterium
CGTGCCGACAAGTGACCTTGGGTAGGGGCATTCGCCTCTACGGTAACCAGAACAGGAGTAGGACCATGGCAGCAGTTTGCCAGGTGACCGGAGCCGTACCCGGCTTTGGACACAACATCTCGCACTCGCACCGACGCACCAAGCGTCGTTTCGACCCGAACATCCAGACGAAGAAGTACTTCGTGCCGTCGCTGCGTCGCAACGTGACGCTGACGTTGAGCGCCAAGGGCATCAAGGTCATCGACGCCCGTGGCATCGAGGCTGTCGTCAAGGACCTCCTCGCCCGTGGGGAGAAGATCTAATGGCTAAGCAGCAGGACGTTCGTCCGATCATCAAGCTCCGCTCGACGGCGGGCACCGGTTACACCTACGTGACCAAGAAGAACCGTCGCAATGACCCCGACCGCCTCGTGCTCAAGAAGTACGACCCGGTCATTCGCAAGCACGTCGAGTTTCGCGAGGAGCGCTAACAATGGCTAAGAAGAGCAAGATCGCCAAGAACGAGCAGCGCAAGGTCATCGTGGCCCGCTACGCCGCCAAGCGTCTCGAGATCAAGAAGGCCCTGGTCGACCCGGCCGGCACCGACGAGTCCCGTGAGGCTGCACGCATCGCGCTGCAGAAGCTCCCCCGCAACGCCTCGCCCGTGCGCGTGCGCGGTCGCGACGCCATCGACGGACGCCCCCGCGGTTTCCTCAGCCAGTTCGGTGTCTCCCGTGTTCGCTTCCGCGACATGGCCCACCGTGGAGAGCTGCCGGGCATCACCAAGTCCAGCTGGTAACAGTCAGCAATCGCCGTCACCCCTGAGCTTGATAGCCCAGGGTGGCGGCGATTTCTGTTTAAGCCTGTGAGTAGCGGAACACGGGGGATAATTGCCGGAAATATCAGGGCAAGCTGGTAGATTCGCAGGCGGTTCCAACGGCTACCGTCGCTGGTTCCTTCAAAGCACTAGGTCCTAGGAGGACAACCAATGGCTGACAAGTCCCTAAACCGCAACGAGTTCGTTGCCGCAGTTGCCGCCGAGTCCGGCCAGAGCACCGCAGTCGTGGGCGGCGTCGTCGACGCCTTCTTCGCTGTGCTTGCATCCAACGTCGGCGAAGGCACGAAGGTCGCCATCCCGGGCTGGCTCGCAGTCGAGCGCAGCCACCGCGCTGCCCGCACCGGCCGCAACCCGCAGACCGGCGAGGCCATCGAGATCAAGGCCGCCTACGGCGTCAAGCTCTCGGCTGGCACCAAGCTCAAGGCAGCAGCCAAGGGCTAATCGGCTTCACACGGGGAAGGGCGTCGCAGTCGCGGCGCCCTTCCCCTGTTTTAACTCCCGGCTCCGGCGCGCTTAGGCTTGGCTAGTGCCACGAGCCCTCCGAGTAGCAGCGCCAGCGACGCTTCTGCTCGTGGCGCTCGCCGCAGTGGTTGCAGCCCTGCAATTCGGCGGGGGTGCGGCCCCCGAGCTCATCGCCGACCCGGGCGCCCTCGTGCGCTATGGCCTGCCGATCGCCAAACTCCTCGTCAACATCGGGGCGGCCGCGACAATCGGCGCCCTCGCGCTCGCGTCTTTCGCGATGGCGAAGGACTCCGCAGAGTATTCACAGGCATTGGATGTCGCTGCCGCAGCATCCGCAATCTGGGCGGTGGCCGCCGGCGCCACCGGCTTCTTCAGCTTCCTCAGCGTTTACCAGCAGCCCGTCTCGCTCGACGAGACCTTCGGCACCCTCATCGGAACCTACCTGCAGCAGACGGAGCTCGGCCAGGCCTGGCTTGCCACGACCCTCGCGGCTGCCGCCCTCACGGTGTTGGCCTTCGCGGTGCGCAACCAGGGCGTTGTGCTGGCGATGGCCTTCGCTGCCGCTCTCGCGCTCATCCCGATGTCGCTGCAGGGCCACTCGGGCGACCTCGCCAGCCACGACTCGGCGATCAGCGCCATCTGGGTGCACGTGCTCGGCGCGGCGGTGTGGCTCGGCGGCATCCTCACTCTCGCGATCGTCGCGAGGGCTATCGACGCGAAGCGGCTCAGCGCGCTGGTGAGCCGCTACTCGTCGATCGCGCTGGTCGCCTTCGTGGCGGTCGTGGTGAGCGGCTACGTGAGCGCGGAGATCCGCGTCGGGTCGCTCGAGAACCTGCTGACGCCCTACGGCATCCTCGTGCTGGTGAAAGTGGCGGCCCTCGGAGCGCTCGGCCTCTTCGGGGCCGTCTACCGCCGCTACTTCATCGGCCGGCTGAGCGCCGACGGCGACCGCCGGCGCTGGTTCTGGCGGCTCGTCGTGGCCGAGGTGGCGTTCATGGGCGTGGCGTCGGGGGTGGCGGCCGCGCTGGCGCGCACGGCGACTCCGCAGCCGCTGGTGGCGGCATCCGACATCTCCGACCCGACACCCGCTGAACTGCTCACCGGTGCCCCGCTGCCGCCGCCCGTCACCGTGTCGAATCTCGTCACGCTGTGGAACTTCGACACCCTGTGGATTCTGCTCTGCGCCCTCGGGGCCTTCTTCTACGTGGCGGCCGTCTGGCGGCTGCGCCGGCGCGGCGACGCGTGGCCCTGGTACCGCACGGTGCTCTGGCTGCTCGGCATCGCCGCCCTCTTCTACATCACCAACGGCGGCGTCAACGTCTACCAGAAGTACCTCTTCAGCCAGCACATGCTCGCCCACATGGCCCTCGGCATGATGGTGCCGCTGCTGCTGGTTCCGGCCGCGCCGATCACGCTGGCCCTGCGCGCGATCCACAAGCGCGCCGACGGCAGCCGCGGCGCCCGCGAATGGCTGCTGCTGATCGTGCACTCGCGCTACTTCGGCGTGCTGTCGAACCCGCTCGTGGCCGCGGTGATCTTCGTGGGGTCGCTGTGGGTGTTCTATTACACGGGCGTCTTCGGCTGGGCGACGGTCGACCACGTCGGCCACGAGTGGATGATCGTGCACTTTCTCGGCGCCGGCTACCTCTTCGTCTCCGCCCTCATCGGTGTCGACCCCGCCCCCTATCGCGCGCCCTTCCCGATGCGGCTCATCGTGCTGCTGGCCACCATGGCCTTTCACGCCTTCTTCGGCCTCGCCCTGCTCAGCGGCACCGGCCTGCTGCTCGCGGACTGGTATGGCGCGATGGGCTGGGGCACGAGCGCGATCGCCGACCAGCAGACCGGCGGCGGCATCGCGTGGAGCGTCGGCGAGATCCCCACGGTGATCCTCGCCATCGCCGTGGCGATCATGTGGTCGCGGTCCGACGAGCGAGAGAGCAAGCGGCGCGACCGGCAGGCCGACCGCGACGGCGACGCCGAGCTCGAGGCCTACAACGCGATGCTGGTCAAGCGAGCGTCACGCTGATCTCGTTGTTCGGCCCGATAGTGATGACATAGGTCGCATCGAAGGGCACATCCTGATCCAGGGTGCTGACGGTGCCGTCGAAGAGCGACTTCACCTGTGCCGTCACGTGGGCGGTCGCCGGGCCGGTCGTCAGCCAGGTGGTGCCGTCCGGCTCGAGCGACGCCGTGGGGTAGTCGACGATCGACCAGGTCGGCAGCGAGTCGAGGCGGTTGGCGACGTCGGTGCCGAACGGGCACCCGGTGGGCTTGAGCACCTGCTGCGCCGCGCAGCCGTCGAGAAAGCCGCCGAGCGCGGCTGTCGCGGCCGCGGCGAAGCCCACCGTGGGCGTGACCTCGACGATCGCGTCGAAGGTCGACCCGACCTCGGTGAGGAACGGCCGAACATGCGGCGCCTCGAGGTACTGGGTGTCGTGGTCGAGGGTGACCATCATCGGAACCAGCATTGCGAACTCGCCGACCGTGGCATCCACGCCGTTCGCGGTGAAGCGTGTGTCATGGTCGACGCGCACGCCGAGGGTCGCGATGGGGCTGATCGCGAACCGCCAGGTGTCGAAGAGGCCGAGCCGCGTGCCGGTGTGTTCGACGCTGAATTGGGTGATGCGCTCGCTGCCGCCCAT
>JAAFHU010000179.1 GCA_013297645.1 Actinomycetota bacterium
ATGAGGGTCGGCACCGTGAGCGCCCGCGCGGCCTCGAGCACGTTCCACGTCGGGTTGTCGCTGAAGGTGCGCTCGACCGCGGTCGGGTCGACTTGCGCGACCGCGGTGATCTTGAGGTCAAGGTCTTTCTCGCTCCACTGCGGCTTGCTCGCGCGGATCGTCTCGGGGGTGAGTGCGAGCTCGTCGAGCTGCTCGGCCTTGATCTCGTCGACGTCCTCTGCCCGCACCTCGAGCACCGGATCGATCAGCACGAGGCGTCGGGTCGTGTGACCGCGCAGCACGGCGATCGCACCGCCGAGCGAGTGGCCCACGATGAGGTCGAAGGGGCCGTCCGGCAGGTCGCCCGCGTAGTCCTCGAGCGCGTAGCTGGCCGCGCGGTCTGCGGTGCCGTGGCCGCGCAGGTCGGGCGTGGTGACATCCCAGCCGTTGTCTTCTAGAGCGTCGCGCACGCGCCACCAGGTCGACGAGTTCGAGCTGAGGCCGTGGATGAGCAGTGCTTTCACGATTTCACGATAGGGGAATGGCGCGCCCGCCCGAGATGTTTAGCCGATGTGAACAAATTGATGATCATCGTTGGCTCTGTCCGCCCCGGCCGCATCGGCCTGCCCATCGCGCAGTGGGTGCAGAAGGCCGCCGAGGGCGACTGGGAGATCGACTTCGTCGACCTCGCCGAGCTCGACCTGCCGTTCATGGACGAGCCGAACCACCCCTCGATTCGCAAGTACACCAAGCAGCACACCCTCGACTGGAGCGCACGGGTGGATGCCGCTGACGCGGTCATCCTCGTCACCCCGGAGTACAACCACAGCTTCTCTCCCGTGCTCAAGAACGCCATCGACTTCCTCAGCCAGGAGTGGTGGCGCAAGCCGGTCGCCTTCGTCAGCTACGGCGGCGTCAGCGGCGGCACGCGAGGCGTCGTCGGCCTCGAACCGGCGATCACGGGCGTCGGCATGGTGCGCACGGGTGCGAGCGTCGAGATTCCCTTCGCGGGCAAGCAGGTCGCTGACGGCGAGTTCACGCCGAGCGCCAAGGAGGTCGCCGTGCTCGACAAGGTGCTCGCCGAGCTCGAGGGCCTCGCGACGGCCCTCAGGCCCCTGCAGAACCGCTAAGTCGGCTGGATCGGCACCGGCGCCGTATCGGGCACCGACGCATCCCGCCCGCGCAGGTCGGGGTGCCAGCGCTTGAGCACGAGCGGCACGAGGAACCCGAGCAGCGCGACACCGGCCGCCACCCAGTAGCCGCCGATCGCGCCGTGCTCGTCGATGAGGAAGCCCGCCGCGGCGCTACCGAGCGCCGCGCCGATGAGCTGGCCGGTACCGACCCAGCCATAGGCCTCGGCGGTGTCGCTGAACTTCACCGTGCCAGAGACGATCGCGAACATGACGGCGAGGGCGGGGGCGATGCCGATGCCTGCGACGAGCAGCGCGATGGCGATCCACCAGAAGTTGAGCGAGAACATGGCGAGGGCCATGCCGACGAAGACGACGAACATGCGCCGTGCCATGGCCCAGGGTCCGACCGGCAGGTGGCCGAGCGCGAGGCCGCCGGCGAGCGATCCGATGGCGAAGATGGCGAGGATGATGCCGGCCTCTGCCCCGCCCTCGCCGAAGGTCGCGACGACGGCTGCCTCGGTCGCGGCGCAGGCCGCTACGAGCAGCAGGCCGGTGATGGTCGAGAGCAGCACGGCGGGCTTGGCGAGCACGACGCCGAGGCGCCGCTTGCTGCGCGGGATGCGCACGCGCCCGACCTCGGGCGAGAGGATGAACCAGGTTCCGCCGACGACGAGGAACAGCCCGGCGATGACGATGGCGAGGGTGCTCGAGATCTGCACGGCGACGACCGTGGTGATGACCGGTCCGGCGACCCAGATGATCTCCTGTGCGCTCGCGTCGAGCGAGAACAGGCGGGTCAGCTGGCGCGAGTTGACCAGCTTCGGGTAGATGGTGCGCACCGCCGGCTGGATCGGGGGAGTGCTGAGACCGCCGACGAAGCCGATCGCCATGTACGCGGTGACGGGTAGCACGAGGAAGGCGATGGCGCCGATCGAGATGGCGCAGACGATCATCGTGAGGGTGAGCACGCGGCGCATTCCCCACACGCCCATCCACCGACTGGTAAGGGGACCGGAGATCGCCTGGCCGATGCTGGTGGCGGCGAGAACGAGCCCGGCCGCGCCGTAGGAGTGGTGGATCGTCTCGATGTGGATCAGGTAGGCCAGCGAGAGCATGCCGAAGGGGAATCGCGCGGTCAGCTGGGCGGCAATGATCCGGGCGACCCCCGGGGTTTTCAACAGACTGCCGTAGGTACTCACTGTCACCAGCCTATTGCTGTCTTGGCCATGTCATCCGTGCGGTTTCTCACCCCAATCCCCAACGACGCCGTGATTTATCAGCCACGCCGGCGAACGGTGGGCGGCATGGCTAAGAAAGCACGGCGTGGTCGGGTGGAGTCAGTACACCTGACCGTCGGAGGTGCGGTTTAGCCTGTGGAAACTGTGGAGAACTGCCCGAAGTTATCCACAGCTGTGGACGACACGCCCACTACATCTAGGGTTACCCGCTTGTCAGGGGCCCGATATATAGTGGTGAGACCCGCCGGGCCGAGTTAGCGGGAATCGGCCATTTGAGGCGTTCTGAGGGAGAAAAAAGTGGGCATCACTGTAGTTAAGCGCGATGGATCGCGCGAGCCGTACGACGCGAACAAGATCAACCTGGCAATCGAGCACGCCAGCGCCGGTCTCGACGACAACATCACCTGGGTCACCCAGATCGCCAGCGAATTGGAGCTCACGCTCTTCGATGGCATCACCACCCAGCAGCTGGACGAGGCCGTCATCCAGGTCGCACTGCAGAACGTGAAAGACGACCCGGCCTTCGACGTCGTGGCCGCCCGCCTGCTGCTGAAGACGATCTACAAGCGGGTGCTCGGCGACTACGAGACCGCCGACGAGCTCGCCGCCCTACACCGCGAGCACTTCACTGCCAACGTCACCCGCGGCGTGGCCGAGGGCCTGCTCGACACCCGCCTCACCGAGCTCTTCGACCTCGACCTGCTCGCGACCCACCTGGCGCCGCAGCACGACGAGCTGCTCAAGTACATCGGCGTGGTCACCCTCAACAACCGCTACGGCATCAAGGGCCGCAATGGCGACGCCCTTGAGGTCCCCCAGTACTTCTGGATGCGCATCGCCATGGGCCTCTCGCTCAACGAGAAGAACCCCAACGAGGCCGCGATCGCGTTCTACGAGAAGATGTCGCGCCTGGAGTACCTGGCTGCGGGATCCACGCTGGTCAACGCCGGCACCGTCTACCCCCAGCTCGCGAACTGCTTCGTCATGGAGATGCAGGACGACATGGAGCACATCGCGAAGACCACCCGCGACGTCATGTGGCTCACCAAGGGCACCGGCGGCATCGGCCTCAGCGTGACCAAGCTGCGCGCCCAGGGCTCGCCCATTCGCAGCAACAACACGACGTCGACCGGCCCGATCCCCTTCATGCACACGATCGACTCGATCCTGCGCGCGGTCAGCCGCGGCGGCAAGAAGTTCGGCGCCCTCTGCTTCTACATGGAGAACTGGCACCTCGACTTCCCCGAGTTCCTCGACCTGCGCCAGAACTCGGGCGACCCCTACCGCCGTACCCGCACCGCCAACACCGCGGTCTGGATCAGCGACGAGTTCATGAAGCGCGTGCAGAACGACGACGACTGGTACCTGTTCGACCCGCTCGAGGTCAGCGACCTCAACGAGCTCTACGGCAAGGCCTTCTCGGAGAAGTACAACGAGTACGTCGCCAAGGCCGAGGCCGGCGAGATGCGCCTCTTCAAGAAGATCACCGCGCGCGAGCAGTTCAAGGCGATCCTCATCTCCCTC
>JAAFHU010000018.1 GCA_013297645.1 Actinomycetota bacterium
CGGCGCCGTAGCCGACGAGTGTCTTCGGGGCGGCCTCCTCGGCCGGCGTGATGGTCGCGGCCGTGTCACCGACGGTGTCGATGACGACGGGGGCCGCGGCTGCCGGGGCCGGCGCACCGCCGTCGCCCGAGATCGTGATGATCGGGCTGCCGACCTCGACGGTCTGGCCCTCCTCGACGAGCAGCGCGCTGACGGTGCCGACGAAGGGCGACGGCAGCTCGACGAGCGATTTCGCGGTCTCGATCTCGACGATCACCTGGTTCATCGCCACCGTGTCGCCGGGCTTGACCTTCCACGACACGATCTCTGCCTCGGTGAGGCCCTCGCCCACGTCGGGGAGGAGGAAGTCTGAGTTAGCCATGCGCCTGTCTTCCTAGTACGCCAGCGAGCGGTCGACGGCCTCAAGGATGCGGTCGACGTCGGGCAGGTAGTTCGCCTCGAGCTTCGCGGGAGGGAAGGGAGTGTCGAAGCCGCTGACCCGCAGCACCGGGGCCTCGAGCGAGTAGAAGGCGCGCTCGGCGAGCGTCGCCGCCACCTCGGAGGCGATCGACACATTGCCGGGGGCCTCCGACGCGACGACAAGTCGGCCGGTCTTCTGCACCGATGCGACAACGGGCGCGTAGTCGATGGGCGAGAGCGAGCGCAGGTCGATGACCTCGATGCTCGTGCCCTCTTCGGCCGCGAGCTCCGCGGCCTGCAGGGCCATGGACACCATCGGTCCATAGGCGACGAGCGTGACTCCCGTGCCCTCGCGCACCACGCGGCTGGAGTAGGTGGGCGAGCCGCTCGCAGAGAGGTCAACCTCGCCCTTGGGCCAGTAGCGGCTCTTCGGCTCGAAGAACATGATCGGGTCGTTGCTCGCGATCGCCTCCTGGATCATCCAGTAGGCGTCGTGCGGGTTGGAGGGGCTGATCACGCGCAGTCCGGCGGTGTGCGCGAAGTAGGCCTCCGGGCTCTCCTGATGGTGCTCGACCGCGCCGATGTGCCCGCCGAAGGGAACGCGGATGACGACGGGGAAGGTCTGGTGCCCCTGGTGCCGCGCCGTCAGCTTCGCCAGCTGGGTGACGATCTGGTCGAAGGCCGGGAAGATGAACCCGTCGAACTGGATCTCGCAGACCGGCCGATAGCCGCGCATCGCGAGGCCGATGGCGGTGCCGACGATGCCGGACTCGGCGAGCGGGGTGTCGAGCACCCGATTGCCGCCGAACTCGGCGTGCAGGCCCTCGGTCACCCGGAAGACGCCGCCGAGGGGTCCGATGTCCTCGCCCATGAGGATGACCTTCTCGTCGGCCTTCATCGCCGCGCGCAGTCCGTTGTTGATGGCCTTCGCCATGCTCAGGGTCTCGATGGTCATGCCGCACCCCCCTCGAACGACGCCTCATAGGCGGCAAGCCAGGCGGCCTGCTCCTGCATCAGTGTGTGCGCCTCCGAGTAGACGTGTTCGAACATCGCGGATGAGGACGGCACCGGCAGCGCCAGCGTGCGCGCGCGCACGTCGGCGGCGAGATCCTCGCCCTCCTGCGTGAGAGAGTCGAAGAAGTCGTCGCCGGCGCCCTTGGCGCGCAGGAAGGCCTCGAAGCGGGCGATCGGGTCGTGGCGGGTCCAGAAGTCGAGCTCGGCGTCGTCACGGTATTTGGTCGGGTCGTCGCTCGTGGTGTGTGCACCCATGCGGTAGGTCAGCGCCTCGATGAAGCGCGGGCCGCCGCCCGCGCGGGTCTCTTCGAGGTTCTCGCGGGTCACGGCGTAGCTCGCGAGCACGTCATTGCCGTCGATCTGCACACCGGGAATGCCGAAGCCGCTGGGGCGCAGGTAGAGCGGGGTGCGCGACTGGCGGGTCACCGGCACCGAGATCGCCCAGTGGTTGTTCTGCAGGAAGAAGAGGATGGGCGCCTGATAGCTGGCGGCGAAGACGAGCGCCTCGCTCACGTCGCCCTGGCTCGACGCACCATCGCCCAGGTAGGCGATGACCGCTGCGTCGGTATCGGGCGTGCCCGTTCCGGTCGCACCGTCGAAGGTGAGGCCCATCGCGTAGCCGGTCGCGTGCAGGGTCTGCGTGCCGAGCACGACGGCGTAGAGGTGGAAGTTGTTGACCACCTTCGGGTCCCAGGCACCGTGGGTGAGGCCGCGCCAGATGCGCAGGGTGTCGACGGGGTCGACGCCGCGCATCCGCCCGACGACGTGCTCGCGGTAGGTAGGGAAGATGTGGTCCTGGGGGCGGCTCGCCGTGGCGCTGCCGACCTGGGCGGCCTCCTGGCCGAGGCTGGGGATCCAGATGCCGAGGTGGCCCTGACGCTGCAGGTTGCCCGCCTCGATATCGAAGCGGCGGATGACCACCATCTGGCGGTGCATCTCCTGCAGCTCGGCGTCGCTGAGCTTCTCTACCAGTGGCAGGTAGGGCGCCGTCGTATCGTTCTCGACGATCACGCCCTCCGGCGAGAGCACCTGGATCGTCGCGTCGGTGTAAGACATTCGTCTAATCTAACGTGGCTGTCGAGGGCTGCGTTCGTAGCTCCGACACAACCTCCTGCGCAGCCTTTAGGAGTTTCTCGACAGAAGCCTCCTCGCCGATCGAGACCCGCAGTCCCTCGACGAGCGCCCGCGAGACGATGCCGTGGGCCGCAAGAACCTCGGCGGCCCGCTCGGTCTGGTCGCCGGTCGGCAGCCAGACGAAGTTGCCGTGCGGCCGCGGAACATCCCAGCCCTGGGCCAGCAGCGCGCGCCAGACCTCGTCGCGCAGCAGGCTCAGGCGGGTGACGCGCTCGAGCAGCTGCTGCTCGCTGTCGAGCGAGACGATGGCCGCGCGCTGGGCCTGGTCGGTGACCGCGAGGGGAATAGCGGTGACCCGGGCGGCATCCATGACGTACTCCGGGCCGATCGCGTAGCCGATGCGCAGTCCGGCCAGGCCGTAGGCCTTCGAGAAGGTGCGCAGGATGACGAGGTTGCTGTAGCGGTGCACGAGGTCGGCGCCGTTGACGGCCTCGGCATCCGTGGCGAATTCGGCGTAGGCCTCGTCGAGCACCACGAGCACGCTCGACGGCACCGCCGCCATGAATGCCTCGAACTCGGCGCGGGTGACCATCGCGCCGGTCGGGTTGTTGGGGCTGCAGACGATGGCGAGCCTGGTGCGGTCGGTGATGGCCGCGGCCATCGCGGGCAGGTCGTGGCGGTGGTCGGCGGTGTTCGGCACCTGCACGCTCGTCGCGCCGGCGACCGCCACCAGTCCGGGGTAGGCCTCGAAGCTGCGCCAGGCGTAGACCACTTCATCGCCCGCCGCCGACGTGGCGCTGATCACCTGCGCGAGAACGGATACCGACCCGGCACCCACCTGCACCTCGCCGACGGTGACGCCCCAGCGCTGCGCGAGTCGCTCACGCAGCTTCGTCGCGGCACCGTCGGGGTACCGGTTGATGGGGCTATCGGCGATCGCGGCGACAACAGCCGGCAGCGGCTCGTAGGGGTTCTCGTTCGACGACAGCTTGAAGGCGTCGGCCGCCGCGGGCTTGCCCTGGCGGTACGGGACGCTGTTTTCGATGTCGGCACGCAGCCGGACGCGGGACGCACTCACCCGCCCAGCCTAATTGCGGGGCGTTCGGCGGCGGTGCATAGTTGCAGCATGAAGCGATTCCTCGTCAAGATCCTGATCAACGCCGCCGCCTTCTGGCTGATGACCAAGGTCATCGAACTCTTCAGCGGCAGCGCTGAGAATGTCTACATCTACTCGTGGGACGAGGGCAGCGTCGGCGCCTACATCGGCACCCTGCTGATCGTCGCCGTGATCTTCGGCCTCGTCAACGGCATCATCGGCAACTTCATCCGGATCGTCGCCTTCCCCCTCTACATCCTCACGCTCGGCCTGCTCGCCCTGGTCGTCAACTCGCTGCTGCTGCTCCTCGTCAGCTGGATCAGCGACCAGATCGGCTTCGGCCTGCACGTCAACGGGTTCTGGTGGGGCGTTCTCGCGGCGATCCTGCTGAGCATCATCGCTGCGCTCCTCGGCGCGATCCTGCGCCCGCTGACCGGGGACTCCAAGAAGCGCCGCTAGCGCACCCTCGCGGCGGTGTACCAGGTCGAGACGACCTGGTCGCCGCCGCTGAACGCGTTCAACTGGTCGACGGTGCCCGTGAGCAGGCTGCTCTCGGCCTCGTCGATCAGCGCGGCGGTCTCGAGGTAGTACTGCAACTGGTGGCCCGGCAGCGGCAGGCTCATGTCGGGTGGGCGCGCGTCGTTGAACGCGTGGCGGCGCACGATGAGCGCGTCGGTGTTGGCCTGTGTTCCGCCGAGGGCGGGAATGGGATCCTCGTAGTGCTCGATGAGCAGCGCCGGCACGTCGGGCGGGATGACGACCTGGCCGCTCGGCCCGCCGATCGTCGTCAGGCCCCTGGTGTCGTAGTCGCCCGATGTCGCGAGCATCGAGGCGATGAGGCCGCCCTGCGAGTAGCCAACGAATGAGACCGCGCTGTTGTCGGTGATGCCCGCCTGCGCCATCGCGAGCTCGACGGCGCGGTACGAGGCGGGCGGCTGCCCGTGCACCCCGAAGACGTTGCTCGTCAGATCCCAGGGCTGGGTCTTGCTGATCGGGTTGAAGTCGGCCGTGCCGGCGATGAACACCTCGTAGCGCACGGCCGGTCCGTCGTGGATCTCGTCGATGCGAATCTGGGCGCCGTCTGCCCGCAGTGCCGGATCGGGAATCGCGGCAATGCGGTCGAGCGTGCTGGCCGTGGGGCCCGAGCGCTGGTAGGTAGCCGACTTGGACACCGTTACATCTGTCTCGGCGAGCATTCCCGCCTGCGCCGCGTAGAGCATCAGCAGCCCGCTCGACAGGGTCTCGTCGCTGAGGCCGTGCCGCTCGAGATCGAGGGCCGCCAGAGAGGGAACGGGGCCGATTCCGGCGGCGAAGAACTCGCCGTTCATGACCATTCCCCGGAGGGCGCTGACGGTCGCCGGGTCGACCAGGCCCGCATTGATCCACCCCGGCACCTCGACGTCGCGCGCGCCGATCGCCTCATCCTGCCCGCCGAAGATCCGCTGCAGGATCCACGGAAGAGCCCCTGCTGCAACGTCGGCCGCAGGTCCCATCAATCCGGCGATAGTCGTGAGGCTCCTGCCGAGGATGTAGGCGAAGGCCGGGTCGACTGCGGCCGCCATCCACTTCGCATTGTTCTCGGCCTCGGAGTAGTTGTCGATCGCGATGACGAGTTGGCCGCCGAGGTAGTCGCTGATGTCCTTCGCCGTGGTCAGCGCCACCCACGCGTCGTCCATCGCCGCGCGCGCCCACCCCACCTGCGTCATCGCCCGCGACGCGTTGCCGAGCGTGGCATCGGCGATGGCGAGCTGGGTGCGCACAGTGCCCAGGCCCGCCGAGATCGCAGCCAGGGATGCGACATCCGCGAGCATCTCGTCGGTGGCGACCCTCGCCGATCCTGCGCCAGAGAGCATGAGTTCGGTGATGTCGGTCACGACGCGGCCGACAGTGCACTGGCGATCGCGGCGCGCGCGTTCGCGATGCTCGGCACCAGCAGGGCGAACTGCCTGCTCAGCTGCATGAGGTTCGCGCCGTAGGCGTCGCGCGCGGTGCCCCGCCACGTGCACACCACGGGCGGCATGCTGAGCGCGACCTGGTCGAGCACGACGGCCACCCCGGCGAGGATGCCCTGCACGGCGAGCAGGTCGTCGATCGCCGCGGGGGCGGTGGCGAGGCTGGCGTCCATCAGTCCATGGTGGACGGGCGCCGCCACTCCGCCGCACTGAGCAGCAGGGGCTGGGGAGTTAGTCGGCCTGTGGAGAAGCAGTCTCGTAGTCGACCACGAGGATCTTCGCCAGGGTCGGCCGGAAGCGCTCGACGAAGGCGAGGTGCACCGGGTCGACGAGGTAGGCGTCGCGGTCGGCCGCGCTGGCGAAGGTCACGGTGAAGCAGTGGGTGAAGCCGTCGCTGAGGCCCTCGGGGCTGACATTCGGCCCGTGCTCGAGTGCGTGCACCGAGGGAACGGACGTGGCGAGCGACGCGAAGTCCGCGATGATCGCGGCCGGGTCGAGGTCGTCAACAAAGGCGCAGAGAACCACATGCTTCATGCTGGCGAGCCTATGTGCGGGAGGATAGAGCCATGAACTTCGGTCAGGTGCTCGACGAGTCGGCGCTGTTCCGCGTCTGCTTCGTCTGCACCGGCAACATCTGCCGCTCGCCGATGGCTGAGGCCGTCTTCAAGCACCTCGCCCGCGAGGCCGGGCTCGAGAACCAGATCGCGGTGATCTCGGCCGGCACCGGGGACTGGCACGTCGGAGAACCGGCTGATGAGCGCACCGTCACAGCGCTCAAGAACCACGGCTACGACGGATCGAATCACCGCGCCCGCCAGTTCGACCCCGATTGGTTCAGCAAGCTCGACCTCGTCGTCGTGTTCGACCACGGTCAGGAGAGAATCCTCAAGGCCTGGGCAACCAACGACCACGACCGCTCGAAGGTGCAGCTGCTACTGAGCTTCGACAATGAGCAGTCGCTCGCCGACGTGCCAGACCCCTACTACTCGGATGCCGCCCTGTTCGACCAGGTGCTGTCGACGATCGAGAAGGCGAGCGCCGCCCTCTTCAAGCAAGTCACCCCCGGAATCACGCAAGGATCCTGATGACCCACCTCCCAGAACAGCCGCTCAGCCCGCTCGACGGCCGCTACAAGAAATCCGTCGCCGGGCTCGGCGACCACCTCAGCGAGGCCGGGCTCAACCGCGCGCGGGTGCAGGTCGAGGTCGAGTGGCTGCTGTTCCTCACCGACCGCGAGCTGTTCGGCTCGCGCAGACTCGACGCCGAGCAGGCCCGCCAGTTGCGCGCGCTGGTCACCGACTTCGGGCAGGCCGAGATCGACGAGCTCGCTACGCTCGAGGCGACCACCCGGCACGACGTCAAGGCCGTGGAATACCTGGTGCGGCGCAAGCTCAGCGAGCTCGGCCTCAACTCGATCGCCGAGCTGACGCACTTCGCCTGCACCAGCGAGGACATCAACAACCTCAGCTACGCCCTCACCGTGCGGGCGGCGGTGGCCGAGGTCTGGCTGCCGAAGTTCCGCGCGGTGGTCGACGGCATCCGGTCTCTTGCCATGGAGCACCGGGATGCGGTGATCCTCGCCCACACGCACGGCCAGCCCGCAACCCCGACCACGCTGGGCAAGGAGTTCGCGGTCTTCGTCGGCCGGTTGGAGCGCCTCTCGGCGCAGATCGCCGGCAGCGAGTACCTCGGCAAGTTCAGCGGAGCGACCGGCACCTTCGCGGCGCACGTCGCCGCCGACTCCTCGCAGGACTGGCCCGCCCTCTCTCGCGAGTTCGTTACCGGCCTCGGCCTCGACTGGAACCCGCTGACGACCCAGATCGAGCCGCACGACTGGCAGGCCGAGCTCTACCAGCGCATCGCCCACGCCAACCGCGTTCTGCACAACCTCGCGACCGATATCTGGACCTACATCTCGATGGGCTACCTCACCCAGATTCCGCAGGCGGGCGCGACCGGCTCGTCGACGATGCCCCACAAGATCAACCCGATCCGCTTCGAGAACGCCGAGGCCAACCTCGAGCTGTCGAGCGCGCTGCTCGACTCCCTCGCCCAGACCCTCGTCACGTCCCGCCTGCAGCGCGACCTCACCGACTCGACGACGCAGCGCAACATCGGCGTCGCCCTCGGCCACTCCCTCGTCGCCCTCGACAACCTCGACCGCGGCCTGACTGAGTTCGCCGTCAACGCGGATGCGCTGGCCGCCGACCTCGACGCCAACTGGGAGATTCTCGGCGAGGCTATCCAGACGGTCATCCGCGCCGAGATCACCGCGGGCCGCAGCTCGATCGCCGACCCCTACGCGATGCTCAAGGAGCTCACCCGCGGCCGCCGCATCGGGCAGGCCGAGCTCGTTGAGTTCGTCGACGGCCTCGACATCGGCGCCGACGCGAAGGAGCGGCTCAAGGCGCTGACGCCGGCCGGCTACGCAGGGCTCGCCTCAGAACTCGTGGACTTCCTGCCCGAGGCTTAGTGCCCCTGCGACCGATCCTGCTCATCGAGGTCAACGCGCTCCTCGGGGCTCGCGTTCACCGTGAGCGCCATGGTTGCGATGATGACGAGCGACAGGATGAAGGTCGCGCCGAGCGCGATCACCGCGAGCAGGGCGTCACGGCTCGATACCAGCACGATGATCGCGACGAAGACGGCGATGACCGCCGACAGCCCGAGCAGCTCGGCCGGGCGCGTGCGATCGCGCTTGTTGGGTTGCATGCTCATCAGGCCTCCGAGACGACAGACGTGGATGCCTGCGGCGCCCACTTGAGTGACAGCCCCGCGATAACGAGGTAGACCGCCACGATCGCGGCATAGGCGCCGAGCATGCCGACGACCATGATCGACGCCGTCAGCGGCGGAACGTCTTTGCCCGGGATCGTGATGACGTCGACGAAGTCGGCGGGCACGAGCAGCACGGCGATCGCCGCCACGGCGCTGAGGCCGCCGACGAAGACCCAGTCGCGTGCTCCGGCCAGGTGGCCGCGCGCACGCAGCCCGGCCACGAGCTCGATGATGCCAGTGGCGCCGAGCAGCAGGCTCGTCAGCACGAGCAGCAGCGGAAGGCCGGCATCGTTGAAGACGAGGGCGACGGCACCGCCGAGAACCAGAAGCGCGCCCTGCACACCGAATGACGCGCGTGGGTAGGCGCCGCGCACCGCCGCGGCGATGATGACCACGCCGGTGAACACGGCGAAGGCGCCGAGCGAGATCAGACCGAGGTAGGGAGAGTGGTCGGCAGAGAAGGTGATGACCAGCGCGACCACTGCGGCGGGCACGGCCCGCAGCACGGTGAGGCTCCAGGAACGGTCAACAGGCACCCGCATAGTTTACGTCGCGGGTGGCTGGGGGTTTGGCCGCTAGCTGCCCGGCGGCAGGTCGACGAATCTCGAGAAGTGGCCGTGGAATCCGACGGTGATTGTTCTCGTCGGTCCGTTGCGGTGCTTCGCGACGATGAGGTCGGCCTCACCGGCCCGCGGGTTGTCGGCCTCGTAGGCGCTCTCGCGATGCAGCAGGATGACCATGTCGGCGTCCTGCTCGAGCGAGCCCGACTCGCGCAGGTCGCTCAGCGCCGGCTTCTTGTCGGCGCGCTGCTCGGGGCCACGGTTGAGCTGCGAGATCGCGATGACCGGAACCTGCAGCTCTTTCGCGAGCAGCTTGAGCGCGCGGGAGAACTCGCTGACCTCTTGCTGGCGGCTCTCGACCTTCTTGCCGCTCGTCATGAGCTGCAGGTAGTCGATGATCACCATCTTGAGGCCGACGCGCTGCTTGAGGCGGCGGCACTTCGCGCGGATCTCGACGAGCGTCATATTGGGGCTGTCGTCGATGTAGAGCGGGGCGTCGTTGATGCGGCCGCGCGTGGAGGCAATCGTCGTCCAGTCCTGGGCGTGCACGGTTCCCTTGCGCATGCTCTGCAGGCCGACGGATGCCTCGGCCGAGAGCAGGCGCATCGCGATCTCGCTGCGCCCCATCTCGAGCGAGAAGATGATGACGGGCATGTCGTGGTGGATCGCGGCCGAACGCGCGAGGTCGAGGCCGAGGGTCGACTTACCGAGCGCCGGACGGGCGGCGAGGATGATGAGCTGGCCCGGGTGCAGACCGTTCGTCAGCTCGTCGAGCTCGCTGAACCCGGTGGGGACTCCGACCATCTGGCCGCCGCGGCTCTTCGCCGCCTCGATCTCGTCGATCGCGGTGGTGACAGCGTCGGTCAGCGGAACGAAGTCCTCGGAGTCCACCCCGCCGGTCACCGCATAGATCTCGGCCTGGGCGTTGTTGACGAGGTCGACGACCTCGCCCTCGCTGGCGTAGCCCATCTGCACGATGCGGGTGCCGGCCTCGACGAGGCGTCGCAGCACGGCCTTCTCGGCGACGATCGTCGAGTAGAAGCCGGCGTTCGCGGCAGTCGGAACCAGGCCGGTCAGCGTGTGCAGGTACTCGGCACCGCCGGCGCGGGTGAGCTCGCCGCTCTTGGTCAGCTCATCGGTGACCGCGATGACGTCGGTGGGCTCGCCGTGCGAGTACAGCGAGAGAACCGCGTCGAAGATGATCTCGTGCTTGGGAATGTAGAAGTCCGCGCCGCGCACGACCTCGATGACGTCGGCGACCGCGTCCTTGCTCAGCAGCATGCCGCCGATGGCGCTCTGCTCGGCGAGGAGGTCGTGCGGGGGAGTGCGGTCGCCCGGGCGGTTGTCGCCGCCCTGCTGGCGTGACTCTGCGGCGAGGCCGAGATGGGCGATAGACATGGCAACTCCGGGGGTTTCGTCGCAGCAGTGCAGGGGACGCTGACAACTCAGTTTTAACGCGTACAGACGACATCGCGGCGCAGTGTGGGCCTTCGAGTGGCCCGCGTCGTGGTCGGCTGCCTCACCCTATGGACTCGGGGCGCGCCCTGCCAAGCGCTCCTGTGCACGACGCTGTGGAGAACGGGCGTGAAACGCCGGAACCACTGTGCAGAGCCTGTGGGAACTCTTGTGGACAAGTCCACGATTATTGGTGGTTAGTGTGCTTTGACCTGCATTTTTTCAATTCACATGGTGTGTGCAGAAACATGTTTAGAGTAGACATTGAGGGTTCTGGAAAACAGGGGCAAACCTGTGCACAATGCCCCGCTGCCCCTCTTGACAGTGAAAAGAAAAGTGCGGTAGCAGCGAGCCGAAACTCGCCGCTACCGCACCGGTAGTGCTGTCGTGCTTACTTGCCTGCCACCACGTTGAGGGTGATGGTCGCAACGACGTCATCGCGGAGGCGAACAGTCGCCTCGTGCGTTCCCGTCGCCTTGATGGCAGAGGTGATCTCGATCTTGCGCTTGTCGACCGTGCCGAGGCCCGCCGCGGCAACCGCGTCGGCGACATCGGTCGTCTTGACGGAGCCGAAGAGGCGTCCGCCCTCGCCGGCCTTGACCGTCAGGGTCACCGCAGTCGCCTGCAGCTTCGCCTTGAGGTCCTGCGCCTCTTCGAGGGTGGCGTGCTCGCGCGCTGCGCGGGCGGCCTTGATCGACTCGATCTGCTTCTCGCCGCCACGGCTCCACGCGACAGCGAAGCCCTGGGGGATCAGGTAGTTGCGAGCGAAGCCGTTCTTGACGTCAACGACATCGCCGGGGGCACCGAGACCGGTGACCTCGTGGGTGAGGATGAGCTTGGACATGTCGGTACTCCTTAACGGCCTGAGCCGGCGTACGGCAGCAGTGCCATCTCACGCGCGTTCTTGACGGCACGGGCGATGAGACGCTGCTCCTGTACGGAGACACCGGTGATACGACGGGCGCGGATCTTTCCACGCTCCGAGATGAACTTGCGAAGTGTCGCGACGTCCTTGTAGTCGATGACGCCGACGCGGATCGCCTTGGCGGGGGCGGCGTTCTTGCCGTCCTTGCCCTTGCGGATTGGCTTGCGGCGGTCGCCGCTGCTCTTTCCAGCCATAGTGTTTGGTCCTTAAGTCTTAAAAAGGTGTTTCGTCGGAGTAGCTGCCGGGCGTGTTCCACACGTCGCCCGCGGGGGCGTCGGGTGCGGACGCGGCCCATGGCTCGTCCGCGACGGCACCGCGGCTGGGTGCGCCGCCTCCGTCACGGGAAGAGGCTGCGCGCGTGACCTGTGCGGTCGCGTAGCGGAGCGAGGGGCCGATCTCGTCGACCTCCAGCTCGATGCTCGTGCGCTTCTCGCCTTCCTTCGTCTCGTACGAACGCTGCTTGAGGCGGCCGGTCGCGATGACGCGGCTTCCCTTGGTCAGCGATCCCGCGACGTGCTCCGCGAACTCGCGCCACACGGACGCCCGGAGGAACAGCGCTTCGCCGTCCTTCCAGTCGTTGCTCGCGCGGTCGAAGTTGCGGGGCGTGGAGGCGATCGTGAAGTTCGCGACAGCGAGCCCGTTCTGCGTGTAGCGCAGTTCGGGGTCAGCCGTGAGGTTGCCCACGACGGTGATGACGGTCTCGCCAGCCACGATTACTCCGCGGTCTCTTCGGCTGCCGGGGCAGCCTCGGTCTTGGCGGGCTTCGCGGTGACCTCGGCCTTGGGGGCCTCGGCCTTCGCGGGCTCAGCAGCCTTCGGGTTGGCAGCCTTGCGGGCGGCCTTCTCGTCAGCGAGCTTCTTCGCGGCGGCGACCTGGGCGAAGCCCTCTTCGGCACGCAGCACCTTGGTGCGCATGACGGCCTCGCTCAGCGACAGCTGGCGGTCGAGCTCGACGGTCGACTTGGACTCTGCGGTGAAGTTGACGACGGCGTAGATGCCCTCGGTCTTCTTGTTGATCTCGTAGGCCAGACGACGGCGACCCCAGATGTCGACGTTGTCGATGGTTCCACCATCGGCACGAATGACATTGAGGAATTTGTCGAGGCTAGGAGCCACGGTGCGCTCATCGATCTCTGGATCGAGGATGACCATGAGTTCATACTGGTGCGTCACAAACCCACCTCCTTCGGACTAGAACGGTTGCAGACGATCTGCAACAGGAGGGTGTTGACGTGTTGAACCGACACCACGTGGGTGCGGACAACCTGCCTATTCTAGTCATTTCGCGGTTGCACTCTCAAGGAGACCATGAAGACCTACGCGCTCGACGGCTCGCGCATCCATTCGATCGACGACTTCTACCGTGAGATCGGGGAGGTCGTGAACGGCCCCGGAGGCTACTTCGGCCAGAACCTCGACGCGCTCAACGACTGCCTCTACGGTCACTTCGGTACTCCGCCGATCGGCGAGTACGAGTTCGTCTGGCTGAACTCGGCGGAGTCGCGGGACTACCTCGGGTTCGCCGAGCAGATTCGCTACGACACCGCGCTCATCGAGCTGACCCCAGCCCACGACAAAGACCGCCTTCGGCGACGAGTGGATGCCGCGGAGCGCCGCGCCGCCCGCACACCCTTCGAGCGATTCCTGCAGGTGTTCGACGGGGCAGGCGTGCCTCTCGAGCTGCGCTAGGCGCGCGCCGCCCACCACTCGCGCAGCCGCTGCTCAGCGACCTCCGGCCCGAGCGGCCCCTCCTCGAGCCGCAGCTCGAGAAGGAAGCGGTAGGCCTCGCCGACCTCCGGGCCGGGGCGCAGGCCGAGCAGTCGCATGATGGCCTCTCCGTCGAGGTCGGGGCGCACGGCTGCGACCCCCTCCGCTTCGGCGATCGCCGCGATCCGGTCTTCGAGATCGTCGTAGGCGAAGCCGAGCCGGTCGGCCTTCTTGCGGTTGCGGGTGGTGACATCCGCCCGGGTGAGGATATGCAGCAGTTCGAGCAGCGGACCGGCATCGCGCACGTAGCGGCGCACGGCGCTGTCGGTCCAGGCGCCCTCGGTGTAGCCGAAGAAGCGCAGGTGCAGCTCGATCAGTCGGGCGACCGAGGTGATCGTCTCCTTGTCGAAGCGCAGGTGCTTGAGCCGCTTGGCGGCGAGCTTGGCGCCGACGACGTCGTGGTGGTGGAAGCTGACGACCCCGCCCGCCTCGACGCGCTTCGTCGTCGGCTTGCCCACGTCGTGCAGCAGGGCGGCCAAGCGCAGGATGAGGGAGGGCGCGCCCTCCAGGTCACGCGACTTCTCAAGCTCGATGGCCTGGGTCAGCACGGTGAGGCTGTGCTCGTAGACGTCTTTGTGGTGGGCGTGCTCGTCGACCTCGAGTTTGAGCGCGGGCACCTCGGGCAACACGAGCTGGGCGAGGCCCGTCTCGACGAGCAGGCGAATGCCTGGTACCGGGTCGCCGGTCAGCAGCAGCTTCGACAGCTCGTCACTCACCCGCTCAACGCTGATGATCTCGATGCGGTCGGCGAGCGCGGCCATGGCCGCGACCGTGGCCGGGTCGACGATGAACCCGAGCTGGGAGGCGAAGCGTGCCGCGCGCAGCATGCGCAGCGGGTCGTCGCCGAATGAGATCTCGGGCGAGGAGGGCGTGGTCAGCCGTTGGGAGAGCAGGTCGTCGATGCCGCCCGAGGGGTCGACGAGCACCTGGGCGGGCAGCCGCAGGGCCATGGCGTTGACGGTGAAGTCGCGGCGGGTGAGGTCGGCCTCGAGGGAGTCGCCGAACTCGACCTCGGGCTTGCGCGTCGCCCCGTCGTAGGAGTCGCTGCGGTAGGTCGTGATCTCGAAAGTCTCGCCGCCGATACGGGCGCCGATCGTGCCGAAGGCGCGCCCGATGTCCCACTGGGCGTCAGAGATCGGGGTGACGATCGCGAGGATCTGGTCGGGCAGGGCGTCGGTCGTGAAGTCCAGGTCTTTGACCGGGCGGCCGAGGAAGGTGTCGCGCACCGGGCCGCCGACGAGGGCGATCTCGTGCCCCGCGGCCTCGAAGGCCGAGGCGAGTCGCGCGACGCCCGGCGACGTGGCCAGCTTCGCCAGGCGCTCGACAGCCGAAGCGACGCTCTCCATGACCAAGAGAATAGACTGCTCCCATGCTGGCCGAGATATTCCCCGGGGCCGGCTCGTGACTGTCTGGCCGGCACGTGCGGCCGCCGCAATCGTGCTTGGCCTCGCCCTCTCACCGATCGCGGCAAGCGCGTCGTCGGTCGCAGCGACGGGTCAGTCTGCTCCCGTGTCCGTGACGATGATCGCGGCGCTGACCGTGCCGGCGCGCAGCACGCCCTTCATTGATCCGGCGATGCTCGAGAGCTACACCTCGCAATTCGGACTCCTCACCCGCGAGCTCGACCAAGTGGCCGACCGGCCCATCGTGCTCGGTATCGACCCGTCGATCATCGCCTCGATCCGCGTGCTCGGAAGCTCCGCGCCCGCCTCGGCCATCGCGTGGCTGGAACGGCTGGATGCCGCCACCAACGAGACCTTCCCCCTCGCGTGGGCAGACGCCGACCTCACCCTCGGCCTGCAGGCGGGCAGCGGTGACGTTCTGATCCCCGAGTCCTTCGCCTACGCGATCAACCCGTCGCTGTTCTCGGCCGCCGAGGCACCGAGCACCCCCACCCCCGAACCGACCGAGACGCCGGCCGATGGGGATGACCCCCCGCTGCCGACGAGTGAATCGCTCGTCGCCTGGGACTACACGGTGCCCGAGATCACCTGGCCGACGATGAATGCCGTGACGGCCAAGGACCTCGGCAAGCTGAGCGACTACTACGGCACCACCATCCTCTCGTCAGAGAACCTCGGTGCGGCCACCGCGCGAACCGCGCACACCGTCGTCGACGGCGCCGATACCCTCGTCGCGGACGCGACGCTCTCAACCAAGTTCGACCTGACCGTGCAGGCCTTGTCTGGCACGGACTGGGAGGCGGCGATGGCGTCTCTCGCCGTCTCGGTGGGCGAGGTCAGCAGCAGCGAGGGCGACCCGGCATCCGTGCTTATCGCCCTTGGCCGCGGGCTCGCGCTCAGCGACCCCGACCTCGGCCCCACTATCGATACCCTCGCGGCAACCCCCACCGTGCTGGCCACCGGACTCACCGAACTGCTCGCGTCACCCGCCCAGAACGGCACCCTCGTCGACGCAGAGCACAGCGAGTCCGAGGTGGAGAGTGCCGCGGCCATGCTCGCCGCCGAGCGCTCCGTGCGCGCTTTCTCTGTTATCGCCGACGACCCGTCGCTCATCACGTCGGAGCGCCGCCTCAGCCTGCTCACCGCCCTATCGAACGGCTGGGCGGATGACTCGACCGGCTGGGCGACCACGGTGAGCGACTACCGCGCAGCCTCGCTCACCCTGCGCAACTCAGTACGCATCGTCAAGAGCAGCTCGATCACCCTGTGGGCCGACCGGGCATCGCTGCCGGTGACGATCACCAACGAGCTCACCCAGCCGGTCACGGTCTACGTGACGGTGCGGCCTCTGACACCGCTCCTCAAGATCGAGGACGGCTTCGTCGCCGTCACCATCGAGCCCGGATCGCAGCGCAAGGCCTCGGTTCCGGTGCAATCGCTCTCCAATGGAACGGTCGAGCTCGAGATCACGCTGCACACCGACTCGGGCGCGGCCGTCGGCGACCTCACCTATGTGCGAACGACGGTGCAGGCCGGCTGGGAGACCCCGGTGACCGTCGTCCTCGGCGTTGTCGTGGTGCTCGTCTTCGCGGCGGGCATCGTGCGCACCATCGTGCGGCGCCGCACCGCCCGGGCGGGCGAGCAGTAGGTGGCGGGCGGCATCGCACGGGCGAGCGCCCTTCTCGCCTCGGGCACGCTGGTCTCGCGGATCCTCGGATTCGTCAGCGGCATCGTGCTCGCGCAGACACTCGGGTCGTACGGCACCGGTGCCAACACCTTCGCGCTCGCCAACCAGCTGCCCAACAACATCTACGCGATTATCGCGGGGGGCCTGCTCAGCGCCGTCTTCGTTCCCGCGATCGTGCGCGCGAGCCTGCACGACGACGGCGGGCAGCGCTTCATCAACCGGCTCGTCACCCTCGGCATTGTCGTCTTCGTCGCTGCGGCGGTCGTTGCCACCCTCGCGGCGCCGGTGCTCGTCAACCTCTACGCGCAGTCGGGCGAGCGGGGCTTCAGCGCTGACGACCTCGCCCTCGCCGTGGCCTTCGCCTACTGGTGCCTGCCGCAGGTGCTGTTCTACGCGCTCTACAGCCTCTTCGGCGAGGTGCTCAACGCCCGCGGCATCTTCGGACCCTTCACCTGGGCGCCGGCCCTCAACAACGTGGTCGCCATCGCCGGACTCGTCATCTTCTCGATCCTCTTCGGATCGGATGCCGGCCGCGGCACCGCGGAGACCTGGACCCCCGGCATGGTCGCCCTCCTCGCCGGCAGTGCGACCCTGGGCGTCGCCATCCAGGCCTTCGTGCTGTGTTTCTTCTGGCGGAGGGCGGGACTGAGCTACCGCCCCGACTTCCGGTGGCGCGGGGTCGGCCTCGGCGCTGCCGGGCGGGCGGCTGCGTGGACCTTCGGCATGATCCTCGTCACCCAGCTCGCCGGCATCGTTCAGACGAATGTCGCGTCGATCGCCGCCGGCCCCGACTCCGACGACCCGTCGCTCGCCGTGCTGCGCTACACCTGGCTCATCTTCATGCTGCCGCACTCGATCGCCGCCGTCTCGATCGCGACCGCCTACTTCACCCGCATGAGCACGCACGCGCGCGACGGGCGCCTCGACGACGTGCGCGCCGACCTGCGCACGTCTCTGCTCACGATCGGCGTGATCATGGTCTTCGCCTCCATCGGCCTCATCGTTCTCGCCTTCCCCTTCAGCGCCCTCTTCGTGACCAATGGCTACGACGGGGTGGCGGGCATGGCGCCCGTGCTCATCGCCTTCCTCGTGGGGCTGGTGCCGTTCAGCATCCTGCACGTGCTGCGCCGCACCTTCTATGCGCTGGAAGACACTCGCACGCCCTTCTTCGTGACCGTCTTCCAGTCCGCGCTCTTTGTGGGCGGAGCACTGCTGGTCGCACTGCTTCCGGTGCCGTACATCGCGCTCGGCATCGCAGCGGTGACCACGCTCGCGGGGGTGGCGCAGACGACGCTTGCCGGCATCCTCCTCCGCCGCCGGCTCGGCGCCTTCGGCGGCGGACTG
The DNA here is from genome assembly GCA_013297645.1 of Actinomycetota bacterium. Classification (GTDB taxonomy): domain Bacteria; phylum Actinomycetota; class Actinomycetes; order Actinomycetales; family Microbacteriaceae; genus Conyzicola. The sequence goes on from JAAFHU010000018.1 coordinate 17,454, forward strand.
CTCGTGGCGCGCCACCTCGTCTTTGTCGCCGCGGCCCTCGTCGCCGCGGCGGTCGGATCGGGGCTGGTCTGGCTGCTCGGCGGCTTCACCCCGGGCGGCTGGGCGCTCGGCTCGCCGGTGTCGGCCGCGCTGACCATGGCAGTCGCGGGCGGCCTCATGGCAGTCGTCTATGCCGCGGCGCTGCTTCTCGTGCGCAACCCTGAGGCGCTGGCATTCGTCGGCCCCCTGTCCCGCCGGTTGCGGCGACCGCCACGAAGCTCCCCGTAGCCCGGAATACCCCGCCTCTAGGATGGGTTGTACCGGCAAGAGAAACACTTCAAGGAGATGTTCCACGTGCGCCAGCTCATCATTATCGGCTCCGGCCCTGCCGGGTACACCGCGGCAATCTACGCGGCGCGTGCCAACCTCGCGCCCCTCGTCATTGCCAGCTCCGTCGAGTTCGGCGGCGAGCTCATGAAGACCACCGAGGTCGAGAACTACCCGGGATTCGTCGACGGCATCATGGGGCCCGACCTCATGATGAACATGCAGAAGCAGGCCGAGCGCTTCGGCGCCGAGATCGTCTACGACGATGTCACCTCCGTCGAGCTCGCCGGCGAGGTGAAGAAGGTGACCCTCGGCAACGGCGACGTGCACGAGGCCCTCGCGATCATCTACGCGACCGGCTCGGCCTACCGCAAGCTCGGTATCGACGACGAGACCCGCCTCAGCGGCTACGGCGTCTCGTGGTGCGCGACCTGTGACGGAGCCTTCTTCCGCCAGAAGGAGATCGCTGTCGTCGGCGGCGGCGACTCCGCCATGGAAGAGGCGACCTTCCTCACCCGCTTCGCGGACAAGGTCTACGTCATCCACCGCAAGGACTCGCTGCGCGCCTCCAAGGCGATGCAAGACCGGGCCTTCAACGACCCGAAGATCGAGTTCCTCTTCAACAAGGAGGTCGCGCACATCTACGGCGACCAGCTGGTAACCGGCGTCGGCCTGCTCGACACCGTCGACGGCTCCGAGACCACCCTCGATCTCAGCGGCCTGTTCATCGCGATCGGCGCGGATCCCCGTACCCATCTCGTGCACGGACAGCTCGACCTCACCGAGTTCGGCACCATCGCCGTCGACGGGCGCTCCTCGCGCACCAACCTCACCGGCGTTTTCGCTGCGGGCGACGTGATCGACCCGACCTACCGCCAGGCCGTCACCGCCGCCGGCTCCGGCACGGTGGCCGCGCTCGACGCGGAGCACTACCTCGCCGGCCTTCCCAAAGAACTCATCGACAAGGCGACCGCCCAGCCGGTCTCCGCTTAAAACTGCACGCCTAACCCACCAAAGGAAACACACATGTCTGTAGCTCACGACGTCACCGACGCCACCTTCGCCGACGAGGTTCTCAACTCTGGCGACACGATCATGGTCGACTTCTGGGCCGAGTGGTGCGGCCCGTGTCGCGCGGTCTCCCCGATCCTTGACGCGATCGCGGCCGAGAACCCCGACAAGATCAAGATCGTCAAGCTCAACGTCGACGACAACCCGCAGACCGCCATGAAGTACCAGATCACCAGCATTCCGGCGATGAAGGTCTTCAAGGGCGGCGAGCTCGTCAAGACGATCATCGGCGCCAAGCCGAAGCCCGCCATCGAGGCGGACCTCGCAGAGTTCCTCGCCTAAGCCATTTCTCAACGATTGGCCCCGCTCTCTGAGCGGGGCTTTTCGCTTTAAGCCCCCTATTCTTGAACGATTGACCGAACCGGGAACGCATCATGAGCACACAGGGCAACAACTTCGACCCGTGGTACCACCACTACGCCGAGCGCACGTCGGGCCTCAGCGCCTCCGAGGTGCGCGCCCTGTTCGCCGTTGCATCCCGTCCTGAGGTCGTCTCCCTCGCCGGCGGCATGCCCTATGTCTCGGCGCTGCCGACCGACCTGGTGACCGCCGCCCTCGAGCGCACCATCCAGAACCAGGGCGCCTCGGCCTTGCAGTACGGCTCGGGGCAGGGCATGCCCGTGCTACGCGAGCAGATCCTCGACGTGATGGCACTCGAGGGAATCCGTGCGAGCGCCGACGACGTCGTCGTCACGACGGGCTCGCAGCACGCCCTCGAGCTCATCGCGAAGCTCTTCCTGGATCCGGGCGACGTCGTCATCGCCGAGGGGCCCTCGTACGTCACCGCGCTCGTCGTGTTCCGCTCGTTCCAGGCGGAGGTCGACCACGTCGCCATGGACGACCAGGGCATGATCCCCGAGTCGCTGCGCGAGCACATCGCCGCCCTGCGCGCCGCGGGCCGAACGATCAAGTTCCTCTACACGATCCCCACCTTCCAGAACCCGGCCGGCGTCACCCTCAGCTGGCAGCGGCGCATGGAGATCCTCGAGATCTGCCGGGCCAACGAGATCCTCGTCATCGAGGACAACCCCTACGGCCTGCTCTACTTCGACGGCCCGCCGCCGCAGGCGATGCGCTCCCTCGAAGAGGAGGGCGTCGTCTACCTCGGCACCTTCTCGAAGACCTTCGCGCCCGGGCTGCGGGTGGGCTGGGCGCTTGCCCCCCACGCCATTCGAGAAAAACTCGTCTTGGCCAACGAGGCGGCTGTGCTCTCCCCCTCGTCCTTCACCCAGACGGTCATCAGCGAATACCTCGGCGCTGCCGACTGGCGCGGCCAGATCGACACCTTCCGCGGCGTCTACCGCGAGCGGAGGGATGCCATGCTCACCGCCCTGGGCGAGCACCTGCCCAAGATGACGTGGACGGTGCCCGAGGGCGGCTTCTACGTCTGGCTTACCCTGCCCGACCACCTCGACTCGAAGGCGATGCTGCCCCGTGCCGTCAAGGAGCTCGTCGCCTACACACCGGGCACCGCCTTCTTCTCGAACGGCGACGGGCGCAACAAGATGCGCCTCTCGTTCTGCTACCCCACCCCCGACTTCATCGCCGAGGGCGTACGCCGCCTCAGCACCGTCATCAACGGCGAGCTCGACCTGCTCAGCACCTTCTCGCAGACCGGACCCCTGCAGACGGTCCGCGAGCAGGAGCGCTACGACAGCCCGCCAGCCAACCTCGCCTAGGACCCATGCCTACTAGCCCAATCTCCCGCGTCCTCATCCTCGCCGGCGGCATCTCGCACGAGCGCGACATCTCGATGCGATCCGGCCGCCGGGTCGCCGACAGCCTCGCCGAACACGGTATCGAGGTCGAGCTGCGGGATCCCGATGCCTCGCTCATCGACTACCTGGTCGCATCCAAGCCGGATGTCGTCTGGCCGGCCCTGCACGGCGCGAGCGGCGAAGACGGCTCGCTGCGCGGCCTGCTCGAGTTTCTCAACGTGCCCTTCGTCGGATCTCGCAGCGACGAGTCGCGCCTCGCCTGGGACAAGCCGACCGCCAAACTGCTCATCGAGCGCGCCGGGCTGAACACCCCCCACTCGATCACGCTGACCCGCGAGGCCTTCCGCGAGCTGGGTGCCGCGAGCGTGCTGCGCACCATCTCGGCCGAACTGCCCATTCCCGTAGTCGTCAAGCCCACCCAGGGCGGCTCCGCGCAGGGTGTGACGATCGTCGAGGACCTCGACAATCTCCCGAAGGCGATGGTTCACGCCTACACCTACTGCGACGCGGCAATCGTCGAGCAGAAGATCACCGGCACCGAGATCGCCGTCGGCATCATCGATACCGGCGACGGCCCCGTGGCCCTGCCCGCGGTCGAGATCGAGCCGGTCTCGGGCACCTACGGCTTTGAGGCGCGCTACAACGCGGGGGAGACCAATTTCTACACCCCGGCCCGCATCCCCGCCGAGGCGGCCGCCCGCGCCTCGGAATTGGCCCTTGGCGCCCACCGCGCCCTCGGACTGCGCCACATTAGCCGCATCGACATCATCGTCGACGGGGCGGGCACCCCGTGGTTCCTCGAGGCGTCGACGATGCCCGGGCTCACCGAGACGTCGCTGTTCCCGCTCGCCCTCGAAGCAGCCGGCCACGATGTCGGCTGGGTGTACTCGGCGCTGGCGGAGTCGGCTATTCGCGAGGGTAGCTAGCAAGGACCAGGCGGGCGGCAGCTGTGATCTCCGCCTCTAGGACTTCGCGGGGTCGACCCGACCAATCGTTCGCCAGCCTCTCAGCGTCGTCGATGTCGTCATCAAGAACCAGGATGGCGTTGATACCCTCGCTCTCGTTCCACGAGTAGTGAAACAGGACCCATTTGCCCAACGCGGGTGCCGAGAGTTCCCCGCGAAGGTGCCGCTCGCACTGCAGGCGCAGAACGCGCTTCACTGCCTGCTCGTCGCTCATCGGCGGAACGACCTCGTGCAGCTCCTCGAGTGTAGAGGCGATCAGCTCGGCGACCTCTGAGACCACCGAAGTCGATGGCTCTCCTGCCAACACGCGCAACGACGGCGCGTCAACGCCGACCGCAAGCGCCTCCGCGGCAGCGGTGCTTACGTGTCGTGATTCGCCACCGTCGAGAGTGAACTCAGCGATCGCATCAAGGAGACGGTCTAACTCCGGACTGGTCACCGGCTACTTGAAGCCGGGCTCGCCCAGCTGGCCGAGGATGCGGTTGAGGTCGCCCACCGACGCGAAATCGATGGTGAGGGTGCCCTTGGAGGCGCCCAGCGCGATCTTGACGCGAGTGTCGAGGCGGTCGCCCAGACGCTCGGCAATCTCATCGAGCTGTCCCTGACGGCCGCCTGCGGCCGGTTTGGCGGCACGGGGGGGCTTGGTGCTCACCTGGCCTGCGGCCGCCTCAGCGGCGCGCACCGAGAGCTCCTCGTTGACGATCTTCGTCGCGAGGGCCTGCTGGGCCGACTCGTCGGTCAGCGAGAGGATGGCGCGGGCGTGCCCGGCACTGAGCACGCCGGCAGCGACCTTGTTCTGAATGCCGGTGGGCAGGCGCAGCAAGCGGAGGGTGTTCGTGATCTGCGGGCGCGAGCGGCCGATCCGCTCGGCGAGCTGCTCCTGGGTGATCCCAAAGTCAGCGAGCAGCTGCTGGTAGGCCGACGCCTCTTCCAGCGGGTTGAGGTTGGCGCGGTGGAGGTTCTCGAGCAGGGCGTCCCGCAGCATGTCCTCGTCGGCCGTGTTCTTGATGACCGCCGGGATGCTGGCCAGGCCGAGAGCCTTGGTCGCGCGCAGGCGCCGCTCGCCCATGATGAGCTCGTACTGGGGGCCGTCGGCCGTCGCTCCCTGAAGGGGGCGAACCACGATCGGCTGCAACACGCCGATCTCGCGGATCGAGACGATGAGCTCTTGCAGCTCCTCATCGCGGAACTCGGTGCGCGGCTGCGCAGCGTTTGGCACGATGTCGTCGGGGGAGAGGTTGGCGAGGCGTGCGCCGGGCACGGCCACGAGGCCCTGGCTGGCGCTGCGCGTCTCGGCCGGGAAGAACACGTCGACGGGACGCGAGAGGTCGTCGTCTCCTCCGGGAATGAGTGCGCCGATGCCTCGGCCCAGTCCGGTGCGCTTGGGTGTTGCCATTAGACGGGTGCTCCTCGTCGGGCGATCTCGGCGGCGGCCTCGAGGTACGAGAGCGAGCCGGGCGAGGTCGGGTCGTAGGTGATGACGCTCTGGCCGTAGCTGGGCGCCTCGGAGATGCGCACGGACCGCGGAATGACCGTGTTGAGCACCTCCTTGGGGAAGTGCTCGCGAACATCTTCGACGACCTGGTTGGCCAGGTTGGTACGCGAGTCGAACATCGTCAGCAGGATCGTCGAGACCTTGAGGCGCGGATTGAGGTGCCGTTCGATCAGGCGGATGTTGGTCAGCAGCTGGCTGAGGCCCTCGAGAGCGTAGTACTCACACTGGATGGGGATCAGCACCTCGCCGGCCGCGACGAAGGCGTTGATCGTCAGCAGGCCCAGTGACGGCGGGCAGTCGATGAAGACGTAGTGGAACTCGATGTCGCTCTGGCCGAGGAAGGCGTCGAGTGCCGTGCGCAGGCGCTGCTCGCGGGCGACGAGCGAGACGAGCTCGATCTCGGCGCCGGCGAGGTGGATCGTCGCCGGCACACCGTAGAGCCCGTCGAACTCGGGGCTCTTCTGCACCACCTGCGACATCGGCTCGTCGTTGATCATGACGTCGTAGACGCTGACCGTGTCGGCGCGGTGCTCAATACCCAGAGCCGTGGATGCGTTGCCCTGCGGGTCGAGGTCGATGACCAGCACGGTAGCGCCAGCCCGCGCGAGTGCGGCGGCGAGGTTGACCGTCGACGTCGTCTTGCCGACGCCGCCCTTCTGGTTGGCAACGGTGAAGACGCGGGGGGCCTCGGGAAGCGGCAGGGTCGAGGCGTCGAGGGCGCTGCGGCGACGGTTGATCTCGGCGAGCTCACGGGCGAGCGGCGTCGAGTTGTCGAAAGACGTTCCGAGGGCAGGGGCAACGGGAGCCGTCGTGGCAGTCTCGTCGTCAGGATGTTTCACGTGAAACCTTCTTGGATTAGGTGGGGCCGTGGCCCGTTGCGTCAACGCTCACTGGGAGCGGGGCAAATGATCAGTCAACTGTAGCCCGAAAGACACGGGTGACCTCCGGGGTGATCCCCTCACCGAGCACGAGAACCTCGCTGTTGAGGAGATGCGACTTGCGGATCACCTTCTGGGCGGCGTCCATCTCGTCGTAGACCCGCTCGCCCTTCATGAAGATCATCTCTCCGCCGTAGCGCAGCAATGGCAGAGTCGCCGGAATGAGCTTGACCAGCGCCGTTACGGCACGGGCGGTGACCTGGTCGAGCGGCTTCTCGAGCTTGGCCTCCTCTGCGCGTGCCCGCACGACGGTCACGTTCTTGAGACCGAGGGCGGCGGACTCCGCGAGCAGCCAGTCGACGCGGCGCTCCATCGGCTCGATGAGGACGAGCTGCGCGTCTGGTCGGGCGATCGCCAGAACGAGACCGGGCAGGCCCGCACCACTGCCGACGTCGCCGACCAGGCCGGGGCGCAGCAGGGGAGCGAGAAGTGCGCAGTTGACGATGTGCCGCGTCCACAAGCGGGGGAGCTCAAGCGGACCGATGAGGCCGAGCTCCTCTCCCCGGGCAGCGAGGTCGCCGGTGTACTGGCGGGCCAGCTCGATGCGGTCGCCGAAGAGCGTCGCCGCGAGGGCGGGTTCGTCCTCTAGATGTTTCACGTGAAACCTTCCGGTGAAAAACAGAAGTGGCGCCGGGCGAACCCGACGCCACTTCACAGCACAACTACGCGCGGGTGATGACCGTGTGGCGGTCGCGACCCTCGCCCTCCGACTCGGACACGAAGCCGCGCTCGGCGACGACATCGTGCACCAGCTTGCGCTCGTACGACGACATGGGGGGAAGGGCGGCCGACTCCGCGCCCGCGTCGATCCGCTCGATCGCCTTGTCGACGAGGATCGTCAGCTCGGCGACGCGCGCCTCGCGTGAGCCTCCGACGTCGAGAATCAACCGCGAGAACGCTCCGGTCTTGGTCTGCACCGCGATACGCGTCAGCTCCTGCAGCGCGTTGACGGTGTCGGGCTTGGCGAGGATGCGCAGGTTCGCGTTCTCGCTCGAGGTGACGGAGACGTACGCGCGGCCGCCGCGGGTGTCGATCTCGATATCGCCGTCCAGGTCGGCGATGTCGAGCAGCTCCTCGATATAGTCGGCGGCAATCTCGCCCTCTTCTTCGAGCTGGCCGGTGGAGCGAACTTCCGCGTCCTCGGTCTCGACGGGCTCATCCGTCACGGTGTCGGTGTCAGTCACGTCACTCACTTTCGGTTTCCGCCCGACTTCTTCTTCGCGCGGTTCTTGTTGACAGGCTGGGCGCGCTGAGTGCTCTTGGGCTCCTCAACGACGGTCTCGGGGGAGTCCTCGATGATCGTGATCCCGCGGCGCTGCGCGCGGCGAGCAAGGCGGGCCTCGCGGGCGAATGCCGCCTCGGAGCCGGGCGTCGGCATGTTGCGGATCACGAGGAACTGCTGGCCCATGGTCCAGAGGTTCGAGGCGAGCCAGTAGAACATAACGCCGATGGCGAAGGTGAAGCCGGAGAACAGGAAGACGAAGGGGAGTAGGTAGAGCAGGATGCGCTGCTGGCGGTACATCGGGCTCGCCTTGACCTCGGGCGACTGGTTCTTCGACATGATCTGC
>JAAFHU010000180.1 GCA_013297645.1 Actinomycetota bacterium
GGGGATGCGCCCCGGCCGCTTGGCCGCGAGCTGCCAGAGGATGCGCGCGAGGGCGATCGGCACGAGCGAGAGCCAGTGCACGGGCACGGCGAGCGGCGGCGCGTAGACGAGGCGGCGGTGCAGCTGTGCGGCGCGCACCGCGCCGAACCGCGGCGGCCGCGCGTCGCTGGCGACACGGGCGCCCGGCACGGCGATGACGCGGTGGCCGGCGAGGCGGGCGCGGATGCACAGGTCGAGGGCGGCATCCACGGTGGGCAGGCCGGGATCGAAGCCGCCGAGCGCGGCGAAGACGGCGCGCCGTATGAGCATGCCGCCGGTGGCGACGGCCATGAGGTCGCTGCCGCGGTCGTGCTGGGCCTGGTCGAGCTCGTTCGACACGAGCTGCACGCTCGCTCCGCGCGAGGTGATCGACTCACCGAAGGCGGCGATGGTGTCGGGCTGGTCCCAGCGCATGAGCTTGGGGCCGGCGATCGCGACGGAGGGGGCGATCTCGACGGCTCCGAGGAGGCGCTCCAGGGCATCCGGCTCGGGGGCGTTGTCGGGGCCGAGCAGCCAGAGCCAGTCGCCGTCCGCGACGCCGAGCGCCTCGGCCACCGCGGCGCCGAACGTCGACCGCCTCGCGGTCACGAACTGCGTCGGGGCCGCGCCCATGAGCAGCTCGGCGGTGTTGTCGGTCGAGCCGGCGTCGACCACGACCAGGGCGTCGGGCGTTCGCGTCTGCACCCTCAGAGCGGCAATCGTGCGCTCGAGGTACTGCCCCCCGTTTCGGGCGACAAGTATCGCTGTTACCCGTGCCTGCATCTAGTCGAGACTAGGCGCGCTTGCGGAGCTTCCTGCGCTCCCGCTCGGAGAGTCCGCCCCAAATTCCGAAACGCTCGTCATTCTCGAGGGCGTATTCGAGGCAGTTGCTGCGCACCTCGCATGAGGAGCAGATCTTCTTCGCATCACGCGTCGATCCGCCCTTCTCAGGGAAGAACGCCTCGGGATCGGTCTGCGCGCACAGCGAGTCGGCTTGCCAGGCAAGGGCATCGTCGTCAACCGACGGCTTGCGCAGGCCCGGGACGCCCAGATGAACAGGATCGACGAACCAGTTCTCAGGGACCGTCGCAGACGCGCGGTACTCGCTGTTCGCCATGGCCGGCCCTTCCCGCTCAGTCGGCTGACTGAATGCGCTAGGGATAATTACACCCATGTAGTTAGCCGGAGTCAAGTCGTGGATGATAAAACCCTCGACCCGGGAATGAGGCGTGGCGCGCCCGGCGTGTTGGAACCGGTATCGGTTGCTCCCCCGACCACGGGGTGGCAGAATGTGCATATTCGCCCCATTTCTGCCACGGAGTGCCCATGTTGAAGAAAGTCGTCCTTCTCGCGCTGCCCGGGGTAGCGCCCTTCGAGTTCGGCGTGATCTGCGAGGTCTTCGGCATCGATCGCTCCGCGACCGGCGGGCCGAGCTTCGACTTCACCATCGCCACCGCGGATCCGGGGCCGGTGCGCACGAGCCTGGGCTTCACCATGCACATTGAGAACGGATTGGATGTCGCCGCCGACGCCGACCTGGTCGCCGTGCCAGCCCACGAGATCTTCGGCATCGACGAGCGGTACCTCGACGTGATCCGCGCGGCGGAGGCGCGCGGGGCGTGGGTGCTCAGTGTGTGCAGCGGGGCCTTCGCACTGGCCGCGGCCGGCATCCTCTCGGGGCGTCGGGCTACCACCCACTGGATGCACACCGACCGTCTCGCACGCATGTACCCCACCACCGCGGTCGACGCCGACGTGCTCTTCGTCGAGGACCGCAAGGTCGTCACCTCGGCCGGCACCGCCGCCGGCATCGACGCGGCCCTGCACATCGTGCGCAAGGAGTACGGCGCCGCCGCCACCAACGTCATCGCCCGCCGCATGGTCGTGCCCCCGCAGCGCGACGGTGGACAGTCGCAGTACATCGACGCTCCCGTGCAGGAGAGCGCGAGCGACTCCTTCGCGCTCGTCGCGGAGTGGATGCTCGAGAACATCGCCCACGACCTCACCGTCGATCAGCTCGCCCGCAAGGCACTCATGTCGTCGCGCACCTTCGCCCGCCGGTTCCGGGCCGAGATGGGCACGACGCCGGCCGCCTGGCTCAACCGGCAGCGCATCATCCGGGCGCAGCAGCTGCTCGAGTCTTCCACGAGCGGTCTCGAGTCGATCGCGCAGCAGACGGGCTTCGGCACCGCTGCCGTCATGCGGCACCACTTCCTCAAGCTGCTGCAGACCACCCCGACCGCCTACCGCCGCACCTTCGGCGCGCGGCTCTCGGCCTAGCGCCCCTGACGAAATTGAAGGAGTCGCGGCCTAGGACGGCCGCGACACACCCTGTGGGGCGCCAGAAGCGCCCGATCTCCTTCGTTTTCGTTGAGAGCGAGGGCGCGCAGCGCGCGGCATGACCGGATCCCGCGCTCGGCGGGCGACCAGCTCGAGGTCGTCGGCGATGCTGCGCCCGATCGCCGCCAGGCATCCCGCCCAGTTGCCGTAGAGCTGGCGGTAGGTGTAACGCAGCGTCGTACCGCCCTGTGCCGCGACGACCGCGTCGCGATCATGGTCGCGCTCGTACGAGCTCTCGGTCTCGCCCGTCCACCTCGGGTCGTGCTGCGCGCCGTCGACCTCGAGGTACACATTCGGCGAGAGCCGGAAGTCGAGGCGGCCCGCGCCATCGACGTGCACCTGCTGCTCAGCGGCAATGCCGGCATCCAGCAGCCAGAGCCGCACAAAGGTCTCGCCGTGGGAGTCGTCGAGCGCGCTGACCAGGGCGAGCCAACAGCGAGCGCGAGCGGGCGCCCGGTCGAACACGCGGGCAACGCGCTCGCGCGACCAGCGCCGGCGGCGCATGAGGGCGCTCGCGCAGGCGACGGCGACCTCCCGGGATTCGTGCGCGAGCACGACCAGCAGCGCGTCGTCCACGGGCACGAGCCAGGAGCTGCGATGGGTGCTGCGGGGGTTGTCGGCCCAGTAGAGCGCGGTGCCGTCACCGGCATCCAACCGTTTGTGTCGGTTTGTCGGTGCGCGCAGGCGGCACGCGTGCGCAGGCACCGCGATGTGCAGCGTCGTCTGACGCGGAACCGGGATGCCGTGGGCCTCGAGCGCCGACACCCCGGTCAGTCGCCCGCCGACCCGCACCGCGCGCACGCCGGACTCGGGCGCCGCCGGCACGGAGTACCACCCGTGCCGCACTCGGAAGATCCGCTTGCGTGCCAGCGCCGAGCGCAGCGCAGCGTCGCTGTAACCCATCCGCAGCAGGTCGCGGCGTCGCAGAAACCAGCCGGCGCGGCGGATGCGGCGGTCGACGGGCTCCATGCACCGATCGTGCCCCGTGGGGCGCGTCCCCGACGCCGCGCGGGGCACTCTCGCGGGCAACTCGCCGCGCGCCCGCCCGTGGAGGAGTACCGTGCCGAAAACGAAGGAGTCAGGCCAGCGAAAGACCCAAATCGCCGCTTTCAGGCACCGCGCGCGAGATTCTCCTTCAAATTCGTCAGGCGGGGCGGGGGGCTGTCGTCGCGACGAAGAGCTCGCCGCTGCCGGTGACCGCGAGCACGGGCTCGCCCGCGACGTAGAGCGACTCCCCACGCGCGATCGGCGTGCCGTTGAGCTCGAAGGCGCCAGCGGTGCACAGCACGATCGCCTCGCCGGGCAGGGGCACCGACGCGTCCGCCGTGACATGCAGCAGCGCGAAGTCGGGCACCGGGCTGAAGCTGTCGACTCCCCCCGATGACACCGGCGCGAGATACGGCACCGGCAGCGGCGTGAAGTCGAGCACCGACAGCAGCTCCGCCACATCCACGTGCTTGGG
>JAAFHU010000181.1 GCA_013297645.1 Actinomycetota bacterium
AGTCCCGTCCGCCCTACTCACTAGAGCCCCAGCGTCGGGTTCGCCGCACGCATCGCACTCAGCGCCGAGTCCGAGATGGCGGCGGTGCCGTCCATACTGTGGTTGTCGCTGAGGATCCAGACGTTGCCGGTGAAGAGGTGGGTCTCGGCCTCATAGCCGTTGTCGCCGTCTCGCCCATTCTCACGGCCGCTCACAGTGCCCAGAAACAGCGGGTAGAACCCCTCGGTCTCCAAGGCGACATCAAGCGATGCCTGCGTTGCGGGGTCGATCTCGGCGACCAGAAGGTTGAAGCTTCCGTCGGAGTTGGGGATGCCCCACCAGCACGAGCGTGCCACCGTGACCCCGGCGATCGCCGAGTTCACCGCAGGCACCTGCCACCAGGGGTAGTACTCGGTCGGCACCCCCTCGCCGAGAAACTCGGTCGATTCGGCGAAGGACGACTTGGCGAGCGCGAGCGGAACCAGCGTCTCGCAGTCGGGGATCGTCAGGGTCTCGACCACGGGTTCCGGCTCGGAGGTCGGCGAGGAGGTCTCGACGGGCTCGACCACCGGGGGTGCAGTGGGCGTCGGCTCGACCGGGTCGCATCCGGCGAGCACGGCGACGAGGGCGAGGGAGGCAAGGACAGGAGTGAGGCGCATCATGCAATCACGACGCTGGAAGGGTCCTCACAGGTTGACACCCTTCTGAAAGTCGGGGGGCTCGCCTACCGTGGACGAATGACCGAGACCATCAATGCTGGCCGCACCTTCATCCAGGTGCTCGTCAACACGGCCGTCGCCAACCTCACGTCGAGCTACCTCTGGTTCGCGCTGACCTTCTGGGTCTACCTCGAGACCCGGTCGGTGCTCGCCACGGGCATCATCGGCGGCTCCTACATGCTGCTCGTCGCGGCGCTGGGCATGGTTTTCGGCACGATCGTCGACCGCCACCGCAAGCACCAGGCCATGATCTTCGCGAGCCTGACCACTCTCATCGCCTTCAGCATCGGGGGTGTTCTCTACCTGCTGTTTCCCGAAGAGGCTCTTCTCGACCTCGGCGGGCCGTGGTTCTGGCTATTCGCCGGCATCATCCTCTTCGGCGGGGTTATTGAGAACATGCGCAACATCGCGCTGTCGACAACCGTCACGCTGCTGGTGCCCGAAGAGCGCCACGCCAACGCGAACGGGCTCGTCGGCACGGTGACCGGTCTCGCCTTCATTGTGACGAGCGTCTTCAGCGGATTCTCGATCGGGCTGCTCGGCATGGGGTGGACCCTGCTGATCGCCATCGTCGTGACCGCTGCTGTGCTCGTGCACCTGCTGACTCTGACCATCCCCGAAGAGAAGCCACACGTCGAAGCGCGCGCGCCGATCGTCGACGTGCGGGGGGCGGTATCGGCCATCAGGTTGATTCCCGGGCTGTTCGCCCTCATCATCTTCTCGACCTTCAACAACCTCATCGGCGGCGTGTACATGGCGCTCATGGACCCCTACGGCCTCGAACTCTTCACGGTGCAGGCGTGGGGCCTCGTCTTCGGCGTCGCGGGCACCGGGTTCATCATCGGTGGCCTTCTCGTCGCCAAGTTCGGGCTGGGCACCAACCCAATCAAGACCATGCTGGTGCTCGTCGTGGTGATGGGCGCGCTCGGGGCGCTCTTCACCATCCGCGAGTCCTGGCTGCTCTACGCCGTCGGCATCTGGCTCTACATGGTGCTCATTCCGGCGGTCGAGGCGTCGGAGCAGACCGTTATTCAGAAGGTCGTACCCTTCACGACTCAGGGACGGGTCTTCGGCTTCGCGGCGGCCTTCGAGGCGGCGGCTGCGCCGATCACGGCCTTCCTCATCGCGCCGATCGCCGAGTTCCTCATCATCCCTTACATGCGAACGGATGCGGGGGAGCAGACCTGGTCCTGGCTGCTCGGCACCGGCGAGGCCCGCGGCATCGCCCTCGTGTTCCTCGCGGCCGGCGTGATCATGATGGTCATCGCCGCCCTCGCCTTCCTGACCAAGTCGTACCGCAGCATCTCGACGACCTACGAGGGCACCAAGGAGTCGGTGCCGGCTACAACGAGCGCCTGAGGCGCACCCGCACGGCCAGGGCCGCGCACACAATCACGGCGAGTCCCCCCAGCACGGTCGCGAGGGTCAGCTGCTCGCGCAGCAGGATCGCCGACCACGCGATGGTGAGAACCGGCTGGATGAGCTGCACCTGGCTCACCCGCGCCATCGGCCCGATGGCCAGCCCGCGGTACCACGCGAAGAAGGCGAGGAACATGCTGACGACGGCGACGTAGGCGAAGGCCGACCACTCGAGGGGTGTGGCGTGGGGTGGCTCGACCGCTATCGAGACGACCGCCAGGGCAATCATGAGGGGAGCCGCGAGCACGAGGGCCCAGCTGACCGTCTGCCATGATCCAAGCTCGCGGCTGAGCAGTCCCCCCTCTGCGTAGCCGATGGCCGCACTGATGACGGCGCCGAATAGCAGCAGGTCTGGCCAGCCGAGGTGTCCAATCCCCTCACCCTGGATGGATGCGAACACGAGCGCGACGACGGCGCCGAGCGCCGCGAAGACCCAGAACGGCAGGGGCGGTCGCTCCCGGCCGCGGATCACCGCCATGACGGCGGTCGCTGCCGGCAGGATCGCGATCACCACGGCCCCGTGGCTGGCGGGCACCTGCGTCAGCGCGTACGACGTGAGCAGCGGGAAGCCGATGACGATGCCGCCCGCGACAACCGCCAGGCGGCCCCACTGCCGGCGCGTTGGCAGGTGCTGGCGCATGATCGCGAGCGCTGCAGCCGCGAGTGCCGCTGCGACAACGGCGCGACCCGCTCCGATGAAGAGCGGCGAGAGCCCGTTGACGGCGACGCGAGTGAAGGGGAGGGTGAAGGAGAACAGGACGACCCCGAGGAGCCCCCACAAGAGTCCGGCCCGGGGTGTGTGCACTCGACCACGCTAGAGAGTCACCGCAGGCCGGCAGTAGAGCCGCCTCGCAACGGGTGGACTCTAGAGCGAGCTTCGGAGGGCCTGCGCGACGTCGATCACAAAAGCGCTGTCTAAGGCGTCGACGGTCTCCTGGTGCTCAACCTCGCCTAGATAGGGTGAATCGAAGACAAACCCGTCGCCGTGCTGGGCCCGCAGGGGGTCAAAGACATCTATACGGTACGAACGGGCAGAAAGGTTGCCAGCCAGTTCAGCGATCGGTGCGATGACGATTGCGGCGCCGGTGGCCGTACCCACCAGAGTCCACCACAGCCGGATGTTGGAGTTGTCGAATACGAACTCGCCGTTCTCGAGGCGACTGGCACGATTGAGCTCTGGGCTAGCGATGAAAACCCTGCGCAGCAGGTCTGCAGGTCTCAATGGCGCGCTGAGGACTATTCCCGCGCCCGCCTTGATGGCAATCGTAATCACCCGCGCTATCGGCGTGTTGAGCTGTGGCGGGGTTACACGCAGCTGCGGCATGGCGCTCCTCGGGTGGTAATGGCGCCAGTATGCCAGCTAAAGGCTCTCGGCGATGCGCTTGATGGTGGCCAGGCGGCGGTCCCACTCGGCGCCGAGCAGGTCGAGGCGCCTGGCGATCTCGCCGAGCTCGGAGCCGAGCACGCGGTACTGCAGCTCGCGCCCGACGCGCGACGACGTGACGACGCCGACCTCCTCGAGCACCGCGAGGTGCTTGGCGATCGCCTGGCGGCTGACCGGAAGGCGCCCGGCGAGGGCGGATGCCGACGCATCGCCCTCGCCGAGTGCCGTGAGGATGCTCCACCGGGTCTCGTCTCCGAGGGCGGCGAACACGGCGACCAGCTGCGGTGAGCTCACGCGG
>JAAFHU010000182.1 GCA_013297645.1 Actinomycetota bacterium
CGGAAGCCGTCGACGTGCATCTCGGTCACCCAGTAGCGGAGGCTGTCCATGATGAGCTGCAGGGAGTGCGGGTGGCGCACGTTGAGCGAGTTGCCGGTGCCGGTGTAGTCCATGTAGAACTTCTCGTCGTCCTCGACCAGCCGGTAGTAGGCGGCGTTGTCGATGCCGCGCATGCTCAGCGTCGGCCCGAGGTGGTTGCCCTCGGCCGTGTGGTTGTAGACCACGTCGAGGATGACCTCGATGCCCGCCGCGTGCAGCGAGCGCACCATGCCCTTGAACTCCTGCACCTGCTGGCCCAGCTCGCCGCTGGCCGCGTAGGTGTTCTGTGGTGCGAAGAAGCCGATGGTGTTGTAGCCCCAGTAGTTGCTCAGTCCCTTGTCTTGCAGGGTCGAGTCGTTGACGAACTGGTGCACGGGCATCAGCTCGATCGCGGTGACCCCGAGCTTCTGCAGGTGCTCGACGATGACCGGGTGGGCGACGCCGCTGTAGGTGCCGCGCTGCTCCTCGGGGATGCCGGGGTGCGTCTGGGTGAGCCCCTTGACGTGCGCCTCGTAGATGAGCGACTGCGAGTAGGGGATGCGCGGAAGGCGGTCGCCGGCCCAGTCGAAGAAGGGGTTGACGACCACGCCGAGCATCATGTGCTGCGCGCTGTCGTCGTCGTTGCGGCTGTCCTCGTCGCCGAAGGTATAGCTGAACAGCGACTGATCCCAGTCGATCTGGCCGCAGGTCGCCTTGGCATAGGGGTCGAGCAGCAGCTTGTTCGGGTTGGCCCGCAGGCCCTTGGCCGGGTCCCACTCGCCGTACACGCGGTAGCCGTAGCGCTGCCCCGGCTGAATCTGCGGCAGGTACGCATGCCAGACATAGGCGTCGACGTCGACCAGCTCGACGCGGGTCTCGGTGCCGTCCTCTTCGAAGAGGCACAGCTCGACTTTCTCGGCGGCCTCGCTGAAGAGGGCGAAGTTGGTGCCGTTGCCATCGAAGGTGGCTCCAAGCGGGTAGGCAGATCCAGGCCAGGTGGTCGTCACGCGTCTCCTCGGTAGTTGAGGGCATCACCCTACTCAAGACACCTGAATTGGCCTGCGGGGTTGCGGAGTACCCTAAAACGATGCTCACCCGTTCGGTCGCGCTGTTGCGGGGCATCAATGTGGGAAAGCAGCCGCGCATCGCCATGGCGCCCCTGCGCGAGCTGTTCGAGTCGCTCGGCGCGACCGACGTGCAGACCTACCTGCAGAGCGGCAACGTCGTGTTCTCTGGCAGTCTCGAACCCGCCGCCATCGAGGTCGCGGTGGCAGGGCGGTTCGGCGTATCGCCGCGGGTGGTCGTGCTGACGGCGGCCGAGTTCCGGGCGGTGGCCGCCGAGATCCCCATTCGGGCGATCGCGACCGAGCCGTCGCGGGGCTTCGTGTACTTCATGGAGGCCGTTCCGGCATCCGTCTCTGTTCCTGACGACATCGCTCCGGAGGTCTTCGTCGTCGGCAGGCTCGGGGCGTACCACTGGTCGCCCGAGGGGGCATCGGGGTCGACGCTCAAGCCGTCCTTCTTCAAGTCACTCGGGCCGACCGCGACCGCTCGCAACCTGAGAACGGTCGACGCGCTGCTGGCGATGCTCGATGCGTGAGCTAGTCCCGATCACATCGCTGAATTGGCGGGATGCGCTGGCCATCCAGGTGCAGCCCGACCGCCTTCCCTATGTGGCCTCGGTCGAGCCGGTCGCGCTCATCCTGCTCGCCAAGGCCGCCGTCAATCCCGACGGGCAAAGGTGGCACCCGCTGCTGTTGCTCGCCGACGGAGTGCCCGTCGGCATCGTCGGTGTTGGCCTGCTCGGGGATGTCGCATGGGTGCACCACGTGCTCATCTCCTCGGAGTTCCAGGGTCGGGGGCACGGACGCGCGCTGATGAAACTCGTCGCTGCGTGGGTGCCGCCGACGGTCACGCGGCTCGGTCTCAACGTCGTTCCGGCGAACGAGGTCGGCTGGGCGCTCTACGAATCGCTCGGCTTCGTCACCGTGGGCGTGACCCTCGACGACCAGAACATCACAATGGCCTACGTGGCGGAGGTTCTGTGAAACTCGAGCCGATCACCGCTCTCAACTGGCGCGCGGCGGGTGCCCTGCGGCTCGCACCCGGCCAGCTCGGACTCGTCGCCGAGTACGAACCGGTCGCCTTCGTGATTCTGGCCCGCAGCTACATCGGCTACGAGAACGGGGTCTGGCACCCGCTCGTCGCCGTCGCTGACGAAATGGTCGGTGTGCTCGCCCTGGTCGACGAGGGATCGACGTGGGCTCTGCGCAGCTTCATGATCGACGCGCGCTTTCAGGGGCGGGGCTACGGGCGGGCCGTCGTGCTCGCCGCGATCGACTACGTGCGCGCCCGCGGGGGAGCGGCTCTGCGCCTGACCGTGCACCCGACCAATACAGCCGCGATTCGACTCTACGAATCGTTGGGGTTCGCGCCCGCCGAGCCCCGCGGCACCGATCTGGGCATGACCCTCGCGCTGCACGCCACGTAGGTTAGAACCATGGAAGCCCCAACAGACGTCATCGACAGCACCGAACCGTGGGTCAAGAACCAGATCGACGAGTACGTCGCCACGAACGGCGAGAAGCCGAAATTCAACCACGGCGCCCCGCTCGTGCTCATCACGTACAAAGGACGCAAGACCGGGCAGTGGCGCCGCACCTGCCTCATCGGCGCGGAATACGAGGGCTCCTATCTGCTCGTCGCCTCGAAAGGCGGGGCGGATGACGACCCGGCCTGGTACCCGAACCTCGTCGAGCACCCCGAAGCGTGGCTGCAGGTCGGCCCGAACTACTTCCCGGTGACGGCCCGCACGGCCACCCCCGACGAGAAGCCGCCGCGCTGGGACTACATGGTCACCCTCTGGCCCGACTACGCGAAGTACCAGACGAAGACCGACCGCGAGATTCCAATCGTCATTCTCGATCCCATCCCAACCGCCGTCTGAGAACGTCCGCACCGGGGACGGCCCCCAGCTCGGCCTCGGCGATTCGCAGGATGCCGCGGGCGGCTGACTCGGGGTCCTGTTGCAGTGCCTCGGCGAGCTGGAGGTCGGGAAAGACCAGTTCCACCCGCCGAAACGGGTCGAGGTCATCGAGCCGCGGGTCGGGGTGGCGAAACGCGAGCACCCTGAGGAGGCGCTCCACGGCATAGGTGCGGATGAGGTTGCCCCCCACGAGCAGCTCGCCCCGCCGCACGCGGCCCACCCCGATGAGCAGCAGGCTGATGAACAGGGCGAGGTCGCGCACGTCGTCGCGCTGCTCGCGTGGACGCTTCGCCAACGACTCCATCACCGCCGCCACGCCGCCCCGGTCGAAGCGCACCTCGTAGGCGTTCGCGCCGGCGAGTGACAGCTGGCCGAGGGTGAAGACGGCGAACTCCAGCACGTGGCCGCTGTCGTAGACCACCTTCACCCCGTGTTCGGTCTCACGGGGGGCGAGCGCGATGGAGGCGTGATCGGGCAGCCACTCGAGGTCGCGTCGCATGGGCTCGGCAGCGGCATCCTCGGTGATCACGAAGAAATCGTGGTCTGACCACTCGTCCTGGCGATCGCGGGCCGCGGCAGAGCCCAGCAACACGAGGCCGAGCACGTCACGGCGGCTCTCGAGCGACGCCTGCAGTCGCTCGATGAAGGTCATGAAAGCGCTTGCATCCATGCTGCATTGTGTCGCAAAACAGGAATATTTGTGAAGGAAGGGGACTCCGCGGCCATGTTTGTGGCTATTGGAGCGGCTCAACCACGGCAGTTCCTGTTTTGCGAAGGCCC
>JAAFHU010000183.1 GCA_013297645.1 Actinomycetota bacterium
GAGACCGGCATCAACTTCGTCGGCGCCGGCATCTCGGGTGGCGAGGAGGGCGCCCTGCTCGGCCCGTCGATCATGCCCGGCGGCAGCGCCGAGGCCTGGGAGACGCTCGGGCCGATCCTGCGCAGCATCGCGGCGGTCGCCGAGGGCGAGCCCTGCGTCACCCATGTCGGCACCGACGGCGCCGGCCACTTCGTCAAGATGATCCACAACGGCATCGAGTACGCCGACATGCAGCTCATCGCCGAGGCCTACGACCTCATCCGCCGCGGCACCGGCAAGAGCCCCGCCGAGATCAGCGACATCTTCACCGAGTGGAACACGGGCGAGCTCGAGAGCTACCTCATCGAGATCACCGCCGAGGTGCTCAAGCAGGTCGACGCCGCCACGGGTACTCCCCTGGTCGACCTGATCCTCGACCAGGCGGGATCGAAGGGCACCGGCGTCTGGACGGTGCAGACCGCGCTCGACCTCGGCATCCCCGTCTCTGGGATCGCGGAGGCCGTGTTCGCGCGCTCCCTCTCGTCCAAGCCGGCGCAGCGCGCCGCGGCCGCCGCCCTACCTGGCCCGTCGTCTGACGACTTCAAGCCCGCCGACCCCGACGCCTTCATCGAGGGCGTGCGCCTCGCGCTCTACGCCTCGAAGGTCATCGCCTACTCGCAGGGCTTCGACGCGATCGTCGCCGGCGCAGAACAGTACGGATGGGACATCAAGAAGGGCGAGATCGCCAAGATCTGGCGCGGCGGCTGCATCATCCGCGCCCGCTTCCTCAACCGCATCACCGAGGCCTACGCCGCGGACCCGGGACTCGTCGCCCTCGTCACCGCGCCGTTCTTCGCCGACGTGATGGCCCAGGCGCAGACCGCGTGGCGCAACGTCGTCGCGGATGCGGCCACGGCCGGCATCCCGGCCCCAGCCTTCTCGTCGTCGCTGTCGTACTACGACGGCCTGCGCGCCGACCGCCTGCCGGCCGCGCTCGTGCAGGGCCAGCGCGACTTCTTCGGCGCGCACACCTACAAGCGCGTCGACAAGGACGGCACCTTCCACACCCTGTGGTCGGGCGACCGCACCGAGATCGAAGCCGTCGACTCGCACTAACCGGCGCGGCGCGGGCTTCGCGAGCCGTTTTCGGACGGGAGTGCGGATTCCTGATTCCTCATCCTGTCCGAAATCGGGCCGTGGGCGACACTTCGTGCGCTCGCGGCACGCCGGGAGCCGCTAGCCGGCGCGGCGCGCCTCGGCGTGCCGGTGTCCAACTGTTTCGTAGCCGACGACGACGACCGCCGGCGCCAGCATGAGCACGACCAGGCACCAGCCGATCGACGCGCCCGCGACGGCCAGCACCAGCGCGATGAGCACCACGCCGACTGCCCCGGCGAGGAGCCACAGGTGGAACGTGTCGAGAAAGCGCGTGAGAAAGACGTAGAGCGCGAAGATCGCTCCGCAGTAGACGAGCACGGGAATCGCGACGGCCAGAACTGCGCCGATCGTGCCCAGCTGCGACTCGCCCTCGATCACGTAGGCGGCGACGTGCAGCCCGGCGCCCGTGCCCGCGACCGCCATGAACACGAGGATGTGGCCGTAGCCGAAGCCCCATGCCCGGTCACGGTCGCCGGCCAGAGCCTCACCCGCGTCGACGATGAAGTAGGTCCACCACAGGCCGAAGGTGAGCCCGACGCCCGCGACAATGACGAGCACCGCCTCGAGGCTCCAGCCCTGCTCCTGCACGATGGCCGAGACGCCGGCGACCGTTCCGAAGATTCCCTCGCCCAGGGTGATGATCGTCAACAGGCCATAGCGCTCGGCGATGTGGTGCGGGTGCCACGGGGTGCCGCTCGTCTTGCGCTCGGCAATGACCGGCCCGAGCATCTCGAGGCCGAAGAACAGCACAGACAGCGCAACGGTCGGCCAGAACGTGAGCGGGGCGAAGCCGATGACGAGCCAGCCGACCTGGGCCAGTGACACCCACTTCGCATAGGCGAACGCGGTTGCCCGTCTCTCGGGATCCTGCCGCGCCGCCCGCAGCCATTGCGCGACGAGGGCTATGCGCATGACCACATACCCGATGACGAGCACCCGGTTATCGACCTGCTCCCCGTTGTCCACCGATTCGAAGACCGACGGGATGCCGAGGGCGAGCACGATCACCCCGATCAGCTGCACCATGGTCGCCAGCCGGTAGAACCAGTCATCCGTGTCGTAGGCGGACGCGAACCAGGTGAAGTTGATCCACGCCCAGCAGATCGAGAACATCGCGAAGGCGAAGCCCGCGAGCGCCGATGCGATGTGCGCCTCGGCGATGAGGTGGGCGAAAGATCCACTCGCCTGCCCGATGGCGAGCACGAAGGCGAGGTCGAAGAGCAGCTCGAGCGGGGTCGCAGTGCGGTGCGACTCCCCCGGGTCGCGGCCGGTCATGCGGGCGAGGCGGTAGGCGATGGGAGTCGTCATGCGCTAATCGTCGCATTCGCACGAGTTCCTGCCAAAGCCGGATCGCGTCGGCCCGCGGATGCCAGTATTCACGCATGCCCAGAGAGACAGAACTTCTAGAAGCCGTCGACGTCTACTTCCGCGCGCTCTACGCCTGCGACGTCACCCTGCTCGACCAGGTCTTCCACCCGGCGGCCTCGCTCTTCGACGTCGACGAGGGCGACATCCTCGTCGACCCCTTCCCGGAGTGGCGCGCGGTCGTCGGTGCGCGAAAGTCGCCGGCGTCGATCAACCAGGAGCGCGAGGAAGAGGTCGTCAGCGTCACCTGGCTCAGCGACAAGGCCGCGACGGTGCACGTCCGGCTGCGCGTGCTCGACAGCATCTTCGTCGACCACCTCTCTTTCGTCGACGGACCCGACGGATGGCGGATCGTCGCGAAGGTGTGGCACCTCGAGTCGACGGTCTAGAACTTCGGCTTGTCGCTGCCCAGCGGGCGCGGCGGCTTGTGCCAGTGGAGGGGTGCGCCGTTGATCGTCAGCGGGCTCTTCACCAGCTGAGCCTCGCCCCATAGAGTGTCGAGCGAGGTGGTCTCGGCAGGCTCGACCCGCGAGGGGGCAGCACCCCCGAGGGGCAGCTCGAGGGCGGTGCGGGCGAGGCTGAGGCGCGCGGTGCTCCCCTGCCCCGACTCGCGGCGACGCCGGAGGCCCTCGAGCGCGGCGGCGGCGGCGAGGTATCCCGTCGCGTGGTCGAGCGCCTGCACGGGCAGCGGCGAGGGCGGGTCGTTGAACGCTATGCCGCTCGACATCTGCACGAGCGAATCAAAGCCCCGCAAATTGCGCCACGGGCCACTCCAGCCGTAGGCGTCGATTGCCACGTCGACGATGCCGGGGTTGATCGCGCGGATCTCGTCATCGCCGAGCCCGAGGCGCTCGAGCGCGTCGGCCCGGTAGCCGTGCACGATCACGTCGGCCTCGGCGATGAGCAGGCCGAGCTTGCGCAAACCGCCGGCGTCGAGGAAGTTGGCGCGCGCGGCCCGCTTGCCGAGCGTCATCTCCGGCACGACCGCCGGCTCGTCCCAGTCGGGCGGATCGATGCGCAGCACGTCGGCGCCGAGGCCGGCGAGAAAGCGGGTGGCGACGGGGCCGGCGATGACGCGGGTGAGGTCGAGGACTTTGAAGCCGACCTCGCGGTCAGCGGTTCCGGTCGCTGTCCACGCGATGAGCGGTTCGTCAGCGACCGCGAGACCCTGGGGATGCGCGGCCCAGTCCGCGGGGCTGCGCAGCACCGCGGCGGCGCCCCCGGCATCGACGATCTCCGCCTCGAGGTCGTCACCTCTCCACTGGGCGACGGCGGCAGCG
>JAAFHU010000185.1 GCA_013297645.1 Actinomycetota bacterium
CTCTCGCCCGCCATCCAGACCAGGCTGATGGATGTCGCCGGCGACTCCCAGACGATGGCCGCCGCCGTCAACCACTCGAGCCTCAACCTCGGCAACAGTCTCGGCGCCTTCCTCGGCGGCGTGGTCATCGCCGCGGGACTCGGCTACCTCTCGTCGGCGTGGGTCGGGCTCGGACTCGCACTGCTCGGCGTGCTCATCGCGGTCGCGAGCGCACTACTGGAGCGCTCACGGCCTCTCAGACGTTAAGCAGGACCCCGCAGGTCACTCTCGATGAGGATGCCGTCTTCGATGGCCCGCTTGCGCAGCGCCACCTTGGTTCCCACGTCGAATCCCGCGACGCGGTACTTCTCGCGGATGCGCTTGAGGTAGCTCTTCGCCGTCTCCTCGGAGATCGAGAGCTGGAAGGCGACCGCCTTGACCGGCTCGCCGCCGCCATAGAGGGCCATGACGCGGCGCTCCTGGGCACTGAGCTTGGGGGAGCCTCCGACCTCGCCGGCGCTGAGCGCGAGGTCGAGCTCTGCCGAGATGAAGCTGTCGCCGATGGCGGCCGCGCGGATCGCCTCGACGATCATGCCGGCATCCTCGCTCTTGACCAGGTAGCCGAGGGCGCCCGCCGCGATCGCCTCGCGCACCACGTTCGGCTCGGAGTAGGTGCTCATGAGCACGACTTTGACGCCGGTGGACTTGAGACCAGAGATCTTCACCGACACGGGGATGTTGTCTTTGAGGTCGAGGTCGAGCAGCACGACGTCGACGGGAAACTCGGGGTGGGTCAGCAGCTCGGGGTAGCTGGCGACCGCGGCGACCATGGTGATGTCGGATGCCGCGTTGCGGATCCACTCGGTGAGCGCGCCGAGCAGCATGCGGTGGTCGTCGACGATGGCAAGTCGGATGCGATCTTCAGTGGGGGACACGATCAGCCTTTCTGTTCTGCTCTGCACTACACATCAGCGGGGTTGTCGACGAGGCATTCCACGTCGATTTTTACGCTCGCGTCGCGTGTGGTGTCACTGTACCGTCCTACGCGCCGCAGGGCTTCCCATGTAGACGCATCGACACGGTTCTTGGCAATGCCCGTCGAGGTGATCTCGATGGGCACGAGAAGCTTCTGCCCGATCGCGCTCTCGCCGGTCGGCGCGATCGGTCCGACCTGCACCTGCACCGTGCGGGTGGCGCTGGGTTTGGACTGCTCGCTGACCAGCATCCAGATCGCCGAGAGCAGGCCGTCGCGCTGGTTGTCGTCGAGGAGTCCGGCGAGGCTGCCCTTGTCGGTGAGGGTGACCGACTTGCCCAGCATCTCGGATTCCGTGACCGCGTGGTACAGCCACGTCTCGCGGCGCCCCTCGATGAGGTGCAGGCGCAGCTCGGTGGCGAGCGAGGCGGCGACCGATGCGGTGCGCGGCCGCAGCGGCAGCGGCGTGCGCCCGGTCGCGACGGAGTCGAGCAGCTCCTCGGCTGCGAGGTCGAGGCGGGCGAGCTCCTCTGAGGCGAGCATGCCGACGGCGAAGCGCGGCGCCGAGACGGTGCTCTGCACCAGAACGCGGTCCAGTTCGACCTGGACCATGCGCCGGAACCCGTGCACGACGAGAACGCCGATCACTCCCGGCAGCACGGTGAACGCGAGGGCCGTCACCTGCGGGGCGAGGTTGTCGGGCGACAGGTCGGAGTTCACGAGTATCGCCGTCAGCAGCGCGATGCCGAGCACGGCGTCTGCGACCAGGATCTCGAGGGAGCCGCGCAGGGTGATCACGACGAGCAGTGCCATTCCCGCGGTGAGCGACGAGGTCGCGTAACTGCCGATGTCGTTCTTGTCCCAGACGGCCGTGAGGTCGAGCACGACAGAGCAGGCGAGGAAGCTGAGGAAGACGGCGAAGATCCACGTCGGAAGTCGATCGCCGACCACGCGGGAGACGACGAAGCCTCCGGCCAGCGCGATGATGAGCAGCAGCCACGACATGAGCGCGGGCACCGGCGTCGAGTACTGGGGCCAGAGCGCGATGAACCAGGCGAAGCCATAGATGGCGCTGAGGCCTGCGACGAGGGCGGCGCCGATGCCGATGAAGGCCGTGCCGAGGCTGGCGCGGTGCGGGTTCTCGGTCGATGCGTAGCTGCGGGTCTCGGCGGCCTTCTTGCCCTTGGGCGTGACAATCACGCCGAGGGTGTTCTCATCGGGCAGGTAGCTCATCGCGGCACCTCCAGCACAACGGTCGTGCCGGCGCCGGGGGAGGAGAACAGTCGCGCGTGACCGCCCACCTCTTTGAGCCGGCCCACGACGGACTCCTTGAATCCGAGCCGGGCGGAGTCCACGTCGTCGAGGGTGAAGCCGACACCGGCGTCAGTGATCATGGCCCGCACCATCGTCGAGTCGTCGACGATGGTCACGTGCGCCTCGGTGACACCGGAGTGGCGGCGCACGTTCTCCAGGCACTCCGCGAGGGCGAGCAGGAAGGCGTCGAGCACTTCGCTCGGCAGCAGCACCTGGCCGGTGCCGTGCCAGCTGACCTCGAGGCCCATGCGCCCGAAGCGCTGCTTGACGGACTCGAGGGTGGTGCCGAGCACGGTCTCCTCGACGGGCTCGAGCTTGTATCCCCCCGAGGACTGCGGCGACGGAGAGGCGCCGAGCCGCAACTGCCGCAGCAGCTTGGCGTCGTCTGCCGCCTGCTGGCGCATGGCGTCGGGGGCGACGCCGACGCCGGAGTGGGCGAGCAGGGTGAGCGTGGCGAGCACGGTGTCGTGCAACAGGCGTGCGGACTGCCGGCGCTGGGCCTCCATCTCGCTCGCGTGCCGCTCGGCGCGGTGGGCGCGGCCGATGCTCGCGATGCGCCGGGCGGCTTGCGGAACCCCCGCGCCAACCCACACCCCGAGCAGGATGGTGGTAGCCCAGCCGACCGCGAAGAGCCCGGCGGTGTGCAGGGTCGAGCGCCACGGCTCCGTGGCGAGCACGACGAGCAGGCCCAACCCGACTGCGGTCACGCTGAGCAGCGCCACGCGGCGGGCGCTCGTGACCAGCACGATGCCGACCGCGGCGATGCCGAAGCCGCTCAGCTGGGTGATGGCGGCGGCGGCCGCCGAGGTGGGGGCATCCCGGTTGAGACCGATGACGACGAGCAGAACGGCGGTGCCGCTGGCGAGGGCGAGCAGTACCCACACGATATGGCGGCTCACCCCGACGCGGTAGAAGGCGAACGACATGACGAGGTAGAGCGGCAGGGCGATGAAGTAGCTGAGCGCGCTGACCGCGCCCGGGATGCTCAGGCAGACGAGCGATACAGCGCCGAAACTCAGCCCGTAGAGGCGTGCGGTGCGTTGCAGGAGGCGGTCGCGCTCCTTGATGATCTGGTCCATTGGCTCCGCTTTGGTTCTCGGGTGCACCCGCACTGCACTGCGGTCATGGAATGGTGACACCTCTGGCACCCCAAATGGGGGTGCCACTCCGGTCGATTGGGGCACAATCGGCGGGGTACAGTCTGAACTGTAATAGAGGGGCGTGCTGGAGTATTAGCGCTGCCACACAGAAAACCGCCGGAGAACGTACCTGAGTCTCTTCAGCGGATGGTGTTCATACCCGAAGAGGACGCCAGGACGGTTGCCTGCAACCGGCCAGACCGGGGGGTTTGCGAGGGCCGCGGAGTTTCCGCGGCCCTCACCTCGTTAAGCGATTGTTCGGGCCGTGAGCTACTCAGGCGCGATCCAGCCCTCGCGGATACCGTGGCGTCGCAGCAGCACGCGCGTGCCAACATCGACACCGACCTGCC
>JAAFHU010000184.1 GCA_013297645.1 Actinomycetota bacterium
TTCGAGACCGAGTTCTCGGCAATCGTCGACGGTCGCCACTCGATCGCGGTCAACTCGGGAACCTCGGCCCTGCACATGGCCTTCCTTGCTGCCGGCATCGGCCCGGGTGACGAGGTCATTGTTCCGTCGTTCAGCTTCGCGGCCACCGCCAACTCGGTCGCCCTCGCCGGCGCTACCCCCGTCTTCGTCGACATCGAGCTCGACTACTTCGCCACCGATCCCGCCGCCATCGAGGCCGCGATCACGCCGCGCACCAAGGCGATCATGCCGGTGCACCTCTACGGCCACCCCGCCAACCTCGTCGCCATCAAGGCGATCGCCGAGAAGCACGACCTGCTGCTCTTCGAAGACGCCGCGCAGGCGCACGCCGCCGCGGTCGACGGTGTACCGGTGGGCGCCTGGGGAATCGCCGCGTCGTTCAGCTTCTACCCCACCAAGAACATGACCTCGGGTGAGGGCGGCATGATCACTACGCCGTCGGACGAGGTCGCACGCCTCGCCCGCGTGCTGCGCAACCAGGGCATGGAGCGCCGCTACGAGAACGAGGTCGTCGGCTTCAACACCCGCATGACCGACATCCACGCCGCCATCGGCCGCGTGCAGCTCACCAAGCTCGCGGGCTGGACCGCCAAGCGCCAGGAGAACGCCGCGTTCCTCAGCGCGAACATCGAGGGCGTCGTCACGCCCCCGACCGCGCCGGGCGCCGTGCACGTCTTCCACCAGTACACGATCCGTGTCGTCGACCAGGACCGCGACGCCTTCGCCGACGAGCTCGCCAAGCGCGGCGTCGGCAGCGGCGCGTACTACCCGACTCCCATTCACCGCCTCCCTTCATTCCAGCTGAGCCTCGACCTCCCGGTCACCGAGCTCGCGACCACCCAGGTGCTCTCGCTGCCGGTGTACCCGTCGCTGACCCAGGCCGAGCTCGAGACGATCGTCGAGGCCGTCAACGCGGTCGCCAAGGCCGGCGCCTGATGACGCTGCGCGCCGGCCTTCTCGGCCTGGGCGTTATGGGCAGCAACCATGCCCGAGTGCTCGCCAACCTCGAGGGCGTGGAGTTCGTCGGGGTCTTCGACCCGTCCCCGACCGTGCCGGACACCGTCTTCAACGCGCCCGTCATTCGCGACCTCGACGAGCTGCTCGCTCTCGGCATCGACTACGCCGTGGTTGCGGCACCGACCGTGTACCACCTCGAGATGGGCACGCGTCTCGCCGAGGCCGGTGTGCACGCGCTCATGGAGAAGCCCGTCGCCTCGACCGCAGAAGAGTCCATCGCCCTCCGCGACCTCTTCGAGAGCAGGGGGCTCGTCGGCGGCGTCGGCCACATCGAGCGCTACAACCCCGCACTGCAGGCAGCCCGCCAGCGCATCGAAGAGGGGATGCTCGGCGAGATCTACCAGATCGCGACCCGCCGCCAGGGCCCCTTCCCCGGCCGCATCGCCGACGTCGGCGTCATCAAGGACCTGGCATCGCACGATATCGACCTCACCGCCTGGGTCGCCCAGCAGGAGTTCGTGTCGGTCAACGCCCGCACCACCTTCCGCAGCGGCCGGCCCCACGAAGACATGGTGACCGCGGTCGGAACGCTCTCCGGAGGCACCATCACCTCGCACGTGGTCAACTGGCTCACGCCCTTCAAGGAGCGCACGACGACCATCACCGGCGAGAACGGCGTGCTCGTCGCGGACACCCTCACTGCTGACCTCACCTATTTCGAGAACGCCCGCATCCAGGTCGCCTGGGACCCGGGAGAGTTCCGCGGGGTGTCTGAGGGCGATATGACCCGTTTCGCCCTCGATCGCAAAGAGCCGCTCCTGGCCGAGCACGAGGCGTTCCGCGACTCGGTGATCGCGGGACGGGCGATAAACATAGTCACTTTCGCCGAGGGTACGCGCGTCGTCGAGATCGCAGAGCAGATGGTGGCTGACGGGCGAACCGCCCGCATCGAGGCCTGACTACTGCCGTCGGCTGAGATCGCGCAGGCCGGAGGCGAAGCTGCTGGCCAGCACGTCGACGGAGCAGTTCTCCTGCCAGTACGCCATGGCGGCTGAGGAGTACGACCGGTAGGCCGAGTCGTCGGCTGCCAGGAGGCGCTGGGCCCGATCGGCGAATTCCTGCGGGGTGTGGTCCACGTCGAGGAGCCCGTCGAAGATCGGCTGGGTGGCATCGGCGAGAATCGCGACGCCCCCGACGCTCGTGGCGATGACGGGCAGTCCCTGCGCGAGCGCTTCCTGAATGGACGCGGCGAGGCCGCCTTCGGACTCGGACATCTGGGCGAAGAGCGTGGCGGGATTCGCGGCGTACCAGCGCCGGACGTCGTCCGACTGCATGTGGCCGAGGAACTCGAACGATCCCGGCTCGAGATTCGCACGGGCATAATCCACCACGTGAGCGACGTAGTCCTCGCCCCCCGAGCCGATATGGCTCCATCGCAGCTCGACTCCACGCCGCTGCAGCTCGGCGAGGCCATCGACCAGCATGGTGACGCGCTTGACCGGCGAGATGTAGCAGCACGACACCACGTGCACCGGGAGCCGTCGGCTGTTCCCCGCCCCGATGGGGGCGGTGGTGCCGATCCGCGCGACCCGGTACTTCTCCGCGTACTCCGGATAGCGCTCGTGCAAGTACTCCTCCGCGGGCTCCGACGCGGCGAACACCCGATCGAGGCCCTCGAGGATGAGCCGTCGCTGCGGGAGGTAGCCGCGGGGGCTGCGTTCCGCGAAGAGGTCGAAACCGTTCGCGCGTGCGACGGCCGGTGACTGTGGTCGGCGGAGCAGACGACGCGCCTCCAGCGCAACGCGGGCGGGCTCGGTGAGCCAGAAGCCGTAGAACACCACCTCGGGCACCCCCTCGAGGAGGGCGCCGAGCCTGCGCCGGATTCGCAGGGCCACCCGCGTCGCAATCAGGTCCAGCGGCACGTCATCGCGCAGTGCAGCGAGACTGGCCGCGCCGCGGGTGGTCCTCCAGGCGAGCTGCGCTGCCCTAACGGGGTGGCGCAGACCGAAGAATGCGAGGTCGGCGATTCCGGTGCCACGACATCCACGCCGTCCGGCACCTGGCGCGTGGGCAGCTGACCGCGTAGCTGCAGGGTGGGCACGACGATGACGCGGTCGAATTCGGCGAGCAGGTGCGGGAGCTCGCCGTCGAGGAATTCCTCGCCGATCCCGTAGGGGTAGGCGAAGGTGAAGACCACCACTGCCGACGGCACGGCCGCTGCACCGCGGTCAGGCATCATCGGACCTGCGCAGGGGCCGGGCAGGCACACCGGCAACGACCTCGCCCGCCGGCACGTCTCTGGTCACGCAGGCGCTCGCCCCGATCGTCGCCCCCGCTCCGACCCGCAGGCCCTGCAGCACGACAGCACCCGCGCCGATGAGGGTGCCCTCGAGCACGCTGACATCTCCGGAGACGATGGCGCCGGGGTTCACCGAGACGAAGTCGGCCAGCTCCGCGTCGTGGCCGATCACGGCAGAAGGATTGAGGTGCACGTGCCGGCCGAGCGCCGTGTTGGTGGAGAGCTGCACTCCCCCGCAGATCACGCTCCCGGCCCCGATCTCGCGGACGGATCCGAGCACGGCCGCCGGATGCACAACCGACTGCGCCGTCCAGCCCGCCGCGACGAATCGGGCGTCGAGCGTGGCCTTTACGGCGGGGTTCCCGACGCCGAGGATGAAATGGCCGGGAGCCCCGCGGAGCACGTCGGCGACGGGGCCGAGCCACCGGTATCCCCGCGCACCGAGCCGGTCGAGGTTCTG
>JAAFHU010000186.1 GCA_013297645.1 Actinomycetota bacterium
CAGCGCTTCTCCTCCTGCCACTTCTTCTCCAGCTCATCGGTGTCTTTCCAGAAGCCCACCGCGAGACCGGCCGCATACGCGGCGCCGAGCGCCGTCGTCTCGGCGACCACCGGGCGAACCACGGGAACGCCGAGGATGTCGGCCTGGAACTGCATGAGCAGCTCGTTCTCGATCATGCCGCCGTCGACCTTGAGCTGCTCGAGCGGAATCCCGGTATCGGCGTTCACGGCGTCGAGCACCTCACGGGTCTGGAAGGCGGTCGACTCGAGTGCCGCCCGTGCGAGATGGGCCTTGTTCACGTAGCGGGTGAGGCCGACGATGGCGCCTCGGGCATCCGGTCGCCAGTAGGGCGCGAAGAGCCCGCTGAAGGCCGGCACGATGTAGGCCCCGCCGTTGTCGTCGACGCTGAGCGCGAGCTTCTCGACATCGGACGCGTGGTCGATGATGCCGAGGTTGTCGCGGAGCCACTGCACGAGCGACCCAGTGACGGCGATCGAACCCTCGAGGGCATAGTTCGCTGGCTGGTCGCCGAGCCGGTAGGCCACCGTCGTCAGCAGCCCGTTCTTCGAGTGCACGATCTTCTCGCCGGTGTTGACGATAAGAAAATTGCCGG
This sequence comes from Actinomycetota bacterium, assembly GCA_013297645.1. GTDB lineage: Bacteria > Actinomycetota > Actinomycetes > Actinomycetales > Microbacteriaceae > Conyzicola. The sequence goes on from JAAFHU010000186.1 coordinate 614, forward strand.
TCCCGTACGTGTTTTTCGCGCCACCGGTGTGAAAGGCGGCCTGGCCGAAGGTCGCCGCCTGCTGGTCTCCGAGGATGCCGGCGATCGGAACCTCGCGCAGCACGCTCGAGGACTCGACCGTGCCGTAGACCTCCGACGAGCTGGCGATACGGGGCAGAAGCGACCGCGGGATGTCGAAGGCGCTGAGCAGCGTCTCGTCCCAGTCGAGGGTCTCCAAGTCCATGAGCAGGGTGCGGGAGGCGTTGCTGACGTCGGTGACGTGCTCGCCGCCGTCGGTGCCGCCGGTGAGGTTCCAGGTGACCCAGGTGTCGGTCGTGCCGAAGAGCAACTCGCCCTTCTCAGCCCGTTCGCGGGCCCCGTCGACGTTCTCGAGGATCCAGACGATCTTGGTGGCGGCGAAGTAGGTGCTCAGCGGCAGGCCGGTCTGCTTCTTGAAGCGGTCTACGTCGCCATCCGCCAAGCGGTCGACGATCTGCTGGGTGCGGGTGTCCTGCCAGACGATGGCGTTGTAGACGGGCTCGCCGGTTGACTTGTCCCAGACAACGGTGGTCTCTCGCTGGTTGGTGATGCCGACCGCGGCCACGTCGTGGCGGGTGATGTCGGCGCGGGAGAGTGCCTGGCCGATGACGTCGCGGGTGTTGTTCCAGATCTCCAGCGGATCATGCTCGACCCAGCCCGCGCGGGGAAAGATCTGCTCGTGCTCGTGCTGTCCGATGGACACCACGTTGCCGGCGTGGTCGAAGACGATCGCCCGTGTGCTCGTCGTTCCCTGGTCGATTGCGACGACGTAATCCGGCACTATTCTCCTTCGATGGTGACGCTGTAACGGTACCTGCGTGTCGCCCCGGGTGCGAGCAGCTCGATGCCCGGCAGGGTGTCGATGTCGCCGTCGAAGCCCTGGGGAGCGGGGTATCCGGTCCACGGCTCGAGGCAGACGAAGTCGGCGCCCTGCGACTTGCTCCAGATGCCGAGCACGGCGAAGTCGTCGTAGCGCAGGATGATTCGCGCGGCGCCGGGGGCCGAGTAGGTGACCTCGTGCGGGTCGAGGTCGTCGAAGAGCAGGGCGTCCTCGGCGAAGTACTGCTTCTGCAGGGTGAGCCTGCCGTCGACGGCGGGGGAGGGGATGCGACCCGGCCGCAGGCCGTTGACCGCCTGCCGCATAGTCTGGCCTCCCTGCTGCCACGAAACGGTGTGCTCACCAGTTGCGCCCGGCAGCGGCCATCGGAAAGCGGGATGCCCGCCGAGAAGAAACGGCAGCGGCTCGTCGCCGTCATTGTGCACGCTGTGCGTCACCGTCAGCCGGTCGGTGACGTCGAATCCGAGCTGCAGTCGAAACTCAAAGGGATACTGTGCGCGCGTTGCCGGCGAGGCCGCGAGCTCGAACTGGCCATCGCCGATCACAACCCACTCGGTGCGGCGCGCGAAGCCGTGCGAGGGGATGGAGTAGCGCTGGCCGGCGTGGCGCAGCTCGTCGCCGGCCAGGCCCGAGATGAGGGGGAAGAGCACGGGCGCCGACCAGTTCCACGGGTCGCCGGCGTTCCACAGATACTCGACGCCGTCGAGCTGCAGCGAGCGCAGCTGGGCGCCGGCGGAATCCACCGTGGCGGTGAGGCGTCCGGCGCCGACGCTGTGGGTGCTCACGGCGTCGGGTTGCGCCAGCGGGGAAGGATGACCCACAGCCCGATGACCACCACACTCATGAGGCTCGCGGCGATGATCGCCGCGGTCTTCCCGACGACGAAGTCAAACACGAAGCTCGTCGTTCCAATGGCGAGCAGGCCGACGACGATCACCTCGGTGAACAGCAGGCGATTGCCGACCTTGACGACGTGAGCCTTGGCGCCCTGGCGGAAGTAGGTGCGGTGCAGGATCACCGGAGCGAGGCCGATGATCGTGGCGACCCCCGCCAGGCCGATGAGTACGAGGTAGAGGTCGAGCTGCAGGGGCGAGAGCTCCGTGAAACGCTGCTGGAAGGCTACCGCCAGCAGGAATGCACTGACGATCTGCGTGCCGGCCTGCGTCACGCGAAGCTCCTGCAGCAGCTCCGCCCAGTTGCGGTCGAGCCGCTTCTCCTCGGCTTCGGGGGTCAGGTCGGTGTGCTCAATCGGCTTTCGGGGCATGGGTCAACTTTCTCGCAACTCGCAGGACTCTCATAATCCGTCACGCGGCCGCGAGGTAGAACCAGCGGCCCCGCTCTTTGACGAAGCTGCTCAGCTCGCGCTGGCTGCCGCCGCGGTAGAAGGCCTCGAACTCCACGGTGCCCGACGTGTCGAGAGGGCCGCCCCTGGTCGTCCCGAGAATGTCGAGGCGGTACCAGCGCGTGTCCTCATCCAGCTCCACGTGCGACGGGCGCGTGGAGGGGTGCCAGGTCTCGAGCAGGTAGGCCGCGTTACCCACGGCGAAGGCGCTGAACCGGGATCGCATGAGCGCCTCCGCAGTCGGCGCGGCAGCACCGGCGTGATAGCGGCCGCAGCACTCGTCGTAGGGAAGGCCGCTGAGGCAGGGGCAGCGCATCCGGCAAGGATAGCGCTGCGGGCGCCGGCGGCCGCGGTCGATCAGCCGGCGGCCTTCTTCACCAGCGCGGCGATCGCCTCCTCTTCGGCAGCGCCGAGCGCCTGGATCGCGAACGCGACGGGCCACAGCTCGCCGTCGTCGAGCTGCGCATTGTCGTTGAACCCGAGGGTGGGGTAGCGCGTGCCGAACTTGGCGGCCGCCTGGAAGAAGACGAGCACCTTGCCGTCGCGCGCGTACCCGGGCATTCCGTACCATGCCTTCGGGGTGAGCGTCGGGGCGTGCTGCGTGACGAGATTGTGGATGCGCTCGGCTTTCCCGCGGTCCGGCTCGTCGAGTGCCGCGATCTTCTCGAGCACGTCCTTCTCGGCGTCGGCGCTCTTCGCCTGCTCCTTGAGCTCTTTGGCGCGCTCCCTGATAGCCGCGCGCTCTTCTTTGCTGAAAGTGTCGTTAGCCATGGGCCCATCGTAAGGAGGGAGCCCGGAGCGAGGCTTCTCGAATCCTGCTCCGCTGCGCCGGGCGATGGGCGCTCTGGGGAAGCCGAGCCGTGAGTAGCAATACTGGTAGCCATTGACCCCGATGCGGTGGTCGAGCTACCGCCCATCGAGAGAGGTGAGCGC
>JAAFHU010000187.1 GCA_013297645.1 Actinomycetota bacterium
GCGTCGAAGCCGAGCAGGTCGAGTTTGTCGATACCGCCTGCCTCACTTCCGGCCGCGATGGCCTCGTTGAGCTCCCACAGCTCGAGCGAGTCCTGGTCGCTCGACTCGTCGCCGCCGACGCCGGGCCACGAGGCGCCGTGGTCGGAGATGACGAGGCCGTAGTGGTCGGCGGGGTAGTCGGCGATGCCGCGCGCGATGAAGTCCGCGAGCACCTGGGGGTCGCCGGTGTTGACGTCACCCATGTCCTCGAGCTCGGTCGCGCCGCCGTCGGTGATCTCGAGAAGCTTGCCGCCGTCCCAGCCGTCGAGGCCGAGAACGTCGTCGTCGCCGTAGTCCGTCGAGCGGTCGACGAGGGCGAGCAGATTGAGGTCGTCGTAGCCGCCCGACTGCCCGAGCTCGCCGAGGTCCTCCATCATGTACGGCTCGAGGTCGGTGTCGGCGATCGAGTAAGTGAGGATCGTCCAACTGCCCGACTCGGCAGCGGGCTCCGCCGAACAGCCCACGAGCGTGGCAGCGGCGACCGCCGTCACCAGCCCGAGGCCGATAGTGCGCGACAACGGGCTGGTGAAGGTGGATGGCATCCGGGTCTACAGGCCGACGAAGGGGACCATGGCGGTCAGCACGATCGCGACGACCGAGATGACGACACCGGTACCCATCAGCACGAGCTGCGTGCGGCGCTGGCGCACGAGGGCTGCGATGCCGAGCAGGAAGAGCGAGATCGACATGAGAACCGTGTAGAGCGTGAGCTTGTCGCTCAGCGAGTTGTAGTTGTCGCCCTTGTCAATGGTCGCCTTTGACGCGTCCTTCATGTCCGACCACGGAGAGAAGAGGAAGTCCTGGTAGTCCTCGTCGTCCAGCGGCGAGTAGAAGAACTCCGGGTCGGCCTCGGTCTGGGCTGCCGCACGGTCGATGGCGGCGCCGAACTCGTCGGACACCCCCTGGAAGTAGAGGGTGTCGTACTGCTCCTGGGCGAGCGCGTCACCAGACGCGATCTGCACCTGCAGCAGGCTCAGCTGGTTGAAGACCTGGGTGTCCTGCAAGAACTGCTGGTTGCCCTCGAGGTAGAGCGACTCGGCCTCGGTGGCCTGCGCGTTTCCGACGTTGTAGGCCCCCGCCATCTGCGAGTCATAGAGCGCAGCCTGGAAGGAGGCATACGCGGTCGCGATCGACACGAGGCCGAGCAGCACCGCGATGGTGAGCTCGAGGTTGCTGAAGAGGGAGTTGAGACGCGGGGATTTTGCGTCGTCGGTCGTAGTTGCAGACATAGCTGTGCTCCGAAAGTAGTGCGGGTATTGGCGCTAGCCTATGGCCTCGCCGGAGCGTCACTACACCTTGTCGCGTACCCCATTCGGGTGCATCTGCCGGTGGAGTAGATTGCCCGAGTGCAACAGAGTGCGGTCTCGCGGTTCGGCATCCCCGCGCTGGTGCTCGCCTCCGTGCTCTGGGGTACAACCGGCACGGCCGCAAGCCTGCTGCCCGACTCGGTGAGCCCCCAGGCAATCGGCGCCTCGACCTTCGCCGTCGGCGGGCTGCTGCTCTTCGCCTTCTCGGCACGCGCTGCGGTTGCGGCATGGCGAGACACACGGTCGAGGCCCTGGCTCGCCCTCGGTGCGGTCGGCGTGGTGATCTACCCGCTCGCCTTCTACGCCGCGATGGATGAGGCGGGAGTCGCCATCGGCAACGTCGTCGCCCTCGGCTCCGGCCCGCTCTTCGCAGCACTCCTCGAGTGGCTGTGGGAGCGCCGCGGGCTCTCGCTGCGCTGGGCCGTCTGCGCTGGCGTCGCGATCCTCGGCGTGGTGCTGCTCAGTACCGGCCGCGCCGCGGGGGAGGGCAAGAACATCCCGCTCGGGGTGGCACTCGGCCTCGTCGCCGGATTCGCCTATGCGCTCTACACCTACGCGTCGACGCGCGCGCTGGCTGTCGGGCACCCCGGTCGCGGCGTCATGGGAGGCATGTTCGGGCTCGCGGCCGTGGTGCTCGGACCCGTGTTGATCGCGACCGGTGCGCCGCTACTCGACCGCGCGGAATCCCTGGCAATTGCGGCGTATCTGGCGATAGCGCCCATGTTCCTCGCCTACCTGCTATTTGGATTCGGGCTTCGCAGCATCCGGTCGTCCGTGGTCACGACCGTCACGTTGATCGAGCCGGTCGTCGCTGCGGTACTGGCGGTACTCGTGGTCGGGGAGCGGCTCGCAGCAGGCGGATGGGTAGGACTCGGGCTGATTCTTCTCGGTGTTGCTGCGCTCGTTACGGCTCGGCAGCCGGGCAAACCCTCAACTGCGGCATAAACTTTTCAGCATGTCCAGTACCGACGACTCGCGGGACGACGAGGAGCGCGGGGAGCAGCCGATCGACGAATCGCTGCTTCCGCCCGGTCCGCGGCGTTCCACGTACACGCCGCCGGTGCCGCGACAGCCGGCCCCGCCGACTCTGGACGACGACGCTCTAGCCGACGTCATCGCCGCCAATCTGGCAAGTGCCACCGGCTCTATCAACGTCATCTACCAACTCGACGACGTGACCCCCTCGGTGCCGATGGGTGCTCCGATCGAGCAGTTGGCCGCCCCGCCGCCTGACGCGCGGATCCTGCCCAAGGACTTCACCCCAGCGGATGCGCCTGCCGCGCCCCCGCCCGCTCCACCGGCCCCCGAGGCGGCCGCGATGCCCTCGCCCGACGCCAGCGCCGTGCCTGCTGATCTTCCGCCGCCGCCGGAGTTCGCTGCGCCCGTGGTGAGCGAGCCCGCGCCCGCGCCCGAGCCAGCGGTCGAGCTCGTCGTCGAGACCGAGCCAGTCCAACCGGTCAGCGAGCCCGCTGCCGAAGCGCCGGTCACCGAGCCCGTGTCTGAGGCGCCGAGCGCTCCCGAGTGGCCGATCGACGAGGAGACCACGACTCGCGCGCCAGAGCCAGCACCACTGCCAGAGCCAGAGCCGGAGCCCTTTGAGCCGACCGCGTGGGAGCCGGAGGCGTGGGAACCGGAGCCCACGCCCGACTTCGACGCAGACGAGCCGGCGGCGACGTCGGCGGAGGCCCCCGTCTTCGAGCTGCCAATCGTGCCCCCGCCGATCCCCACCGACCCCATCGACCAGGCCGCGTTCCTCGCGGCCTCCGCCGCTCCTGCTGGCCAGCGCCCGTGGATTCCCGAGCGGCAGTCTCTGCGTGACGACGAGCTCGCGGCGCTCGTCGAGTCGGGCGCAGAGCACCCGGGTGGAACGCTGGGAATGATGGAAGAGCTCGAGCGGCAGATGCAGCTGCGCGAGGAGGAGACCCGCGAGTTCGCCGAATGGCAGGAGTCGATGCTCGCTGTCGGCACGCCCGAAGCCCTCGCCGCCGTGCAAGAGGTGCTGCCCGAGTTCTCGGATATCGTCGTCCCCCCGACGTCGTCCGTGCCGACGCAGGCCGCGCCCTCGTCCGAATTCGACGCACCGCCGCCGGTGTTCGACGCGCCCCCGCCGGTTGTCTTCCCGCCCGCAGAGGCAGTGGATGCCCCCGCGCAGTCCTTCACCGCCCCGCCACCGCCCACGGGAGCACCCGCTTCTGACGCGCCGCCGCCGGTCTTCGACGCGCCGCTGCCGCCCTTTGACGCACCGTTTTCTGATGCTCCGCCGCCGGTATTTGACGCGCCCCTGTCGGATGCTCCGCCGCCGGTATTCGACGCGCCCCTGTCGGATGCTCCGCCCCCCGTCTTCGACGCGCCCCTGTCCGATGCCCCTC
>JAAFHU010000188.1 GCA_013297645.1 Actinomycetota bacterium
TCCATCGTCGCGGCAGAGGGCGGGGCCCCAGACCGGGTCGGAGGAGAAGGCTAGGGCGAGGGTCTCGGCCACCACCTCGACATCACCCGCGCCTACCCGCTCGATCTGCATCGCTCGATCACACGATGAAGGGCTGCACGTCGCCGAGGTTGCGCGGGTGCACCATCGCCTTGACGCGGGTGCCCTCCTCGACGTAGTCGGTCGAGAGCACGCGGCCGGTGAGGTGCAGCTTCGAGATGACCTCGCCACGGTCGTAGGGCACGAGCAGCTCGAGCTCGAGCTCCGGCGCGGGGATCGCCTGGGCGATCGCCTGCTGAAGCTCCTCGACTCCCTCACCAGAGCGCGCGCTGACGAAGATCGCCCGCGGTTCTAGCGAGGTGAGAAGCATGCGCTGGGTGTCATCCGCGAGGTCTGCCTTGTTGAACACGACGATCTCGGGCACATCGCGGGCGCCCACCTCGCCGATCACATCGCGCACGGTCGTCAGCTGCGATGCAGGATCGGGATGCGACGCGTCGACGACGTGCACGATGACGTCGGCCTCCCCCACCTCTTCGAGCGTCGACCTAAAGGCCTCGACCAGCTGGTGCGGCAGGTTGCGCACGAATCCGACCGTGTCGGTCAGCGTGTAGAGCCGCCCGTCGTCGGTCTGGTTGCGGCGCACGCTCGTGTCGAGGGTGGCGAACAGGGCGTTCTCGACGAGCACGCCCGCCCTGGTGATCCTGTTCAGCAACGACGACTTGCCGGCGTTGGTGTAGCCCGTGATCGCGACCGACGGAACCTGAAAGCGGTCGCGGTTGGCGCGCTTCGCCTCGCGGGCCGGGGCGAAGTTCTTGATCTTCTTGCGCAAGATCGCCATGCGGGTGTGGATGCGGCGGCGATCGAGCTCGATCTTCGTCTCACCGGGGCCGCGGCCTCCCATGCCGGCCGCCGATCCACCTGCTCCACCACCCTGGCGGCTCAGGGATTCACCCCAACCACGAAGGCGCGGCAGCATGTACTCGAGCTGCGCGAGCTCGACCTGCGCCTTGCCCTCGCGGCTCTTGGCGTGCTGGGCGAAGATGTCGAGAATGACGGCCGTGCGGTCGATGACCTTGACCTTGACGGCCTCCTCGAGCTGACGGCGCTGGGATGGCGCCAACTCCGTGTCGGCGATGACCGTATCCGCCCCCGAGGCTGCAACGACGCCCGCGAGCTCGGCGACCTTGCCCTTGCCGAAGTAGGTCGAGGGGTCGGGGTGCGCGCGCTTCTGCAGCAGGCCGTCGAGCACCTGGGCTCCGGCGGTCTCGGCGAGTGCGAAGAGCTCGCGCATCGAGTTCTCTGCCTCGACGACGTTGCCCTGCGTGTAGATGCCGATGAGCACGACCTTCTCGAGGCGCACCTGGCGGTACTCGACCTCGGTGACGTCCTCGAGCTCGGTCGAGAGTCCGACGACGCGGCGCAGCGCTTCGCGGTCCTCGCGGTCGAACTGGTCGCCGTCGCGGTTCTCGTCGTAGGCGGCGTCGGTCTGCAGCGCCTGCGCGTTGCCGAAGCGGGTGACGGCCGCGCTCTCGGCGGCCTGGCGTGCGAGCACGCGGTCGATCAGATCCTGATCGGTGGTCTGTTGTTCAGTCATTAGTGGTTAACCCTAGTTCTCAGTACTTGTGTAAGTTTTGGGGATGGCGAACGAGCACTACTTCTCTGCAGAACCAGGAAGTGAGCTCAAGCTACGAACGATCCAGGCGACCATCGCAGGTCGCGCCGTCGAGCTTCAGACGGCCAATGGCGTGTTTAGCCCCGCTGGCGTAGACGCGGGAACACGAGTGCTGCTCTCATCGGTACCAGCACCTCCTCCCGGTGGAAATTTGCTCGATCTCGGCTGCGGCTGGGGCCCGATCGCCCTCACGCTCGCTGCGGAGTCACCTCACGCTACCGTGTGGGCCGTCGATGTCAACGAGCGCTCGCTCGATCTGACGCGTCGTAACGCAAGCGTTATGGGCCTTAGTAATGTCAACGCGGTTTTGCCCTCTGATGTTCCCGCGGACATCTCGTTCATGACTCTCTGGAGCAACCCGCCGATCCGCGTCGGCAAGGACTCGCTGCACTCGATGCTGCAGTTGTGGCTCCCCCGCCTCGAAAGCGGTGCGGATGCCTGGATGGTCGTGCAGAAGAACCTCGGGTCGGATTCGCTGCAGCGGTGGCTCGAGCTGGAGTTTCCGGAGGACTTTGTGTTCTCGCGGGCGGGTACTAATAAGGGGTATCGGGTTTTGCGGGGTAAGCGGCGTTAGCGCTCGAACGCGTCCTCAAGTGCTAGCAGGACACGAGCTACGAAACTGCCCCGACGTCCGTCTCGAGTGACGCAATCGCTGTACCTACGAATCGAGCGAACAATTTGTCGACTTCGATCTTCTTCGTTGGGATTCGGTCGTACTTGCTGGCCAGCTTCAGAAGCGCCCGTTTCTCGCGATAAGACATATCATCCAAATTTGGAATGTATCCTTTCTTGTCTCGTGCTGGATTTCGAGTCAATGTATAGGCCCTCACAAATGACTTGGGCTTGAATCGGTATGAGACTGGGATCCGAGACATCAGATTCACAGCGATGCCATCGAGTCGGTGCAGCAGCGCAACGTCATCGAGTTGTGAATAGTAGGGCAACCATCCTCTGCGCGTTCCCCCAGCTATACATCCGGTGATGGACAGGTTCATCCACCACTCAGACCGCTTTCCGATGCGCGCAATCTCCTTTTTCGCGGAGATTGCATAGCGATAGGCAGTTACAGGCCTCGCCATAGATGAGATGAGGCGCTGCGCCCGCGCCAAACTCACAGTGACCCTTCCGGCGTAAAACGTGTAGCCCAAATACTCGATAGAAGCGCTGCCCACCGATCCCGTCGCACTTTTTTCGGTCCGACGCGAGTGTGCCTTTAGCCCCACTCGGCGCAGTTGGGACTTGAGGACCCGACCTGCTCTCCAAGCGCCGAATCGACTAGCGAAAACAATTACATCGTCGACATACCGAAAATAAGAGGCGCCAGGAATGCGGTCTATCGCCTCGTCTAAGTCATGCAGAATCAACTCGCCCAACACGTTCGAAAGCGAAACCCCGGGTGGCACGCCGCGCGTGGCTCTCGAAATCGAGCCACCGGACGCGCCGTCCGCCAAGATCGGCGTAGAGATAGCGGAACTTACGAGGTCTAAGAATCGCGGGTCGGCGCCTACCCGGGACAAAGTGGTTCTGATAGCCGCGTGAGATATCGAGGGGTAGAAGTTCACGACATCAAAACGCGCAAAATGCCGCGCCGCACCGCCATGGATTGTCGTCCTAACGCCAGAGACCACTTCTTGCGGGCGCTTCAATTCGAGTCCCGCTTCGAGCACACGAACGTATTCAGCCATCGCGCGCAGGACTATACGGTCCCGTAGACCCGGAATAGCGATCTGACGAGGTGCTTTCCCCGCCCCCTTGAGCTTCAGCATCTGGCGATAAGGAGAGAACACATAGTTACCCGCAAGGGCAATAGAAGACGCCGATGAAATCAACGAGTCGATCTGGATTGTGCTTAGGCGAGCGGCAGTCAGCCCATCTCGGCCAACAGAACCACTGCCTTGGATCTTGGTATCGAAAATGCGGCGAAGGTTTGTCTCGCTGAAAGCTCGGTCATACCGAGGGTCCCTGTTCATCTGTCTATTGGACGAAGAAGCTTG
>JAAFHU010000189.1 GCA_013297645.1 Actinomycetota bacterium
ATCTCGCGTGCGAGGTACTCGGTGTCGTTGAGGTTGCGCTCGGCCCGCTGGCGGTCCTGCTCGATCTGCACGCGGTCGCGGTCGTCCTGCCGGTTCTGCGCGAGCAGGATCAGCGGCGCGGCGTACGAGGCCTGCAACGAGAGGATGAGCGTGAGCGCGGTGAATCCAATCGCCGCCGAGTCAAAGCGGATTCCCTCAGGGGCGAGGGTGTTGTAGATCATCCAGGCGATGACGAACAGCGAGAGACCGAAAAGAAACCACGGGGTTCCCATGCCGCGGGCGATCGACTCGGTGAAGCGGCCGAAGCGGTCGCGGCTCTCCCGGCCGCGGCGGGTGCGGAGGCCCTTGGGCTGGTCGAAGTCTGGTTCTTGGCGGTTAGCGCGTGCCATTGCGGGTCCTCCTTCCTGGGGTCGCGGTCGGGGCTGTCAGAGCCGGTTCGGGTTGCGAATCGGTACTTCGCCAGTCGTCGGGCAAGAGGTAGTCGAGGACGTCGTCAATGGTCACCACCCCGACCAGGCGGTGGTTCTCATCGACCACGGGAACAGAGACCAGGTTGTAGCTGGCAAGGATGCGGCTGACCTCGGCGGCACTCGTCGTGCCCTGCACCGGCTCGAGGCTCGGGTCGAGCAGGGTGCCGAGCCGCTCGTTCGGCGGGTAGCGCAACATGCGCTGGAAGTGCACCATGCCGAGGAAGCGCCCGGTCGGCGCCTCGTAGGGCGGCAGGGTCACGCAGATCGCCGCACCGAGGGCGGGGGCAAGTTCGTGGCGGCGGATGAGGGCGAGCCCCTCGGCGACCGTCGCGTCGGCCGACACGATGATCGGCTCCGTCGTCATGAGCCCGCCAGCGGTGTCGGGCGCGTAGCTGAGCAGAAAACGCACGTCTTCTGCCTCTTCGGGGTCCATCAGCTCGAGCAGGGTCTCGCCGCGCTCGTCGCCGAGGTGGGCGATGAGGTCGGCGGCGTCATCCGGCTGCATCTGGTCGAGCACGTCGGCGGCGCGCTCGTCGTCGAGCTGGTTGAGAATGTCGACCTGCTCGTCTTCTGACATCTCCTCGAGCACGTCGGCGAGGCGCTCGTCGCTCAGCTCCTCGGCGACCTCGTGCATGCGCTGCTCCGGCAGGTCGAGCATCGCGTTGGCGAGGTCGGCGGGCTGCAGGTCGGCGTAGGTGGCGACGAGCTGGGTGGCCGACTGTGCCTCACCGGACTTCGCCTTCTTCTCGACGACGTCGTCCCACTTGACGAAGACGGTGGCGCCCTTCGCGAAGGGGGAGGTGCCGGTGCGGGGACGGCGGCAGAAGAGCTGCGTGACCTCCCACTCGCCGAGGCCGGTCTCCTCGATCGCGACGTCTTCGATCGTGGCCTGGCCCGATCCGTCGACGAGGCCAACCTGGCGGCCGATGAGCTCGGCGATGACGCGCACCTCGCCGCCCCGCTGCTCGAAGCGGCGGAGGTTGATGAGGCCGGTGGCGATGATCTGGCCGGAGCCGATGCTGGTGACGCGGCCGACCGAGAGGAACACGCGGCGCTTGCCGGGAACCTCGACGATGAAGCCGACGACGCGCGGCGCCTCTGAGCTGCGGTAGACGACGAGCACGTCGCGAACGCGGCCGACCTTGTCTCCAGCGGGGTCGAAAACGGAGCACCCGGCCAAGCGGGCAGCGAAGACTCTCGTTGCGCTCACAGTGAAACCCTACCCCTGCGGGTGGGACAATAACTGAGTGACCAACTCCTCCGCCTTCGGCAGTCGCTCGCCCGGAATCCCCACCCTTCCCAAGGGGGATGTGCTCGGCACCTACGAGACCTACACCGAGGCCCAGCAGGTCGTGGACCGGCTCGCGAAGGCCGACTTCGAGGTAGCAAAGCTCAGCATCGTCGGCAACGACCTCAAGACCGTCGAGCGAGTCACCGGCAAGCTCACCTACGGCCGCGCCGCAGTCGCCGGGGCCGCGAGCGGGGCATGGTTCGGTCTGTTCCTCGGGCTGTTGTTCTTCATCTTCACGACCACCCCGAGCTTCGCGTTCCTCGGCGCGGCTGCCCTCATCGGCGCCGGCTTCGGCATGCTGTTCGGCATCGTCACCTACGCCTTCAACCGCCGCCGCCGCGACTTCACCTCGACGCACCAGGTGCTCGCGAGCAACTACCAGATCGTGATCGACCCGCAGCTGACGGCCAAGGCGCGGGCGCTGCTCGCTCTGCCGCCGCAGGTCTAGCCGGCCACGCGCGGCGAGGCGCACCCAGACCGGATCTAGAAGAGCTCGTAGCTGTCGCGGGAGATGAGAAACCCGTGCTCTGACGTGGTGTTCGTGCACCGGATCGCATCGGTGAGCGCCTCGCAGCTGATGCCGACGCTGGTGATCGTCTCGCCCGGGTGCAGCGTTCCCACGGTGGGATTGCTGATCGGATCCTGCCCGGCATAGGGGGCATCGCTGTGGGCGAAGACCAGTCCCGGCTCTGCGCCGTGGATCACGGTCGCGTTCCCAGCACGCTCCGTGTCGAGATATGGCACGACCGGGAACTCGAAGTCCCACGAATCCATTCCGCACCCAGCTCGCGGGTTCCATTCCGGTGTGAGGGGATCAATGAAGATTGAGCAGTGGATGTTGCCGTCGGCGGAGTCGAAGTCGACACCCTCGTCGTAGTACACGGCCGCATAGGCCAGCGGATCAACAACGACGCCGGCTGTAGGGCTTGGCGTAGACGTGTGGCTGTCGCTAACGCTCGAACTCGGCTCGGTGACAGCAGGCGACGAATCTGCACTCCCATCAGCGGAGCAACCCGAGATCGCCACTGCGGCAAGGATGACGAGGACGCCGAGCAGAGTCTTTCTCATGACCAGAGTATGGCAGTTCTCTAGCGCGCCAGCCACGCCTCGACATCGTCGGCGGTTCGCGGGATGCCGACCGACAGGTTCTCCGCACCGTCCACGGTGACGAGGATGTTGTCCTCGATACGCACGCCGATGCCGCGGTACTCCTCGGGCACGGTGAGGTCGTCGGGCTGGAAGTAGAGCCCCGGCTCGATCGTGAAGACCATCCCTGCCTCGAGAACGCCCTCGAGGTAGAGCTCGCGCCGCGCCTGGGCGCAGTCGTGCACGTCGAGGCCGAGGTGATGCGACGTGCCGTGCACCATGTAGCGGCGGTGGTACTGCGCGTCGGGGTGCTGGGACTCCTCCGCCGACACCGGCAGCAGGCCCCATTCGGCCGTCTTCTCGGCGATCACCCGCATCGCCTCGGCGTGGATCTCCTTGAAGCGGATGCCGGGCCGCACGATCGCGAGCGCGGCGTCCGCGGCCTCGCGCACCGCCTCGTACACGCGGCGCTGCGTGTCGGTGAAGGTGCCGCTGACCGGCAGGGTGCGGGTGATGTCCGCCGTGTACAGGCTGTCGAGCTCGATGCCCGCGTCGAGCAGGATGAGGTCGCCGGGTACGACGGGTCCGTCGTTGCGGGTCCAGTGGAGGATGCAGGCGTGCGGTCCGCTCGCGGCGATGGTGTCGTATCCCACGGTGTTGCCGTCGGAGCGCGCGCGCCGGTTGAAGGTTCCCTCGACGAGGCGCTCGCCGCGCTCGTGGGCGACGATCTCGGGCAGGTCGGCGATGACGTCGTCGAAGCCGCGCTTCGTCGCCGCGACGGCAAGGCGCATCTGCTCGATCTCCCAGTCGTCTTTCACGAGCCGAAG
>JAAFHU010000019.1 GCA_013297645.1 Actinomycetota bacterium
ACAGCGCGGTCATCGACGCGACCTCGTCGGCCGATGCTCCGGCACTCGCGGCTCGGCTGGTCGACCCCGCTGGACGCGTCGTCTACATCGGGCTCAGCGGCACGCCATCGCTCGTCGACACCCGCAACATCGCACTCAAGGACGTGACCGCCGTCGGCATCCTCTCCGCCTCCCCCGGCCTCGCCGGCACGATCTCGCTGTTTGCGAGCGGCGCCGTGGTGCCCGATCCGATCGTCGCGGAGGTCGTGGGCCTCGACGAGGTCGCGGACCGGCTCGGCGGCAATCGCGGCGCGGATGCCGGACCAGGCCCCAAGGTGCACGTGGACCCGCGCGCATGAGCGGCGGCGAGAGGGTCGTCGGCTCCGACCGGGTGCTGGCCGTGCTGCTCGAGCTCGCCGAGCACCCCGGCGGCATCACCCTCGACGACCTCGCACAGCGGGTCGCGGGATCGAAGCCGACCGTGCACCGGGCGCTGGCGTCGCTGCGCAAGGCGGGCCTCGCATCCCAGGCGGCCCGCGGCGTCTACGAGCTGGGCGACGAGTTCCTCCGCCTCGCCTACCGTTTTCAGGATGCGCGGCCCGAGACGGCGCGCATCGAACCACTGCTGCGCGAGCTGGCCACCGAGTTCGGCGAGACGGCGCACTACGGAATCCTCGACGGCACCCAGGTGGTCTACCGCGCCAAGGTGGACCCGCCGGTGGGCGCGATCCGCCTGACGTCGACCATCGGGGGGCGCAACCCGGCCTACTGCACGGCGATCGGCAAGCTGCTGCTGGGCTACAGCATCCACTCGCTCGGTGGCCTCGAGGCGTGGCTGGGCGACACTGTGCTCGGCGCCCGCACCGAGAAGACCCTGACGACGCCCGAGGCGCTGTTCGCGGAGATCGAGGCCTCGGCCGCGCGCGGCTACGGCCTCGACGACCAGGAGAACGAGGTCGGCATCAACTGCATCGCCCTGCCCGTCTTCCTCGAGCCGGGCCGCGGGGTATCGGGCGCCGTGAGCGTCAGCGGTCTCGCCTACCGGCGCAGCCTGTCGTCGCTCGTGTCGAGCGTCGACATCCTGCGGGGCATCGTCGAGGCGCACCTCGGGGCGGGCTCCACTCGGCAGTAGCGGGCTCTTCGCGAGGCGATTTCGGACACGGTGCGGAGAAAGAGATCGCCTCGGGTGTCCGAAATCAGCTCGCGGCGGTGCGCCGCCTACCCATGGGCCGATTGTTAGACAATCTGCTATATTGTCTAACAATCGTTGGCCAATGGAGGAGGACTGGATGCTGCAGACCGCGTCCGTGCTGCCCGAGGCCATCTACGACGAACTGCGATCGCTCATCGTCGACCAGACCTACGCGCCCGGCACGAGCATCACGGAGTCGGCGGTCGCTCTGCGCTTCGGGGTGGCCCGCCCCACCGCGAAGATGGCGATCGAGCGCCTCGTCACCGAGGGCCTGCTGCGCCGCGAGCTGCACCAGTCCGCCCGCGTGCCGCAGCTCGACGCCGCCGATATCGTCGACCTCTTCGACAACCGCGCCGTCATCGAGTGCGCTGCCGTCGCCGCGCTGCCCGCCGTGCCCGTCGACGCGATGACCGCCCACCGCGCCCTGCTCGCGAGCAGCGGCAGTTTCGCGCAGAACGACATCGCCTTCCACCGCGCCCTCGTCGCCGGCCAGCCCAGCCCGCGCCTTGCGCGCATGCACGCGCTGCTCATGGGCGAGATCGAGCTGTGCATCGGGCAGGTGCAGGCCGCCCACCTGCTGACCGCCGCCGAGATCGGCGCGCAGCACCAGGGCATCCTCGATGCCATCACCGCGGGCGATCCGACCGAGGCCGCCCGCCTCACCCGAGAGCACATCGCGGGATCCCGCGACCGCCTGCTCTCGAACCAAAGGAACCACCATGGTTAAGCGCAGCTTTCCGAACCCCGTCGAGCTCGCCAAGCTCATGCGATTCAAGGCACCCGACCTCAACGGCAGGCGCCGCCGCCTGAACAGCGCGCTCACCATCTACGACCTCAAGGCGATTGCGCAGCGGCGCACGCCGCAGGCCGCCTTCGACTACACCGACGGCGCCGCCGAGGGCGAGCTGTCGCTGGCCCGCGCCCGGCAGGCCTTCGAGGACGTGGAGTTTCACCCGTCGATCCTGCGCGATGTCTCGACCGTCGACACCACCACCCAGATTCTCGGCGGCACGAGCGCGATGCCGTTCGGCATTGCGCCCACCGGCTTCACGCGGCTGATGCAGACCGAGGGCGAGATCGCCGGGGCCGGCGCCGCGGCCGCCGCGGGCATCCCCTTCACCTTGTCCACGCTCGGCACCACCTCGATCGAGAACGTCAAGGCGGCCAACCCCGACGGACGCAACTGGTTCCAGCTCTATGTCATGCGCCAGCGCGAGATCTCCTACGGCCTCGTCAAGCGCGCGGCCGCCGCGGGCTTCGACACGCTCATGTTCACGGTCGACACCCCCGTCGCGGGCGCGCGCCTGAGGGACAAACGCAACGGATTCAGCATCCCGCCCCAGCTGACAGCCGGCACGATCATCAACGCGATCCCGCGGCCGTGGTGGTGGTGGGACTTCCTCACGACGCCGCCGCTGGAGTTCGCCTCGCTCTCGTCGACCGGCGGCACCGTCGGCGAGCTGCTCGACAGCGCGATGGACCCCTCCATCAACTACGACGACCTGGCGACCATCCGCGACATGTGGCCCGGGAAGCTCGTCGTCAAGGGCGTGCAGAACGTCGAGGACTCGAAGCGCCTCGCCGACCTCGGTGTCGACGGCATCCTGCTGAGCAACCACGGCGGACGCCAGCTCGACCGCGCGCCGATCCCCTTCCACCTACTGCCAGATGTCGTGCGCGAGGTCGGCAAGGACACCGAGGTGATGGTCGACACGGGCATCATGAACGGCGCCGACATTGTCGCGTCGCTCGCCCTCGGAGCGAAGTTCACCCTCATCGGCCGCGCCTACCTCTACGGCCTCATGGCAGGCGGGCGCCAGGGAGTCGACCGGGCGATCCAGATTCTGAGCGACCAGGTCGTGCGCACGATGAAGCTGCTCGAGGTCGCCTCGATCGACGAGCTCGAGCCGAAGCACGTGACGCAGTTGCAGCGGCTGGTGCCTCGCCGCTAAATCTTCCCGGTCGCGCTCTGGTGGTAGGGGCGCGACCGGGAGCCCTCGCTAGACGAGGGCGGGCAACAGGAGCAGCGCCGTGGGCACCCCCAGCAACGCGGCGGCGGAACCCACCACGAGAGCCTCGACGGGCAGGGCGAGGGGCCGCAGGGCGAGCCGGGCGACCCGCTGCTGGATATCGCTGGGGCGCGAGGCCTCGGCGGCGGTGTCCGCGGCCGAGGCTCCACCGACGAGGCTGATGGCCGCGGCGAGCACGTCGTCGGCGACGTGGGTTCTCGCGCGGTCATCCGCGAGCATCTCGATGAGCAGGCCAACCTCGCGCTGCGCGCGGGAGGCGATGGGAAACCATGGCAGCGCGGCATGCCAGGCGCGGAAGGCGACGAGCACGACATCGTGCCGTTGCGCGACGTGCGCCTTCTCGTGCTCGATCACCGCCATGAGCTGCGGCTCGTCGAGCAGGCGCACGAGTCCGGCCGAGAAGACGGTGACCGACGAGAAGGCCCCCGGCAGGCAGTAGGCCACCGGCGTCGGGGTGTCGATGAGCCGGGTGCTGGCCGAGAGGGGCGAGCTGAGCAGGGTGACGAGTTGCGCGTGGCGTCGGCGCTGGCGCTCTGACCGCACGACCGTCAACACGACGGTGAGGCCGAGGTGCAGAGCGAGCAGCACCGCGCCCCAGAGCGCGAAGAGGTGCCAGGCCTCGATCGGCCCGGGCGGCTGGCTGCCCGCGAAGTAGGACGCGAGGCCGACCGCGCCGGCGATGAGATTGTCGCCGAAGGGCGCGAGCCCGAAGACGAGGAGGGCGCCGATCATCGAGAGCCCGCCCGCGGCGGCGATGGACTGCCAGAGAATGAGCGCGACCGCTGGCGAGCGGGCCGGCCAGCGCGCCCGGCCCAGCGCGATCGGCACCGGCACGGCGAGCAGGGCCGCGAGTGCTGCCAGCCCGATCGAGGCCTCGAGCATCAGCGCAGCAGGCGTCGCAGAATCTCGGCCTCTTCGGGCGTGACCTGCCCGACGAATCGCTCGAGCACCGCGGTGCGGTCAGTGACCGTGCCGAGCACGTCGTGCATAAGGTCGGCCATGTGGTCTTCGCGCGAGCCCTGTGCTGAGTAGCGGTGGGGTCGCGCCTCGCGGGAGCGCGCGACGAAGCCCTTCTTCTCCAGGCGCGAGAGAACGGTGAGCACCGTCGTCGCCGCGAGCTTGCGATCGGCGAGCGCATCCTGGATGTCGTAGGCCGAGAGAGTGCCCTCGGTCGCCCAGAGCAGGTCCATGACCGATCGCTCGAGCTCTCCTAGAGTCCACATGCGAGCAATTCTACCCCAAGTAGAAATCTCTTCTACATAAGAGTAGAAATAGTTCTACAGCACGTAGAAACGACCGTGGGACCTTCGACCCTAGAGGCGTCGGGGTGTGGCCGAGATGCTGGAGCCCACAGCAGAGAAAGGCACAACCGTGGATCCCCTTGAGATCGCCCGCTGGCAATTCGGCATCACCACCGTCTACCACTTCTGGATGGTCCCGCTCACCCTCGGCCTCGGCCCCGTGGTCGCGATCTTCCAGACCCTCTGGGTGCGCACGGGCAATCCGCAGTACCTGCGCATGACCAAGTTCTGGGGAAAGCTCTACCTCATCAACTTCATCATGGGTGTCGCGACCGGCATCGTGCAGGAGTTCCAGTTCGGCATGGCCTGGAGCGAGTACAGCCGTTTCGTCGGCGACGTCTTCGGTGCCCCGCTCGCGATGGAGGGCCTGTTGGCCTTCTTCTTCGAGTCCACCTTCCTCGGCCTGTGGATCTTCGGCTGGGACCGCCTCCCCAAGAAGCTGCACCTCGCGGCCCTGTGGATCGGCGTGGCCGGCAGCATCGTCTCGGCCTTCTTCATCATCGTGGCGAATTCATGGATGCAGCACCCCGTCGGCGTCGAACTCGTCGACGGCCGCCCGGTGCTCGTCGACATCTTCGCCGTGCTCACCAACAACACGGCGCTGACCGCCTACTCCCACACGATCTTCGGCGCGCTCGGCGTCGGAGCCGCCTTCCTCATCGGCATCGGCTGGTACCACCTCTGGCAGCGCCGCAAGGACGGCATCGACACCGTCGACGCGTCCGGCCGCGTGGTCGTCGGCGAGAACCTCGCCGTGCCCGGCCGCGACCGCGCCGACCACGGCGTCTGGATCAAGTCGCTGCGCATCGGCGCCGTCGTTGCGATCCTCGGCTTCGGCGGCGTCGCCCTCACCGGCGACCTGCAGGCCAAGCTCATGTTCGACCAGCAGCCTATGAAGATGGCCGCCGCCGAGGCGGCCTGCCAGGACGGCACGAGCTTCTCGATCCTCGCGATCGGCGACGTCGGGGCGAAGGACTGCTCCCAGGTGGTCGGTGTGCTCGAGGTACCCGGCCTGCTGAGCTTTCTCGCGCACGGCGATTTCACGACCGATATCAAGGGCGTCAACACGCTGGTGCCCGAGTACCAGGCGAAGTACGGCACGACGACCGCTGACGGCACGACCGTCAACTACGTACCGGTCATGGCCGTGACCTACTGGGGCTTCCGCCTCATGATCGGCTTCGGGGCGCTCGCTGCATTCGCGGCCGTCGTCGCGCTCTGGCTGACCCGCAAGGGCACGGTGCCGCGGTCGAAGTGGATCATGCGGCTCGCGCTTCTGGGCATCCTCGCCCCCTTCGCCGCCAACTCGGCCGGCTGGATCTTCACCGAGATGGGCCGCCAGCCCTTCGTGGTGGCGCCCAACCCGAACCCCAGCGGTGTCGACGGAGTATTCATGTTCACGGCATCGGCGGTCTCGTCGACCGCCACGGCCGGCGAGCTGCTGTTCTCGCTGATCTCCCTGACCCTCGTCTACGGCGCCCTCATGGTCGTCGAGGTCACGCTCCTCGTGAAGTTCGTGCGCGGCGGCATCGCCGGCGTCATGCCTCCCGAAGACACCCCCGCTGACGACGACACCGACGTTCTCGCGTTCGCCTACTAAGGAAAAACGACAATGGAACTGCTTCCCACCATCTGGTTCATCGCCATCGGTCTGCTCTGGATCGGTTACCTGCTGCTTGAGGGCTTCGACCTCGGCGTCGGCATGCACATGCTCGTCAGCGGCCGCACCGAGGGCCAGCGCCGGGTCATGCTCAACACCATCGGCCCGGTCTGGGACGGCAACGAGGTCTGGCTGCTCACCGCGGGAGCCGCGACCTTCGCCGCCTTCCCGTTCTGGTACGCCTCGCTGTTCTCGACCCTGTACATCCCGCTCGTGCTCGTGCTGCTCGGACTCATCTTCCGTGCGGTGGGCATCGAGTACCGCGGCAAGGGAAACTCGCAGCGCTGGCTGACCTTCTGGACCTGGGCGATCGGCCTCGGCTCCTTCGTCACCGCCTTCGGCATCGGCGCGGCGCTCGCGCTGACGACCACCGGACTTCCACTCGATGAGAACGGCAACCGGGTCGGCGGGCCCTTCGTCTGGCTCACGCCCTACGCCGTGCTGGGCGGCCTGGCCGTCATCGGCTTCTGCCTCGTGCACGCCGCCGTATTCCTCGGCCTCAAGACCGATGGCTCGGTGCGCGAGCGCTCGCGCGGCTTCGTGGTGAGGGTGGCGCCCTTCGCGCTGCTGCCGATCGTGGTCTGGGTGCTCGCCATCCAGTTCACCTCGGGCACCATCGTCACCTGGGCCATCGTCGTGGTCGCCGTGCTCGCGGTCGTCTTCGGCTACGTCAACGCCCGCCGCGGCCGCGAGGGCCTCGCCTTCATCGGCATCGCAGCCTTCCTCTTCGCGGGATGCGCGTCGATCTTCGCCGCGGTCTACCCGGTGGTGCTCCCCTCGACCATCGACCACGCCTTCGACCTCACGATCAGCAACGCCGCGAGCGGCGACTACACGCTCACCGTGATGACCTGGGTCACGGCCTTCGGCCTGCCCCTCGTGCTGCTCTACCAGGGCTACACCTACTGGGTCTTCCGCAAGCGCCTCACCGAGACGCACCTGCCGGAGCCGCACCCGGTCGAACCCGCCGTCGTCCGTTGAGGCTCGTCGGCCGGCGCACGATCGCCGTGATGGGGCTGTTCGGCTCCGTCACGGCGGTCGCGCTCGTTCTCATGGCCGAGGGGGTGGCGCGCGGCGTCGTCGGGGCGATCGCCGGGGACGACCTGTCGACCGCGGTCGCGCTGCTGGCCGGGGGCGGCATCCTGCGTGCTCTCGCGGCGTGGGCGTCCCAGGCCTATGCGGCCCGCGCGGGCATCGGCGCGAAGGAGTCGCTGCGCCGCGACCTGGCCGGGCGGGTCCTACAGACTGGCGGCGGGCGCTCGGGTTCGCTCGCCGCCACCTCCCTCGGGCTCGACGAGCTCGACGCCTGGTACCGCACGGTGCTGCCGGCCATGACGACGACCGCGACGATTCCGCTCATCGTGGGCGCGCGCATCCTCGCGGCCGACTGGATCAGCGCCCTCGTGATCGTGCTGACCGTTCCGCTCGTTCCCGTCTTCATGGCCCTCGTCGGACTCCACACGAGGGAGCGGTCGGATGCCGCCTCGGCAACCCTGCGCCGCCTCAGCGACCACCTGGTCGAGCTCGCTCGCGGCCTCCCGGTGCTCGTCGGCCTCGGCCGCCTCGCCGAGCAGTCCGCGGCCCTCCGCCGGATCAGCGACGCCCACCGCGTTACGACCATGCGCACCCTGCGCAGCGCCTTCCTCTCGTCCCTCGTGCTCGAGCTGATTGCGACCATCTCGGTCGCGATCGTGGCGGTCGCCGTCGGCCTGCGCCTCATCAACGGCGACCTCTCGCTCGAGATCGGCCTGGTGGCCCTCGTGCTCGCGCCGGAGTGCTTCGCGCCCTTCCGCGCCCTCGGCTCGGCCTTCCACGCGTCGCAGGAGGGCCTCGCCGCGATGCGGCGGGCGCGCGAGCTCATCGACGCGCCCGGGCCGGCTAGCCGGCCGACCACTGGGGCAGTCGGCGTGGACACCCTCAGCGTGCGCTCGATCGAGAACCTCTCGTTCGACCTGCCCGCCGGATCGATCACCCTGCTCGAGGGCCCGAGCGGCAGCGGCAAGTCCACCCTGCTCGACGTGCTCGCCGGGGTGCTCGCGCCCGAGTCGGGCAGCGTTCGCGCCGCCGAGAGCGTCGGCTACGTTCCGCAGCACCCCCACACGGTCGGCGACTCGGTGCGCGACGAGCTGCTGACCTACGCGCATCCGCAGGCCGGGGATGCGGTAGACGCCGTCATGCACCGCCTGCGCCTGCCCAACGCCGACCCGGCCCAGCTGAGCCCGGGCGAGCTGCGCCGCCTCGCCGTCGCGCGCGGCGTTCTGCGCGTGCAGGCCGGAGCGACGCTGCTGCTGCTCGACGAGCCCACCGCGCACCTCGACTCCGCCAGCGCAGAGCTGGTCGAGCGCGAGCTCGAGCTGCTGCGCGGCCGGGTGACCATGGTCATCGCGTCGCACGAGCAGGGCGTGGCGCGGCTGGCCGACCGGCGCGTGGTGCTCGCGCCGTCGACCTTCCGGAGCGAAACGGCGGTCGAGCCTGTCGAGACCATCGCCGCAGTCGTCTCGGCACGTTCGTCGATCGGTCGCGCCGTGCCGGAACTTCTCGCCTTCCTTCGTCCGACTCTGGGACGTTTCGCCTTCGCGGCCCTGCTCGGCACCGCTGCCACCCTCTTCGCCATCACCCTCCTCGCGGTCAGCGGCTGGCTCATCGTGCGGGCCAGCCAGGAGCCGGCCATCATGTACCTGCTCGTCGCGATCGTCGGCGTGCGCTTCTTCGGCCTCGGCCGCGCCGCCCTGCGCTACTGCGAGCGCCTGCTCACCCACGACGCCTCGCTCGGCTCGGTGACCGAGTTGCGCGTGCGGCTCTGGAACGGCATCGCCGCCCGTGGCCCCGCCTCGCGCGCCCTGACGACGGGCGGCGTCGCGCTCGACTACTTGGTCGCCGCGACGGACCGGGTTCGCGACCTCGCGCCCCGGGTCGTGCTGCCCGTGGTCACCGCACTCGCCTCGACCGTCGCCATCGTCATCGCCGTCGCCGCGCTCTACGCCCCCGCACTGCCGGTGCTGCTCGTCGTCGGGCTGGCGATCGTGGTCGCCCCGCTCGTGGCGCTGGCCGCGGACCGCCGGGCGTCCGAGGCGGAGGGCGTCATCCGCTCGACCGTGCTGCGCCGCTTCGCCGCCCTCGTCGAGGCCGCGCCCGACCTCGCCGCGAACGGCGTCGGCGACCGGGTGCGCACCGATATCGCTGCGCTCGACGCGGCGGCCGGCGCGCAGGCCCGGCGCAGCGCGACCGCGCTCGGGGCCGGCGGGGCGATCGTCATCGCGGCCTGTGCCATCGCATCCGCCCTCATGCTCGGTGCCTCGGCGGGGGCGCCCGCGGCCATCATCGCGGTGCTCGTACTGCTGCCCCTCGGACTCATCGAGCCGCTCATCGCGCTCGTCGACGCGGTGCAGCAGTGGCCCGCGCTCGCGGCCGCCCTGCGCAAGGTCGGCGAAGTCGCCACCTCCGAGCCGGTGCCCGGTGCGCCTGCGAAGGAGCGCGTGCAGGCCCTCGAGCTGCGGGATCTCTCGGCGACGTGGCCGGGGGCGAGCGCGCCCGCGTTCGCCGGCGTCAGCGCGCGCGCGGCCCGCGGCGACTGGATCGTCGTCGAGGGGGCGTCGGGATCGGGCAAGTCCACCCTGCTGGCGACGGTGCTCGGGTTCGTGGCACCGTCATCCGGGGCGGTTCTGTTCGACGGCAGCGCAGAGCAGGCGCGCGTCGCCTGGTGCCCGCAGGAGGGACACCTCTTCGACTCGACCATCCGCGCCAACCTGCTGCTCGCGCGGGCACACGACGACAAGCCCGAGGATGCCGAGCTCACCGCCGCCCTGCAACGCGTCGGCCTGCGCCACAGCCTCGACCAGCGGGTCGGACACCACGGCGCCCACCTCAGCGGCGGCGAGCGCCAGCGCCTCGCCGTGGCGCGGGCGCTGCTCACCCGTGCCGATGTCGTGCTGCTCGACGAGCCGACGGCCCACCTCGACGCGGATGCCGCGGGCGACCTCATGCGCGACCTGCGGGTCGCTCTCGCCGACCGCATCACCGTGCTCGTCACGCACCACGCCGACGAGGCCCTCGACACCGACATCCGCGTTCGGCTGGGAGCCGCACCCGCCCTCGTTTGACAGGATGGGCGGATGAGCACCCACGTCATCGTCCTGCCCGGCGGCGGCTACCACCGCCACGCGCCGCACGAGGGGGAGCCCGTTGCCGCCTGGCTGCGCAGCCTCGGAGTCGAGGCGAGCGTCTTCGCCTACCCGGTGCTAACCCGGCACCCGGCCGTCGTGGGTGCCGTGGCCGCCGAGGTGCAGCAGGCGCGCGCGCAGGGCGCGACGCGGGTCGGCCTGCTCGGGTTCTCGGCGGGCGGGCACGCCGCGGGCCACGCCGCCCTCACCGTCGACGGAGTCGACTTCGCGATCCTCGGCTACCCCGTCGTGTCGATGCTGCTCGAGACGCACGCGGGATCACGCGAGAACCTCATCGGACTGGATGCGAGCCACGACCTGCGCGCCGCGACCTCGCTCGAGAAGTTGGTCACGCCATCCTCGCCGCCCGTCTTCCTCTGGCACACCGCAGACGACGCGTCGGTGCCGGTGGAGCACTCGTACCTGCTCGCCCAGGCACTCGACGCCAACGGGGTGAAGCACGCACTGCACGTGTTCCAGCACGGCAGGCACGGCCTCGGGCTCGCCGAGGGCACCGGCGCGGAGGCGTGGACCGCGCTCTGCGCCCTGTGGCTCGAGGAGAACGGGTTCTAGCCGAGCGGCCCCAGTAGGGTGGTCGCGACCGTGCTGTGCACCGACTCGGTGTCGCTCGGGTGGTAGATGCCCGCGAGCACATCCCGCTGCAGGCGGGCTAGCTCGCTCGACGCGCGATACGCCCCGCCCCCGCCGATCCGCATCGCCTGGTCGACGACGTAGCGGGCTGCCTCGGTCGAGCGGTGCTTGACGCCGGTGAGCATCCGGAACCAGCCGGCTCCGTGGTCGACCAGGTTGTCGACATCCGTGGCGAGGGTCTCGATCTGCGGCCCGAGCGCGTCGACGGCGAGCGCGGCGTCGGCCACGCGCCAGCGGATGTCGGGATCCTGCGCGTAGGCCGCTCCCCCGTTCTTGAGGCTGGTGCGGCGGTGCGCGGCCTCCACCGAGAGCTCGAGGGCGCGGTCCGCGATGCCGGCGTAGACGGAGGAGATTAGCAGCAGAAAGTTCGCGAAGATGCCGAAGATGAAAGGATCGGCACTCGGCCCGACGGGGAGGATGCGGGCGATGCGCCCGGTCGGCACCACGGCGCCGTCGAGCACGGTCGTGTGGCTCTGCGTGGCTCGCTGGCCGAGGGTGTCCCAGTCGTCAAGCGACGTCCACCCCGGCGTCTCGCGGGTGATGAAGCCGTGCACGAGCTGGTCGCCGTCGCGCCCGAAGATGCCGAGCCGCGTCCACGCGGGCGAGAGCGATGTGAAGATCTTGGTGCCGGTGAACGCGTAACCGTCGTCGACGGTGTCGGCCTTCGTCAGGGAGTCGAAGAGCACGAGGTCGTTGCCCTGCTCGCTGTTGCCAAAGGCGAAGACCTCTCCGGCAGCCGCGTCGTCGAGCACCCACTCGAGGCTGCGGTCGCCCCGCTCGGCGAGCACCCGGGCCACTCCCGTCCACACCAGGTGCATGGTGATCCCGAGCGCTGTTGCGGGCGCGTGGGCGGCGAGAAGACGCTGGTCGCGGGCGGTGTCGAGCAGGCTGCGGGACGCGAGGTAGCCGGCGTCGCGCAGCTCGGCGAGGTCCTCGGCGAAGAAGGCGTTGTCCCGGTCATACCCCGCTGCGCGGGAACGGATACGGGCCAGCAGCTCGGGCGTCAGGGTCATGCCCTAACGCTACGCTCTAGTGCTCGAGCAGCGCCCCGATGGCCTCGACGCCCAGCTGCAGCTCGGCGAAGCTCGTCGACAACGGCGACAGTCCGAGGCGGATGCCGCTGGGCCGGCGGAAGTCGGGGATGACCCCCTGCTCCCACAGCACCGGCATCAGCTCGGCGAAGCGCGGGTGCTCGATGGTCACGTGGCTGCCCCGCTGCGCCGCGTCGCGCGGAGTCGAGACCTCGACCGGCAGCTCGTCGACCAGCTCGAGGGCGTACGAGGTCAGGGCGACGGACTTGGCGCGCACGGCCTCGAGGCCGACCGCCTCGATGAGGGCGACCATGTCGCGCATCGGAAGCATCCCGATCACCGGGGGCGTGCCGCTGAGGAATCGGCGGATGCCGTCCGCCGGCTCGTAGCCCTGTCCCATCTCGAAGGGCTGCTGCGAGCCGAGCCAGCCCTGGATCGGCTGCCGCAGGCCGTGGTGGCGCTCGGCCACGTAGGCGAAGGCGGGGGCGCCGGGGCCGCCGTTGAGGTATTTGTAGCTGCAGCCGACCGCGATGTCGACGCCCCACGCATCCAGCTCGGTGGGAACCACCCCGGCGGAGTGGCAGAGGTCCCAGAGCACGAGCGCGCCGGCCTCGTGCACGGCGGCCGTGATGCCCGCCACGTCGGCGAGGTAGCCGGAGCGGTAGGCAACGTGGCTGAGCACGACGAGGGCAGTCTTCTTCGAGAGCGGGATGCGGTCGACCGTGACGTCGCCCGGCTCGATCCAGCGCAGGGTCAGCCCCAGCTCCGCCGCCACCCCCTCGAGCACGTAGCGGTCGGTGGGGAAGTTGTCACGGTCGATGACGATCTCGTCGCGGTCGCCCCGGTCAGAGAGCGCGGCACGCACCAGCTTGTAGAGCAAGACCGTGGTCGAGTCGCCGATGGTCGTCTGCCCGGGGGCGGCGCCGAGCACGACCCGGCCCAGGTCGTCGCCGATGGTCTGGGCCTGCTGCATCCATCCCTCGTCCCAGCCGCGGATGAGGCGCCCGCCCCACTGCTCGGTCATGAAGGCACCGACACGCTCGACGGATGCCGTCAGCGGCCGCCCGAGCGAGTTGCCGTCGAGGTAGGCCACGACCTCGGGCGAGCTGACGAAGAGGTCGCGGTAGTGGGCGAGCGGGTCTGCCTGGTCGAGAGCATGCATGTCTCGACGGTACCCCTACGCCGCCCCGACCTGGCTCCGCACCTCGTCGATAGTCCGCATCAGCGCGACCGAGTCGTCCAGCGAGTGCACCGGCGACTCGGTCAGCCCGTCGCTGACGTACTGCGCAAGGGCGACGGCCTGCCAGGCGAGTCCGGCGCGGCCGACGAGGCCGGAGTCGTCGGTGAAGGTCTGCGTGCCCGCCGCGGTCACCAGCCGGAACGAGCCCGGCATGACAAAGGCGGAATCGAACTGGATGCTGCCCTCTGTTCCATAGACCGCGGCCAGCACCGGGGTGTCGGCCACGATGCTCGTGGTGACGGCCGCGAGCGCACCGCTCGCACTCTCGATCGCGACCACCGTGTCACTGTCGACCCCGGTGGGCGCGAGGTTGCCGGAGGCCTGGATGCGCGCGGGCTCCCCCAGCACGAACTGCGAGAACCACAGGCTGTAGACGCCCGCGTCGAGCATCGCGCCACCGCCGAGCGCCGGGTCGTACCCGCGGCTCGCGGGGTCGTAGGGCCAGCGCCAGCCGAGCACGGCCGTCACGAGCGTCACGTCGCCGATGGCGCGCTGCTCGAGCAGCTGCGCGATGACGTCGGCCTGCGGCAGGTAGCGGGACCACAGGGCCTCCATCGCGAAGACGCCGGCGCCGCGGGCGGCGGCAGCGATCTCGACGGCTTCCTCCGCCGTGAGTGCGATCGGCTTCTCGACGAGCACGTGCTTGCCGGCGGCGATCGCGAGCAGCGCGAGAGTGCGGTGCTCGCTGTGCGGGGAGGCGATGTAGACGACGTCGACATCCGGGTCCTCGACGACGGCCCGGTAGCTGCCCGAGCGGGGGATGCCGTGGGTCACCGCGAAGGCCGACGCCCGGTCGGCCGAGCGCGAGCCGACCGCGACCACGCGTTGGTCGGTGTTCGCGTGCAGGGTCGTGACGAAGTCGTTCGCGATCTCACCGGGAGCGAGAACGCCCCAGCGCAGCACGGGGCCGCCTCGCAGCGGGGGGACTCTCGGAATGGGCAGGCTCATGGGTCGAGCCTACGATGGGCGCTCGCCCGACATCCGCTACGTGTGGGCGCCCAGCTAGCGCAGCTCTCGAAGCACCTCGGCGAGCTGCTCAACAGCGAAATCGAGGTCGGCCTCGCTGGCCACGATGGGCGGCGCGAAGCGGATCGTCGATCCGTGCGTGTCTTTGACGAGCACGCCGCGCTGCATGAGCGCTTCGCAGACCGCCCTGCCGGTGGCGAGGTCGGGGTCGATGTCGACGCCGACCCAGAGGCCGGCGCCGCGCACGGCGACGACGCCCTGGCCGACAAGCGCGCGGATGCCCTGCTGCAGCCGATCCCCGAGCACGCGTGCCCGAGACTGCATCTCCCCGGTCGCGAGCAACCGCACCACGGCGAGCCCGACGGCCGCGGCCAGCGGGTTGCCGCCGAAGGTGGAGCCATGCTGGCCCGCCCGCAGCACGCCGATGATGTCGGCGTTGCCGACGACAGCGCTCACGGGCACGATGCCGCCGCCGAGCGCCTTACCGAGCAGGTAGAGGTCGGGCACGACGCCCGCGTTCTCGCACTCGAAGGTGGCGCCCGTGCGGCCGAGGCCCGACTGGATCTCGTCGGCAATGAACAGCACGTTGTGCTCGCGGGTGATGCTGCGCACGGCCCGCAGGTAGCCGTCGGGCGGCACGATGATGCCGGCCTCGCCCTGGATCGGCTCGATGAGCACGGCCACGGTGTTGTCGTCGATCGCCGCCTCGAGCGCGGCGGAGTCGCCGTAGGGCACGCTCACGAAGCCGGGGGTGAAGGGCCCGAAGTCGCGGCGCGCATCCGGGTCGTTCGAGAAGCTGATGATCGTGGTGGTGCGACCGTGGAAGTTGCCGTCCATGACGATGATCTTCGCCATGTTCTCTGGCACGCCCTTGACCCGGTACCCCCAGGCGCGGGCGAGCTTGATGCCCGACTCGACGGCCTCGGCGCCGGTGTTCATCGGCAGCACCATCTCTTTGCCGGCGAGGGCGGCGAGCTCGGCGGCGAAGGGCCCGAGCTGGTCGTTGTGGAAGGCGCGGCTGGTCAGCGTGACGCGGTCCAGCTGGGCCTTGGCCGCGTCGATGAGCGGCTTGTAGCCGTGGCCGAAGTTGACCGCGCTGTAGGCGGCGAGGCAGTCGAGGTAGCGCTTGCCGTCGACGTCGGTCACCCACGCACCCTGGGCGGTCGCGACGACGACCTCGAGCGGGTGGTAGTTGTGCGCGAGGTGCGCGTCTTCGACGGCGATCGCGTCGCCGGTGAGCGAGCTGGTCGAGATCATCGGCGCAGCTCCAGCGTGCAGCACTTCACTCCGCCGCCGCCGAGCAGCAGCTCGCTGAGGTCGACGCCGATCGGGTTGTAGCCGCGCTCGCGCAGCTGGCGCTCGAAGTCCTTCGCGCGACTCGCGATAACCACGTTGTAGCCGTCCGAATAGGAGTTGAGGCCGAGCACCGCGGCGTCCTCCTCCGTCGCGAGGATCGCATCGGGAAAGAGCGCGCGCAGTTTGACGAGCGACTCCTCGTCGAAGGCGCTCTCGAGGTAGGCGATGTTGGTGTCGTCGAGAACCGCGATCGCGGTGTCCAAGTGGTAGAAACTCGGGTTGACGAGGTTGAGGGTGACGACCTCGCGGTTGTAGATCGACGCGATCTCCTCGTGCGAGTTCGAGGCGCTCCGAAAACCGGTGCCGGCGAGGATGCGGTTGCCGACGAGCAAGAAGTCGCCCTCGCCCTCGTTGACGTTCTCTGGCAGGCGAACGTCGAAGCCGGCCTCGCGGAACCAGTCCATGTAGGCGGGTCCCTCGGGCTGGCGCTCGGGGTAGGTGAAGGACGCGCCGTAGGCGATGTTGTCGATGACGAAGCCGCCGTTGGCCGCGTAGACCATGTCGGGCAGTCCCTGGATCGGGTCGATGAGGTGCACGTCGAAGCCGAGGTCGAGGTAGGTGCGGTAGAGCACCTCCCACTGGCTGACGGCGAGCGCGGTGTCGGTCGGCAGCTGCGGGTCCATCCACGGGTTGATCCGGTAGACGACAGTGAAGTAGTTGGGGCGGCACATCAGCACGGTGCGCTTGGTCGCGATGCGCGCGGGCGCGCTCGAAGAAGGAGTCGTCAGGGTCATGAACCCAGTGTCACACGCACTATCTGGCAGTGTCTCGCCACGAAGCGCACCAAACAAGCGTTGGATGCTGGGCCAACACAACAATTCGCCATAAACTCGCCAGATGGACAGTCTCGACTACGGAATCATCGATCGCCTGCGCCTCAACGCCCGGGCCGGCTACGGCGATATCGGCGAGGTGATCGGCCTGTCGGCCTCGGCGGTGAAGCGCCGGGTCGACCGACTGGTGGCCGACGGCGTCATTCGCAACTTCACCATCCAGGTCGATCCCGCGGTCGACGGCCTCTCAACCGAGGCGTACGTCGAGCTGTTCTGCCGCGGCACCGTCGCCCCCGACGAGCTGCGCCGCATGCTCAGCGGAATCCCCGAGGTCGTGGATGCGGGAACCGTCACCGGCTCGGCCGACGCGATCGTGCACATGCGCTCGCGCGACATCCCCTCGCTCGAGCTCGCCCTCGAGAAGGTGCGACTCGCGCCCAACGTCGACCACACCCGCAGCGCGATCGTGCTGTCGCGGCTGATCCACCGCACGCAGGACTGACCGTGAAGTTCGTGCTCGACGAGAGCTCGCCGGTCGACAAGAACGTGCAGCTGCACACGCAGATCCAGGATGCGGTCAGAGACGGCACCCTGGCCGCCGGCACCAAGTTGCCGACCGTCCGCGCGCTCGCGACCGAGCTCGGCGTCGCGCCCTACACGGTCGCCCGGGTCTACCGGCAGCTCGAAGACCTCGGGGTGCTCGAGACCCACGGCCGCAACGGCACGATCGTCTCGACCTTCGGGGACGACAGCCAGCAGCAGGCGCAGCTGGCCGCGCGCGCCTACGCCGACCGCATCCACGCCCTCGGCGTCTCAGCCGACGAGGGACTCGCGCTCGCGAAGGCGGCATTGCACTCCTAGCGTTTGTATTGCTACATTGGTACAAACAGAGACAAAGGGAGTACCAGTGAACACGTCTACGTGGATCGTCGCCGCGGTCGTCGCCGCATTCGGCATCGCATCCTTCGTCAGCAGTTACAGCCCTGCACAGCGGGCACAGCGGGCCGACGCCTTCGCCCGCTCGGTGGGGCTGCCGCTGGGCGACGCCCTGCGCCCCGTCGTCACCGACCGGGTCGCCCTCCGCCAGCGTGGCGGGGCCGCGGGACTCGTCGCCGGCATCGTGGCCAGCGCGTTCCTGCTGAACGCGGATCCCTCGAGCGGCGAGCAGTACGCCACCACCTTCCTGCTCATCGGCGGCGCCTTCGCGGGCGCGGCGATCGGCGTGGCCATCGCGGCCAGCCGTGTCTCGGCCCCGCTCGATCCGAACGCTGTCAAGTACGCCCGCCCGAGCGCCGTCGCCCTCAGCGACTACGTCGCCCCGCTCGAGCGCACTGGCGTGCGGGTGGTCGTCGTGCTGGCCGCGGCAACCCTGGCCGCAGCGCTGGCATTCGGCGCCCCCGTCAGCGGCGTACTCGTCGCCCTCGGCGTGCTCGGTGTCGCCGCCCTCGTGTTCTTCGAGATCGCCGGCCGCCGCATCGTCGCGCGCGCGCAGCCCGCCCAGTCCCCGGCCGACCTCACGTGGGACGACGCCGTGCGCGCCTCGGTGCTGCGCGACATGGTCACGGCCCCGATCATCCTCGCCGCTGACACCGTCGTGGTTGCCGGTGGCGCCCTCATCGACCACGTCTTCGGGGGGTCGGAGGCTGCGCGCTTCGCGCTCGTCGTCGTCTGCATCGCGGCAGCGATCGCACTCGCGATAGCCGCGATCACCAGCCGCCCGCAGCGCTACTTCCTCACCCGCCTCTGGCCGACGGTCGCGGCATGATCACGCTCGACCCGCGCTCGCCCGTTCCGCCCTTCGAGCAGCTGCGGCTGCAGCTGCTCGAGCAGGTGGCGTCGGGCGAACTACCCGCGGGATCCCGCCTACCGACCGTGCGCCGCCTCGCCGAAGATCTCGGCATCGCCCCCAACACCGTCGCCCGCACCTACCGCGAGCTCGAGGCCGACGGCGCCATCGAGACCCGAGGCCGCCACGGATCCTTCGTGAC
The DNA here is from genome assembly GCA_013297645.1 of Actinomycetota bacterium. Classification (GTDB taxonomy): domain Bacteria; phylum Actinomycetota; class Actinomycetes; order Actinomycetales; family Microbacteriaceae; genus Conyzicola. The sequence goes on from JAAFHU010000019.1 coordinate 18,328, forward strand.
GACCGGCGGGGATGCCGCCGAGCAGCAGGGCCAGCGTGCCGCCCGCGAGTTCGCCGACCGCATTCGCCAGCTCAAGCTGCCCGCCGACGACGCCCTCGCGTGGGCGGCCGCCGCGCTACAGGACTAGCGCCAGCATCGCCGGGTCGGGGTTGCCGAAGCGGTGGGCCGTGATGCTCACGGCCTGCTCGTGCACGAAGGGCAGCAGCTCGACCCGGCCGGCAACGGTGACGTCACCGCTGTAGATCGCGAGGTCCGGGTCGCCGTGCACGGCCTCGGCGAGCGCGAAGGCCCCGGGGCCGGCGAGTCGCAGCCGGGTGGTCGACAGGCCGTCGGCCGCGTGCGCGAGGAAGGACGCATCCGTCTCGATTCTGATCGAGAGCAGGGTGACGGGCGGCAGGGGCGAATCGAAGGCCGCCATGAGGGGTGCCGGAATCGGCAGCGCAGAGCTGATCGCGACGGGCGACTTGGTCAGCGCGGCGGCCGCGAGCAGGCGCACGAGCTCGCCCATCGGCTGGCCCTCGGCGAGCCGCAGGGTGACGGGCACCGGCCGGTAGCGCAGCACGTTGCGCTCGACGCCGAGCTGGCTGACATCGCGGCTCGAGCCGAACTCCTGCACCCAGGCCGCCTGGTCGCTGAGCGCCGCGCTCTGCACCCAGCTGAACTCGGCGAAGCTCATGCCGGCCTGCGCCTTCTTGACGATTGACGCGACGTTCTCGGCGAGGCCGTCGATGCGCAGGTCCTCGCTCTCCTGCGGGTCAACCGCGGCCCAGGTACCGAGGGTGTAGAGGTAGTTCGGGCCGCCGGCCTTGGCGCCCGTGCCGACCGAGCTGCGCTTCCAGCCGCCGAAGGGCTGGCGCTGCACGATGGCGCCCGTGATACCGCGGTTGACGTAGAGGTTGCCGGCCTGCACGGTGTCGGTCCACAGCTCGACCTCGCGCGGGTCGAGCGAGTGGATGCCCGCGGTCAGCCCATAGGGGCTCGCATTCTGCAGGTCGATGGCCTCGCCGAGCGTCGCTGCGGTCATGACTCCGAGCACCGGCCCGAAGTACTCGGTGAGGTGGAACTCGCTGTTCGCGGCGACGCCGGTCTTGACCCCGGGGGTCCACAGGTTCTCGTCGAGCTGGCGCGGCTCGACGAGCCACGACTCCCCCTCGTCGAGCACGGTGAGGGCCTTGAGCAGCTTGCCCTCGGCCGGGCCGATGATCGGGCCCATCTGGGTGAGCGGGTTCTGGGCGACGCCCACGCGCAGGGTCGTCACCGCGTCGACGAGCTGGCGGGTGAAGCGCTCGGATCGCGCGACCGACCCGACGAGGATGACCAGCGATGCCGCCGAGCACTTCTGCCCCGCGTGGCCGAAGGCCGACTTGACGACGTCGGCAACCGCGAGGTCGAGGTCGGCACTCGGGGTGACGATGATCGCGTTCTTGCCGCTCGTCTCGGCGAGCAGCGGCAGCTCGGGCCGCCACGACCGGAAGAGCGCCGCGGTCTCCCACGCGCCGGTGAGGATCACGCGGTCGACACTCTCGTGCGCGACGAGCTGGCGGCCGAGCGCCTTCTCCTCCAGGGCGACGAGCCGCAGCGTGTCGCGCGGCACGCCTGCCTCCCACAACGCCTCGACCATGACGGCGGCGCTGCGCTGGGACTGGTGGGCGGGCTTGATGATGACCGCGCTGCCCGCGGCGAGCGCGCTGAGCACCGAGCCGGCGGGAATCGCCACCGGGAAGTTCCACGGAGGGGTCACCACGGTCAGCTTCGCCGGAACGAAGCGGGCGCCCTCGACCGCGTCGAGCTCGGGGGCCTTCGACGCGTAGTAGCGCGCGAAGTCGATGGCCTCGCTGACCTCGACGTCGCCCTCGGCGATGGTCTTGCCGGTCTCGCTCGCCATGACCTCGATGAGGCGTCCGCGGAAGGCCGCCAGCACGTCGGCGGCGTCATAGAGGATGCGGGAGCGTTCGAGCGCGGGGCGGGCGCCCCAGGCGGCCCCGGCATCCACCGTGCTGGTGATGATCTGCTCGAGGGCGGCCTCGTCGGTGACACGGCCGGTCGCGACCGTTCCGGCGCCGAGGCGCGAGGTGGCGCTGCGCTTGAGGATGCTCAGTCCCCACGCGCGGTTCGCGGCGATCGCCGGGTCGGTGTCGGGCTCGTTGGCGAACTTCAGCGCTCCGGGAACCGGGCTCACCTGCGCCCGGCTCTGAACGCGATTGGATGCCGGAACCGCACTGTCGACGTCGGCCAGCGACGCGATAAAACGGTCCCGCTCGCGGTTGAACAGCGCCTCGTTCTCGCTGAGGTCGAAGAGCGCCGACATGAAGTTCTCGCTGCTGGCGTTCTCTTCGAGGCGGCGCACGAGGTAGCTGATGGCGGAGTCGAATTCTTTGGGCTGCACGACCGGCGTGTAGAGCAGCAAGCCGCCGACATCGCGCTTGACCGCCTCGGCCTGGCCGGTCGCCATGCCGAGCAGCATCTCGAACTCGATGCGGGTGTCGACGCGGCGCTGCTTGGCGAGCAGCCAGGCGTAGGCGACATCGAAGAGGTTGTGGCCGGCGACGCCGAGCCGAACCGCATCCGTGTGCTCGGGGGTGAGGGCATAGTCGAGCACGCGCTTGTAGTTGGTGTCGGTCGCCTGCTTGCTGCCGTAGGTGGCCAGCGGCCAGCCGTGCATGGCGGCGTCGACCGTCTCCATGGCGAGGTTGGCGCCCTTGACCAGGCGCACCTTGATGCCGGCGCCCCCGGCCTGGCGGCGCGCGCTGGCCCAGGCGGTGAGGCCCTGCAGTGCGCGCAGCGCGTCGGGCAGGTAGGCCTGCAGCACGATGCCGGCCTCGAGCCGCTGCAGCTGGCCCTTCTCGAGCAGGCGGGTGAAGACGGCGATCGTCAGGTCGAGGTCGCGGAACTCCTCCATGTCGAGGTTGATGAACTTGGGGCTCGGGGATGCCGCGGCCAGCTCGTAGAGCGGCAGCAACCGCCCGACGACCCGCTCCACGGTCTCGTCGAAGGCCCACATCGACAGCTGGCTCGAGACGCTCGAGACCTTGATCGAGACGTAGTCCACGTCGTCCCGGGCGAGCAGGTCGAGGGTGCCCTGCAGGCGGTGGTCGGCCTCGTCATCGCCGAGCACGGCCTCGCCGAGCAGGTTGAGGTTGAGGCGAACGCCGGGCTTCTTGACCGCGGCGATCGCCGTGCCGAGCTTCTCGGGCCGCGCGTCGATGATGAGGTGGCCGACCATGCGGCGCAGCACCCACCGGGCGATGGGCACGATCACCCAGGGAAAGAGGGTGGCGAAGCCGCCGCCGACGGCGATCGCGGCCCGCATGTACCAGGGCAGGAAGGCGGGGATGCGCTGGGCGATGCGCTCGAGGTTGCGAGCCGCGACGCGCAGGTCTTCCGGTCGCACCACTTTGTCGACGAAGCCGAGAGTGAACTCGAGGCCGACCGGGTCCTTCAAGACGCCGGCGAGGCGTGCGCCGCTGGGGTCGACGGGCGTCTCGCTGCTCTCGGCCAGCCACCGCCTCACGGTCGCGATGGCCTCGTCGGCAAGCGCGGAATCGGGCAGGGTAGTCGACGACATGGTCACGAGGGTAGGCCTCTCATCAGGGCATTCGCTGGATTCCCCCAGTTTCGCCCTCCGCGACCATGCGGCAAAAGCAATGGTTATCGATGAATATTGATTAGCATTGCTTCACTATGCTCGACCTCCGCCGACTACGCCTACTGCGCGAGCTGAAGATCCGCGGCACCATCGCCGCGGTCGCCGAAGCGCTCGCCTACAGTCCGTCGTCGATCTCGCAGCAGCTCGCCCTGCTCGAGACCGAGGCGGGCGTGCCGCTGCTCGTCAAGGTCGGCCGCCGCGTGCAGCTCACGCCGCAGGCCGAGGTGCTCGTCGCCCACACCACCCAGCTGCTCGAGCGGGTGGAGCTGATGGAGGCCGAGCTCGACAGCTCCCTCACCGAGGTGCGCGGCACCGTGCGGCTCGCCGTCTTCCAGTCGGCGGCCCTCGGCATCATCCCGCAGGCCCTCACCCTGCTCGCTGCCGAGCACCCGAGCCTGCGGGTCGAGATCACCCAGCGCGAGCCAGAGAACGCGCTCTTCGAGGTGTGGGCCCGCGACTTCGACCTGGTCATCGCCGAGCAGTACCCCGGGCACTCCGCGCCACGCCAGCCCGACCTCGACCGGGTGGCGCTCTGCCGCGACGAACTGCGGCTCGGCGGCGCCGCGTCGCTGCGCGCGGCCGGCGAGCGGGCGTGGGTCATGGAGCCGCGCGGCACGGCGAGCCGCCACTGGGCGGAGCAGCTGTGCCGGTCGGCCGGCTTCGAGCCCGACGTGCGGTTCGAGACGGCGGACCTGCAGGCGCACATCCGCCTGGTGGAGTCCGGTCATGCGGTCGCGCTGCTTCCCGACCTCGTGTGGGGCGGGCGCGCCCCTGTCTTTCCCTTGGTCTCGTTGCCAGGCGACCCGGTGCGAGAGGTCTTCACCTCCGTGCGCGACGCCAGCCGCGAGCGCCCCGCCATCGTCGCGCTTCGCGACGTACTCGAGAGATCGGTCGACTTCCTGTGATCCCCTGGACCCCCGCCCTGCCCCTGCTGACCGAGCGCCTCGAGCTGCGCGTCCACCACGCAAGCGACGTCGACGACATGCTGCAGTTCCGCAGCGACCCCGAGGTCGTGCGCTACGTGCCGTGGCCGGTCAGCACCCGCGCCGACGTCGAGCAGGCCCTCGAGAAGCGGCTCAACGCCGGCCGGGTCGACGCCGTCGGCGACTGGCTCATCCTCGCGATCGTGTTGCGCGAGACCGGCCAGGTCATCGGTGAGGTGCTGTTGAAGAACAGCGGTGAGGATGCCGCCGAGCTCGGCTACGCCCTGCACCGCTCATTCCACGGCAAGGGGCTCGCCCGCGAGGCCGCCGAGGCCATGCTCGACCTCGGCATCCGCGAGCTGGGCCTGCGGCGCATCACCGCGGAGCTCGACGAGCGCAACACGGCCAGCGCCGCGCTGCTCGAGCGCCTCGGATTCACCCTCGCCCGCCGCTACCCCGAGGAGTTCAAGGGCGAGCAGTGCTGGGCGCTCGAGTACGAGCTGCTCGTCGACTAAGCCGCGGCCTGCACCTTCGCCGCTCGCACGCCCTGCAGCGCACCCGACCACGAGACGAGCTGGTCGAGCACGGTGTTCAGCGCGTTCGCGTGCTGCTCCGTGGGCATGAAGGTCGTCCACCCCTCGAAGTCGTTGATGAGCGAGATGGCGAGCTGCGCGCGCACGTCGGCGATCTGGAGCTCGCTGACGATGAGGCGCAGGTGCTCGACCGCGCGGGTGCCCGACGACCCGGCGCCGTAGCTGACGAAGCCGGCGGCCTTGTTGTTCCACTCGTTGTAGACGAAGTCGATCGCGTTCTTCAGGGCGCCCGACGTGGAGTGGTTGTACTCGGGGGTGACGAAGACGAAGCCATCGAGGGAGTCGATCTTCGCGGCCCAGGCCTTCGTGTGGTCGTTGGCGTACTGGCCCATCGACGGCGGCATGGCCTCGTCGAGGTGGGGCAGGTTGTAGTCGAGCAGGTCGATGACCTCGTACTGGGCGTCCCCGCGCTTCGCTGCCTCGCTGAGCACCCACTGGGCGACCTGGTCGCCCTTGCGACCCGGGCGGGTGCTGCCGATGATGATGCCGATTCTCAGGTCTGACACGAGGAGCCTTTCAGTGAAATTTGGTTGACGCGTCATCATAAGCAGACCTTGGTTGATGCGTCAACTAGCCGTAGAATTGCTCCATGAGTGAGCAGACAGCGTCGCCTGCCGTGTCGTCGGTCGAGTGGGATACCTGGCGCAGCTTCCGCCAGATGCGCCGCCGGCTCGACCTCGCGCTCGAGCGCCAGCTGCAGGAGGACTCCGGTATCTCCGAGCCCGACTACTCGATCCTCATCATGCTGTTCGAGTCCCCCGAGAGGCAGCTGCGCGCGAACGAGCTGGGCGCCTTCCTCGGCTGGGAGAAGAGCCGGGTCTCGCACCAGGTGAGCCGCATGGAGAAGCG
>JAAFHU010000190.1 GCA_013297645.1 Actinomycetota bacterium
AGCAGCCGAACGCTGTCGAGCCCCAGGTCGCGCAGGATTGCCGCGGCCGCGCCGTAGTCGCGGGCGTCCGCGGGCAGTCCGAGCGCGAGGTTCGCGTCGAGGGTGTCGAGGCCCTGCTCCTGCAGGCGGTAGGCCCGCAGCTTGTTGATGAGGCCGATGCCGCGCCCCTCGTGGCCGCGCAGGTAGACGACGACGCCGCCATCCAGCTGGATGCGGTCGAGGGCGGCCTGCAGCTGCGGACCGCACTCGCACTTGAGCGACCCGAAGGCCTCGCCGGTGAGGCACTCCGAGTGCAGGCGCACGATGGCGCCGTCGGTGACCGGTCCCTTGATGAAGGCGACGTGGTCTGCTCCGGTCGAGCGGTCGCGGTAGGCGCGCACCGTGAACGGCCCGTGCTCGGTCGGCACGGTGGTCTCGACCTCGAAGCTCACCCGCGACATCTCCGGAAGAGGGCTGACTGGCTCGGGAACCGCGTCGCAGTGGTGCTCGTTGAGCCACTCGATGAGCGAGATGATCGTGATGACCGGCACGTTCTCACGCTCGCCGAGCGCGATGAGGCCGGGCAGGCGCATCATCTCGCCGTCCTCGGCGACGATCTCGCTGATCGCCGCGACCGGGGTGAGCCCCGCGAGCCGCAACAGGTCGACCGCGGCCTCGGTGTGGCCATCGCGCTCGCGCACACCCCCGTCGACCGCGCGCAGCGGCAGGATGTGGCCGGGCCGGAACAGGCTGGCCGGCGTCGACTTCTGGTCGGCGAGCACCCGGAGGGTGTGCGCGCGGTCGGCGGCGCTGATGCCCGTGCTGAGCCGGTCAGAGGCGTCGACGCTCACCGTGTACGCGGTGCCGCGCGGGTCCTGGTTGACCTCGACCATCGGCGGGAGGTCGAGCTTGTCGGCGATCTCGTTCGTCATGGGGGCGCAGATGAAACCGGATGAGTTGCGCACCAGCCACGCGATCCACTCCTGGCTGGCGAGCTCGGCGGCGATGACGACATCGCCCTCGTTCTCTCGACCCTCGTCATCGGCGACGATGACCGGGCGGCCTGCACGGAGTGCCTCAATGGCGGTGGGGATGCTGGCGAGGCTCATGACTCGCTCCCTTCTTTGGCAAAACCTTCTTTGGTGAAGCTCAACAGGCGCTCGACGTGCCGGGCGACGATGTCGGTCTCGAGGTTGACCGGCTGGCCGACCTCGAGGGTGCCGAGCGTGGTGGCGGCGAGGGTCTCGGGGATGAGGCTCACCTCGAACCACTGGTCGGCCTCGCTCGCGTCGCTCACTGCGCTGACGGTGAGCGAGACGCCGCTGACCGTGATGGAGCCCTTGTTGGCGACGAGCGGCGCGAGGTCGGCGGGCAGCGTGAACCGCAGCACCCGCCAGGCGCTGCCCTCCTCGCGGCTGAGCAGCGTGGCGCTGCCGTCGACGTGGCCCTGCACGATGTGGCCGCCGAGGCGGGAGCTGGCCAAGGCTGCGCGCTCGAGGTTGACCGCATCCCCCGCTGTGATCGTGCCGATAACGCTGGCACGCAGCGTCTCGGCCATGACATCGGCGACGAACCAGTCCGGGCCCTGCTCGACAACGGTCAGGCAGACGCCGTTGACGCTGATGGAGTCGCCGTGGGCGGCATCCGTGGCGGCAATCGGCGCATGGATGCGCAGGCGGGCCGCGCCATTGGCTTCGGCGAGCTCGACGACCGAGCCCAGCTCTTCAATGAGTCCGGTGAACACTAGACGCTCCTTGCAGTGATGACGATGTCGTCGCCGAGCCGGTCGAGGCCGGTGATCGTGAGGCGGCGCTGGTCGGCGATGGTGGTGATGCCGAGGTCGGTGACGGCGAGTCTCGGACCGCCGATGAGCGTGGGGGCGAGGTAGACGAGCACTTCGTCGGCGAGGTCGGCGGCGAGGAAAGCGCTGGCCAGCGTCGGACCCCCCTCGACGAACACGCGCCGGATGTCGCGCTCGTACAGATCTTTAAGAACGGCCCCGAGATCCCGGCTTGCGGTCTCGATCAGCCCGGCCGGGTGGCTGCGCAGACTGGCGCCCTCGGGCACGGCGCGCTCGCCGATGACGACGGGGATCGGCTGGTGCTCCATGAGCTCTCCGGCGTCGCCGCGGGCGGTCAGCGACGGGTCGTCGTCGAGCACGGTGCCCGTGCCCACCACGATCGCGTCGGCGAGGGCGCGGCGCTCGTGCACGTGCTGCCGGGCGGCCGTGCCCGTGATCCACTGGCTGGTGCCATCGGCGGCGGCGGCGCGGCCGTCGAGGCTCGAAGCCCATTTCACGGTCACGAAGGGGCGGCCGTGGCGCACGGCGGTGAGCCAGGGGTGCAGAAGCTGCTCGGTGTCGTCGGCCAGCACCCCTCCCTCGACCGCGATGCCCGCGGCACGCAGGCGCTCGGCGCCTCCGCCGGCCTGCGGGTTGGGGTCGCTGACCGAGTAGACGACGCGGCTGACGCCGGCTTCGATGAGGGCCACGCTGCACGGGCCGGTGCGCCCAGTGTGGTTGCAGGGCTCGAGGGTCACGATCGCCGTGAGCCCCCGGGCGTCGGTGACCTTCGACAGCGCGTCGACCTCCGCGTGTGCCGTGCCAGCACCGCGGTGCCAGCCCTCGGCGACGATCTTGCCGGTCTCATCGACCAGCACGCAGCCGACCTGCGGGTTGACTCCGGTCGCGGGGCCGCGCGAAGCAAGCGAGAGCGCTCTGCGCATCTGCCGTTCGTAGTCGGTCATCCGGATTCCTTCGCTCGTCGAGCGCGTTCCGGGGTGAATTGACCATGCTGGCGCGGCCAGCATCGCGTGACTCCTCCTATCCGGACTAAGCGACTCGCGTCGCCATCACCGTCGGTCCTGGAATTCCACCAGGTCAGCCATTCCCTTGTGAGGTCTGGGTCGCGGACTGTCACCGCCGGTTCGGAATTTCACCGACCCCGGAGCACGTACTTTCTTTCGATTACGAGTCTAGTCAACGCGCCTGCGCGCGATTTATTCCGCTACTCCGAGGTGCGCGGGTCTACCACGACCGTGATGTCGAGATCCGGGCAGGCCAGCGTCAGCTGGTCGGCGAGCGACGACTCGCGCGTGTGCACCTCGGCGACGCCACCGAGGCTCTCAACAACGTCGCAGAGGCCCTCAACATCGCGCGGCCGGTAGCTGCCCGTGTCGCGGAGCTCGCGGTAGGCGTACACCGTGAAGATACGCACGTCGCCGTGGCCGCCGTCGGGCCCTGCGCCCTTGAACTCGAGCGCCCAGAAATTGATGAACGCCTCGTCAGGAGTGCCGGTCGCCCACTGAAAGACGATGTCGGGCCGGCTGTCGTACTCGATGATCGTGTCGACGGCGCGCTCCCCGGTGGTCAGCACCGAGTCGGTGAGAATGCGCGCCAGAGGTTGTTCGATGCGGAAGTTCTCGCGCAACGGCGCCGGTCCGAGGGTGGCGGCGCCCAGGGCGAGGATGAGCAGCGCCGCCGACGCCGCGGTCGCCCGCGCGGGCGGCAGCCTATCGAGCACCCGTACGAGCAGGGAGACGGCGACAGCCACCACCACCACGCTGACCAGCCAGGTGTACTTCGCGGGGTAGTAGGCGAGCCAGGGAAGGTCGGCCTGCGAGTTGAGGGAGAGCAGAACGGCCAGCCCCACCGCGACCGCGACGC
>JAAFHU010000191.1 GCA_013297645.1 Actinomycetota bacterium
CCCATGCCTAGCCTCGATCTGAGCACCCTGCGCCGCTGGCCGGATGTCGAGGCCGATAACCTGTTCGCCTACGACGCCACCGACCGGCTCATTCTCGATCTCGCCGCCCCGCTGCTCGCAGGCGCGACTCTGGCCGGCGCCCATCTGGCAGTCATAGGCGACAACTACGGCGCCCTCACCCTCGGAGCCGGCCTGCCCGGCACCCGCGTGCACCAGGACGAGCTGCTCGGCGAGCGGGCCCTCGCGGCCAACGCCGACGGCCTGGCCTACGAGAGCCACCCGTTGGGCGCCTCGCTGCTCGAGGGCGCGACTCTCGTGCTCATGCAGCTGCCCCGCAGCCTCGCCGAGCTCGAGGAGCAGCTCGAGGCGATCGCGCGCTACGCCGACCCCGCGGTCACCGTTATCGCGGGCGGCCGGGTCAAGCACCTGACGCCGACCATGAACCCGGTCATGCTGCGCTACTTCGAGACCCTCGACGTCTCGCTCGCCCAGCAGAAGTCCCGCGCCTTCACCCTGCGCGGGCCGAAGCCGGTCGCCGAGTCGGTCTTTCCCACGACCGAGCGGCACGGCGGAATCACGCTCGCGGCGCACGGAGCGGTGTTCGCCGGCACGTCCATCGACATCGGCACGAGGCTGCTGCTGAGCGTGCTGCCCAAGATCACGGTGGATGCCGGCACGGCGATCGACCTCGGCTGCGGCACCGGGGTGCTCGCGGCATCCATCGCGCGGGCGAAACCGGCCATGCGGGTGATCGCGAGCGATCAGTCGGCGGCGGCCGTCGCATCCGCCCGGCGCACGATGGAGCTCAACGGCCTCGCCGAGCGTGTGACCGTGGTGCGCGATGACCTGCTCGAGAGCCAGCCGTCGAACAGCGCCGACCTCATTCTTCTCAACCCGCCCTTCCACAGCGGGGCGACCGTGCACACCGGCATCGCCCTGCGCATGTTCGAGGATGCCGCCCGCGTGCTGCGGCCCGGCGGCGAGCTCTGGACCGTCTTCAACACCCACCTCGGCTACCGGCAGGCGCTCGCCCGCGCGGTCGGCCCCACCGAACTCATCACCCACAACGACAAGTTCACCGTGACCGTTTCACGCAAGAAGGACTGACCATGGCAAACATGCAGGGAGCTCCCGGTACCGACGAGGAGCAGAAGACCGCCCTCGAGCGCTACGGCGTCGACCTCACGGCGATCGCGAAGAGCGGCAAGCTCGACCCGGTGATCGGCCGTGACGCCGAGATCCGCCGCATCAGCCAGGTGCTGACCCGCCGCACGAAGAACAACCCCGTGCTCATCGGCGAGCCCGGCGTCGGCAAGACCGCGGTCGTCGAGGGCCTCGCCCAGCGCATCGTCGCGGGCGACGTCGCCGACTCGCTCAAGAACAAGCGGCTGGTGAGCCTCGACCTGGCCGCCCTCGTCGCCGGCGCCAAGTACCGCGGCGAGTTCGAGGAGCGCCTCAAGGCCGTGCTCGCCGAGATCAACGACGCCGAGGGCGAGATCATCACCTTCGTCGACGAGCTGCACACACTCATGGGCGCGGGCGGCGGCGAAGGCTCTGTGGCGGCATCCAACATGCTCAAGCCGATGCTCGCGCGGGGTGAGCTGCGTCTCATCGGGGCGACCACGCTCGACGAGTACCGCCAGTACATCGAGAAGGATGCCGCGCTCGAGCGCCGCTTCCAGCAGGTCTTCGTCGGTGAGCCCAGCGTGGAAGACACGATCGCGATCCTGCGCGGACTCAAGGGACGCTACGAGGCGCACCACAAGGTGACCATCGCCGACAGCGCGCTCGTCGCGGCGGCATCCCTCAGCAACCGCTACATCACCGCGCGCCAGCTGCCCGACAAGGCGATCGACCTCATCGACGAGGCCGCCTCGCGCCTCAAGATGGAGATCGACTCGAGCCCCGTCGAGATCGACGAGCTCAAGCGCGTCGTCGACCGCATGCGCATCGAGGAGCTCGCCCTGAAGAAGGAGAAGGACGACGCCTCGAAGGAGCGCCTCGGCAAGCTGCGCGAAGACATGGGCGCCAAGCAGGCTCAGCTCGACGAGCTGCAGAAGCGCTGGGCGGCCGAGAAGTCGTCGCTGCACAGCGTCGGAGACCTCAAGAGCCAGCTCAACCAGGCCGAGATCGACCGCGACCGCGCCATGCGCGACCAGGAGTGGCAGCAGGCCTCGAAGCTCAACTACGAGGTCATTCCCGAGATCGAGAAGCAGATCGCGGCCGCCGAGCAGGTCGAGCAACTCGGCCCCCGCATGGTCAACGACCAGGTGACCGATGAGGACATCGCGGCGGTCGTCGCCGCGTGGACCGGCATCCCGCTCTCCAAGCTCAAGCAGGGCGAGACCGAGCGGCTGCTGCAGCTCGAGGCGGAGCTCGGCAAACGCCTCATCGGGCAGAAGGACGCCGTGCGTGCCGTCAGTGAGGCCGTGCGCCGCACCCGCGCCGGCATCAGTGACCCCGACCGCCCCACCGGCTCGTTCATGTTCCTCGGCCCGACCGGCGTCGGCAAGACCGAGCTCGCCAAGGCGCTCGCCGAATACCTCTTCGACGACGAGAAGGCCCTCGTGCGCATCGACATGAGCGAGTACGGCGAGAAGTTCGCCGTGTCGCGCCTCGTCGGTGCCCCTCCCGGCTACGTCGGGTACGAGCAGGGCGGGCAGCTGACCGAGGCCGTGCGCCGCCGCCCCTACAGCGTGATCCTGCTCGACGAGATCGAGAAGGCCCACCCCGAGGTCTTCGACATCCTGCTGCAGGTGCTCGACGATGGACGACTGACGGATGGACAGGGCCGCACGGTCGACTTCAGAAACGTCATCATGATCCTCACCAGCAACCTCGGCAGCCAGTACCTCGTCGACCCTTCTCTGAGCTGGGACGAGAAGACCGAGGCCGTCAACGTGCTGGTTCGCCAGGCCTTCAAACCGGAGTTCGTCAACCGCCTCGACGACATCGTCGTCTTCGCGCCGCTCACGCACGAGGACCTCGCACAGATCGTGTCGCTCTACATCGACCGGCTCGAGCGCCGGCTCGTCGAGCGCCGCCTGCAGCTGGCCGTCACGCCGAACGCGCGGGCCTGGCTCGCCGAGCGCGGCTACGACCCGATCTACGGCGCGCGGCCGCTGCGGCGGCTCATGCAGCGCGAGATCGACGACCGGCTGGCGCGGTCGATCCTCGCGGGCGACATCCGCGACGGCGACACCGTGCGCGTCGACCTCGACGGTGACGCGCTGAGCGTGTCGCGGTTCGACGCGGCGGCGGCCTAGGGCCAGACCTCGTAGATGACTGCGCAGTCGGCCCCTAGTTCCGTCTGCGCACGCTCGGCCAGTTCGCGCCGATGGTCGGCAAACCACGTGCCGTCGGCCGACTCTGCCCACCCGTTTTCCCAGTGGACGTCGAACTCGAAGTACTCGTTCCAGGCGAGGATATCGTCGCGCAGATCGGACGAGAGGTGCAGCCGATCCATGTCGATGAGGTCGTACTCACCCCAGAACGGATGCCCGGCTGAGTATTCCGGAAAGAATCTCAGCGTGCGCACGCTCGAACTCTAGTCATGTCGACTCCAAACGAGGAGATTTGGTGACACGCCGAGCTAGAGGCCATCATCGAGACGGCGTGTCGCAATCCGTCTTCGTTTA
>JAAFHU010000192.1 GCA_013297645.1 Actinomycetota bacterium
TTGCCGCCGAGCGCGCCATCGTCAGTGAGCTCACCAGCAGCCTCAAGACCCCGCGCGAGAATCTCGCCGAGCGCATCGCCGAGCTGTCGGCCAGCCTCAAGGCGGCGGAGAAGCGCATCCAGCAGTTCGAGGCGAAGGCCCTGAGCGAGCGGGTTCCCGCGATCCTCGCGACCGTGCGCACGGTCGGGAGCACGAGCATCATCGCCGAGAACATCGGATCGGTGGGAAGCAGCGACGAGCTGCGCTCGCTCGTGTCCACCGTTCGCGAGCGCCTCGGCAGCACTGCGGCGGTCGTCGCCCTCGCGGCCGACGTGGACGGCAAGCCCGCCGTCATCGTCGCCACGAACGACGCCTCCCGCCAGCAGGGTGCGAAGGCCGGAGCACTCGCCAAGATCGCCGCCGGCGTTCTCGGCGGCGGCGGCGGCGGCAAGGACGACCTCGCCCAGGGCGGCGGCAGCGACGTCTCGGCTATCGGTGCGGCCCTCGACGCGATCAGCGCGGCGGTAGCGGGATAGCGATGCGCAGCGGCGTGCGCCTGGGCATCGACGTCGGAACGGTGCGGATCGGCGTCGCTCGAAGCGACCTGCACGGCATGCTCGCGACCCCGGTCGAGACGGTGCCGCGGGGGGTCGGCGACCTCGAGCGCATCCTCGTGCTCGCGACTGAGGTCGACGCGGTCGAGATCGTCGTCGGGCTGCCGCTGGCCCTGTCAGGCCGCGAGACGGCGTCGACCGGTGACGCCCGGGGGTTTGCCGAGCAGCTCGCGAGACTGGCGTCGGTGCCGGTTCGGCTCGTCGACGAGCGGTTGTCGACGGTCTCGGCCAACCAGGCCATCCGTAGCTCCGGCAAGAGCCAGAAGCAGTCGCGTCCCATCATCGACCAAGTGGCCGCCGTTATAATCTTGCAGCACGCCCTCGATCATGAGCGGTCGGGATTCTCCCTTCCCGGCTCGATCGTGAACCCCGACGAAGGATCTTGACTGTGAGCAACGAGCCGAGCTGGGACGACATCTTCTCTAGTCAGCCGGGAGCCGCCCCCCGTCAGCCGCAGGGCGCTGCGCCGCTGACCCGTCGCGAGATGCGCGAGGCCGAGGAGCGTGCGGCGACCAAGCCCGGCAAGAAGCGCAGCCTGTACGAGACCGGCTCCGGAGGAGCGCCGCCCAAGAAGAAGCGCCGCCTCGGCTGGCTCTGGGCCCTGCTCACTGTTCTCGTGGTCGCCGGCGCGGGCGCCTTCACCGCCTGGACCTTGTTCGAGCCACAGATTCGCGAGGTGCTCGGCTGGCAGCTGCCGACCGACTACGAGGGAACCGGCAACGGCACCGAAGTCGAGGTGGTCATCAAGTCCGGCGACTTCGGGCTCGACATCGCGAAAACTCTCTCGGCCGCCGGCGTCACCATGACGACGGATGCGTTCTACCAGCTGCTGCTGCCGATGGACCCCCAGCCGAACTTCCTGCCCGGCACGTACACGCTGCAGAAGGAGATGAGCGCACAGGCTGCCTTCGATGCTCTGCAGAACCCCGACAACCGGGTGGTCTCGCACGTGCTCATCAAGGAGGGCGTCAAGCTCACCAGCACTCTGCAGGCGTTGGCCGACGGCACCGGAATCGATATTGCCGAGTTCGAGACGGCGGCCGCCGATCTCGCGAGCTTCGGCATCCCGGCCGAGGCGCCGTCTCTCGAGGGCTACCTCTTTCCCGCGACCTACACCTTCGATCCGGGACTGAGTGCGCACGACATCCTCGCGCAGATGGTGGCACGCTGCTTCCAATCGCTTGATGCCCAGGGCGTCGCGGTCGACGACCGCCACCGCGTGCTGACGCTCGCCGCGCTCATCCAGAAGGAGGGCGGCAGCAAGGAGGACTTCTACAAGGTCTCGCGCGTCTTCCTCAACCGCATCGACATCGGGATGCTGCTGCAGTCCGACGCGACGGTCAGCTACGGATCCGGCGGCACCTCCATTTCGACGACCGCCGCCGAGCGCGCCGACGCGAGCAACCCGTACAACACCTACGTGCACCCTGGACTCCCGGTCGGCCCGATCGGCGCGCCCGGCGACGACGCCATCGACGCGGCACTGCACCCCGTGGACGGCCCGTGGCTCTACTTCGTGCTCATCAACGGGGAGACCGGCGAGACGACCTTCTCCGAGACCCTCGCGCAGCACAATGCAGCCGTGAAGGTCTGGCAGGCCTGGTTGAGGGACCACCCGGATTTTGACAACTAACCTGGCGGTTCTGGGCAGCCCGATAACCCATTCCAAGTCACCCCTGCTGCATCGCGCGGCATATGCGGCGCTGGGGCTGGACTGGCAGTACGAGGCTATTGAGGCCACCGGCGAGACGCTGCCCGAGTTCATCGCCACGAGGGACTCGTCGTGGCGCGGCCTCTCGCTGACGATGCCGCTCAAGCGCGATGTACTGCCGCTGCTCAGCTGGGCCGACGACCTGGTCGTGCAGACCGGCGGGGCGAACACGGTGCTGTTCGACGGCGGCATCCGCGGATTCAACACGGATGTCTACGGAATCACCGAGGCCTTCCGCGCGGCCGGGGTGCACAACCTCACCCACGTGCAGATTCTCGGCGGTGGTGCGACGGCCGCGTCGGCGCTGGCAGCCGTGGCCGCCCTCGGAGCGACGCGCGCGCAGTTCGCCCTCCGCGATCCGGCCAAAGCGGAACCGCTCGCGCGACTCGGCGAGACCCTCGGCGTCGAGGTTATCGCCCGGCCCTTCGGACTCCAGGACCGCTCGATGATCGTGCCCGATGCCGTCATCAGCACACTTCCCGGGCACAGCGAGTACGACCTCGTCTTCGCTGAGCCGATCCGCCGGGGCGCGGTGCTCTTCGATGTCGCCTATGACCCGTGGCCGAGCACGCTGGCCGCGACGTGGCTGGGCACCGTGATCTCTGGGCTCGAGATGCTCACCCTGCAGGCGCTGGCCCAAGTGCGCATCTTCGTCACGGGCTCACCCCACACCGCGCTCGACACCGAGCCGGCCGTACTGGCGGCCATGAAGGCGGCGGTAGCAGTCTGACCACTGTGGGAGGATTTACCCATGCTTCGTTGGTTGACCGCAGGTGAGTCCCACGGCCCCGAACTCGTCGCCGTTCTCGAGGGACTGCCGGCCGGCGTCCCCGTGAGCCCCGCGGGAATCCAGGCCGACATGCAGCGCCGCAAGCTCGGCTACGGGCGTGGTGCCCGGCAGAAGTTCGAACAGGACGAGCTGACCATCTCGGCCGGCATCCGTTTCGGTTACTCCATGGGCTCGCCGATCGCCCTGAGAATCGGCAACACCGAGTGGCACCGCTGGGTCGACGTGATGAGCGCCGAGCCCGTGGATGTCGAGTCGCTGCCCAAGGGGCGGGGCGCCCCCCTCACCCGGCCCCGCCCCGGCCACGCCGACCTCGTCGGCATGCAGAAGTACGGCTTCGACGAGGCCCGCAATGTGCTCGAGCGGGCGAGTGCCCGCGAGACCGCGGCGCGCGTGGCGCTCGGTGCGGTCGCCCGGTCATTCCTCAGCGAGCTGGGCATCACCCTCGTCGCCCACACCCTCTCCATCGGCACGGTGCAGGTGCCCGACGGCTCTGCGCTGCCCCAGCCGAGTGACGTTGACGCGCTAGACGCTGATCCGCTGC
>JAAFHU010000193.1 GCA_013297645.1 Actinomycetota bacterium
GCCAGGGACGCATCGTCGACCACCGCGAGCGCAGTGCTCATGAAAACCGCACTGCTGAGGATCGCCACGGCGTTGGCCATGCCGAAGGCCGCGACACCAAAGGCGGCGACCGGGCTGTCGCGGTGGAACAGCGCGTAGAAGCCCCAGGCGGCGAGCGCCTGGGTGACGACGATGAGCAGCTCGAGGGCGACTCCCCCGTGCGCGAGCGCGCTCTGGGTGGTGAGGTTCTCGAGGGTGGAGGCCGTGTCGCCGGCGACGAGCAGGGCCGAACGGATGGCGAGAAAGCCGATCGCGCCCGTCACGGCGAGCGCCAGATAGGCGGCGCCGGTGAGGCGGGCGGTGGTGGTGATTGTCATGGGATGCTCCTTGTCGTGATGTCAAGAATTCTTGACATGGCGAATCTAGGGGCACCGGCGCCAACGTGTCAAGAATTCTTTACATCAGAATCCGGCCACCGTTGATGTGATCACCGCGATCAGCAGGGGCGCGACACCGAGCGCCATGAACGCGGGCAGCACGCAGACGCCGAGCGGGATCATGAGGCGCACTCCGAGCACGGCCGCCGCCTTCTGAGCCGCCGCGCGGGCATCCCGCCTCGCTTCGTCAGCCTCCGCGCGCAGCAGCGCCGCCGCGGGCACCCCGGCGCGGCGCGACAGGTCGAGCACCTCGTCGGCGCCGCCCGTCGACGGCAGGGCGAACTCGCCAAGTGCGGCCGCCACCGCCTCGCGCGCCCGATCGAGCGACCCTCCCCCGGCCACGGCGATCGCCAGCAGCTCCAACTCGAGGCCCGGCAGCGCATCGGGCGGCTGGGCCGCGGCGACCAGCCGTCGGTTCCAGCGCCGCGCGGCGAGCAACAGTCCGACACCCGCACCGAGGCAGAGCAGCCCGGGCACCGTCGTGAACAGCGTGCCGAGCGTGTTGAAGCCCAGGACCATTCCGAACAGGATGCCGACCAGCGGCAACAGCAGCACCAACCGCGCGGTGGCCACCGGGCCTGCGAGCGCGACCTGCGCCTCGCGCTGGGCATCGCCGAGCGCCCGCAGCCCCACGGCGAAGGCCTGCAGGGACGGCGCAAGCGGCGCCCCGGCCGAGGTGGCGACGCGCCACGCGGCGGCGAGCCCCGGGTCGATCTCGCGGAGCGAGCCCGGCAGGTCGGCGGCGAGGTGCTCGTAGCCGTCGAGGTAGCCCCACGCGCTCGTCGGTGACACGCCCGCGCTCAGCAGCACCGAGAGGCGCTGCACGACCCGAGCGGTCTCGTCGAAGGTCATGCGATCGCCAGCCGGCCGTCGACGAGCCGCAGGGTGCCGATGGCCTCGACCGTTCGCGTCGCCCGCGAGAGGTGCACGACGGCACCGATGGCGCTGACCGCCTGCCGGGCGAGAGCCGTGTCGCTCATGCCGGCGAGGGCTCCGAGCGCCTCGAGCCGGGCCGGCACGTCGGCGAGGGAGTTCGCGTGCAGGGTGCCGGCCCCACCGTCGTGACCCGTGTTGAGAGCGCTGAGCAGCTCGCGCACCTCGGCCCCGCGGCACTCCCCCAGC
The DNA here is from genome assembly GCA_013297645.1 of Actinomycetota bacterium. Lineage (GTDB taxonomy): Bacteria > Actinomycetota > Actinomycetes > Actinomycetales > Microbacteriaceae > Conyzicola. Next base: position 1,539 of record JAAFHU010000193.1, read on the forward strand.
ACGAGGCGGTCGGGCCGCATGCGCAGTGCCTCGCGCAACAGCCGGCCGAGCGACACCTCGCCGACGCCCTCGAGGTTCGACTGCCGCGCCTCGAGCGACACGAAGTGCGGGTGGTTGACGCGCAGTTCGGAGACATCCTCGATGGCGACGATGCGCTCGGTCGGCGCTGCCAGCGAGAGCAGCGCGGCCAGCAGCGTGGTCTTGCCACTGCCGCCGGCCCCGGTGATGAGCAGATTGGCCCGGTCGGCGACCAGTCGCCGAAGCCGCTCGTCGGTTACCGGTATGCGCGCTTGGGAGGGCAGCCGGATAGAGAGGAGCGTTCCGATCGGCGAGATGGGCGGCAGCACCGCGTGCACCCGGATGCCGCCCTCGAGCCGCGCGTCGACGGCCGGCGACGCCTCGTCGATGTGCCGCCCGCCGAGCCCCACGAGCCGCACGGCCAGCTCCCGCAGCCGCCCCTCAGGCACGGCGAGCGGAACGCGAACCAACCCGCTGCCGTAGTCCACCCACACGTCGCCAGGCCCATTGCAGAACACGTCGGTAGTACGAGGATCCTCAACGAGCGACAGAAGCTCGCCAAAGGCGGCTGGCAACCGCCGCCGCTGCACCAGCACCCCGCCCTCCACGGACGCAACAAACGAGGCAGGCATCCGCCCACGCTAAATCGCGCGCGCAGCGCCGCGATCGCACGCGCACATGCGGTGCGAGCGCCGCGCGTGTGAAGGAGAGCAAGAACGGGCAACCTATAGCCGCCACAATCGACCAGCCCCCACGGAGCCAGTACCGGAACGATATTAGGAATTAAACAGAGGGGCGGCGTCCATTGGGGGGAACGGACGCCGCCACAACGGCGCCGATTGGGGGGAATCGTGAACGCGCCGTCAGTCAAAGTGAATTTGACGTTTCTGAGTGTACCCCTTGGGGTCCGCCATGCAAGGGACAAATTCGTAGCAAATTCCGCGAGTTTGCTGGGCGGGGCTAGGATCGGAAAACCACCCACCACCCCGCGGCCATCCCTGGCAGAGTCGCGACATCAACGAGGATGACGATGTCCAGCAATTCGATTGACAGCCTTCTGACCGAGACCCGCCGCTTTCCTCCCACACCGGAATTCGCGGCCAACGCCGTCGCCGATGCGGGCCTCTACGACGACGCCAAGGCCGACCGGCTGGCCTTCTGGGCCGACCAGGCGCGGCAGCTGCACTGGCAGACACCCTTCACCGAGACGCTCGACTGGTCGGGTGCCCCGGTCGCCCGCTGGTTCGCCGACGGCGAGATCAACGTCGCCTACAACTGCCTCGACCGGCACGTGCTCGCGGGCAACGGCGACCGCGTCGCCATCCACTGGGAGGGCGAGCCGGGCGACACCCGCACCGTCACGTACGCACAGCTCACCGAGCAGGTGAAGCAGGCCGCGAACGCCCTGGCGGCCCTCGGCGTCGAGAAGGGCGACCGGGTCGCTGTCTACCTCCCGGTCGTGCCCGAGGCTGTCGTCACCATGCTCGCGATCGCGCGCCTCGGCGCCGTGCACTCCGTCGTCTTCGGCGGCTTCAGCAGCGAGTCGCTGCGCACCCGCATCGACGACGCCCGCGCAAAGCTGGTCGTCACCGCCGACGGCGGCTGGCGCAAGGGCAAGGTCTTTCCGCTCAAGGCAGCGGTCGACGGCGCCCTCGACGGCTGGGCTGAGTCCCCCGTCGAGCACGTGCTCGTGCTCAGGCGCGGCGAGAACGAGGTCGCCTGGAACGACGACCGCGACCTCTGGTGGCACGACGTGGTCGAGACCGCCAGCACCGAGCACGAGGCGCAGGGCTTCGAGGCCGAGAACCCCCTCTTCATCCTCTACACGAGCGGCACCACCGGCAAGCCGAAGGGCATCCTGCACACGAGCGGCGGGTACCTCACCCACGTCGCCACGACGCACAAGAACGTGTTCGACCTCCACCCCGAGACCGACGTCTACTGGTGCACCGCCGATGTCGGCTGGGTCACCGGGCACAGCTACATCGTCTACGGTCCGCTCGCCAACGGCGCGACCCAGGTCATGTACGAG
>JAAFHU010000194.1 GCA_013297645.1 Actinomycetota bacterium
ACGCGGCTGAAGTAGTCGATATGCGCGCCGTCGAGGTCGCGTGTGCGCTCCCCCACCCAGAGGAAGTGCGCCGAGGTGTTTACCGGCGTTCCATTGCGCGAGTCGATGCGGGTCATCGGACGCTCGTAATCCATGAGCAGGCCCTCGTGGCTGGTGTAGAACTCGACGCGCTTGAGCTCGTCGAAGTCAGCGCCCGCCGCCTCCATGAAGCGAATGGCCTTGTCGATCTCGTTGGCGAGCTTCTCGTATCGGTGGTTCGCCGGGTTCGACGCGAAGCCCTTGTTCCAGCTGTGCACCTGGCGCAGGTCGGCGAAACCACCCTGTGTGAAGGCGCGGATGAGATTGAGGGTCGACACGGCCGTGTGGTAGCCCTGCACCAGGCGGCGCGGGTCCGCCTCGCGCGACTCGGCCGTGAAGGGGTAGCCGTTGACGATATCGCCGCGGTACGCGGGAAGCGTGACGCCGTCGCGGGTCTCCGTGTCGGTCGAGCGTGGCTTGGCGAACTGCCCGGCCATCCGGCCCATCTTGACGATCGGCATCGAGGCGCCGTAGGTGAGCACGACGGCCATCTGCAGGATGGTCTTGACCCGGTTGCGGATCTGCTCGGCCGTTGCGCCAGCGAAGGTCTCGGCGCAGTCGCCGCCCTGCAACAGGAAGGCCTCGCCCTGGGCCGCCTTGGCCAGGCGCTCGCGCAGAATGTCCACCTCTCCTGCGAAGACGAGGGGCGGCAGGGCAGCGATCTCGGCGCTGGCGGCGGCGACGGCTGCGGCATCCGGCCATTCCGGTTGCTGCTTGATGGGCAGCTCGCGCCAATAGTCGAGCCCGGCGATCACGGAGGGATCAGCGAGGACTACTTGCTCGGACGGGTCGACCACAGGGAGATTTCCTAACGAATAACAGAGGGATGCCGCGAAAATGCAGCAGGTTCGAGCCTAGCGGAGCCGGACGGAGCGGCGGCGTGTGCGTCGCTTCGTCCGCACACGCGCAGCAGCAGGGCGCTAGCTGGCAGCCTTCGCCTTCGCCCGCTCTTTGACCGAGCTCGCATAGACATCGACGTACTCCTGTCCGCTGAGGCGGTTGAGCTCGTACATGATCTCGTCGGTGATCGAGCGAAGGATGAAGCGGTCGCCCTCGAGGCCCTCGAAACGCGAGAAGTCGAGCGGGTCGCCGAACATGACCCCGATCCGGCGCACCTTCGGTATCTTGCTGCCGATCGGCATGACCTTCTCGGTGTCGACCATGACGACCGGCACGACCGGCACGTGGCCCTCGAGGATCATGCGCGCGACGCCCGTGCGGCCGCGGTACATCTTGCCGTCAGGGCTGCGCGTGCCCTCCGGGTAGATGCCGAGCACGCCGCCCTGGGCGAGAACCCGCAGGCCCGTGTTGAGCGAGGCCTCGGAGGCCTTGCCGCCCGATCGGTCGATCGGCAGCATGCCGGTGCCGAGCAGGAAGTGCTTGACGAGCCAGCCGCTGAGCGTGCGGCCGACGAAGTAGTCGCTCTTGGCGAGGAACGAGATGCGCCGGTCGATGACAAGCGGCAAGAAGATCGAGTCGATGAACGACAGGTGGTTGCTGGCGAGGATGACCGGGCCGCTCGTGGGGATCTTCTCGTCACCGACGATCCAAGGCCGAAACACCGTCTTGAGGATCGGTCCGGCGACCAGGTTCTTCATAATCCAGTAGAACATCGTGTGCCTGCCTATGCGCGAGTAGTAAAGACTACCGCGAGAGCGAGTGGATTCGGGCGAGGTCTGCGGCGCCGACGACCCCCGCGTCATTGACCAGCTCGGCTGTCTGGAACTCCGGCTCGGGGTGGTAGCCGCGGGCGGGGAGGTTCGCGATGTACGCCTCCCGGATCGGGTCGAGCAAGAGGTCGCCAGCGACGGCCACGCCCCCGCCGATGACGAAGAGCTGGGGGTCGAGGACCGCGCCGAGCGACGCGCAGGCCTGGCCGATCCACCGGCCGAGCTCCTGCAGGGCGTGCACCGCTCCCGCGTCGCCGGCGGCGATGAACTCGCCGACGATGGTGCCGGTGAGCTCGCCGTTCTCCGCCCGCGCGTTCGCGAGCGGCAGGCCTATGCCGCCGACGTCCGCGATCTCGTTGGCGTAGCGCAGCAGGGCGCGGCCGGAGCCGTACTGCTCGATGCAGCCCCTGGCGCCGCAGCCGCACGGCAGCCCGTCGGGCACGACGCGCAGGTGGCCGACCTCGGCGCCGGCGCCGAAGCCCCCGCGGAACAGGCGGTTCTCGGTGACGATCGCCCCGCCGACTCCGGTGCCGATGGTGAGCATCGTCATGTCGCTGACATGGCGGCCGGCGCCGAAGCGGAACTCCGCCCATCCGGCCGCATTGGCGTCGTTGTCGATGGTGATGTCCAGGTCGAGGCGGGCGCGCAGATTGGCTTGGAAGGGCTCATTGCGCCAGTTGATGTTGGGCGCGTAGTACACGGTCGACTGTGCGGCGTCGATGAAGCCGGCGGCGGCGACGCCGGCGGCCTTGACCTCGTGCCCGGCGGAGAGCCGCTCGATCATCGCCACGACGATGTCGGTGATGGCGACCGGGTCGCCGGCCGGGGTCGGCTGGCGGTCCTCGGCGATGATCGCGCCGTCCTCGCTCACAAGGGCGCCGGCGATCTTCGTTCCACCGATGTCTATTCCAATGGCATGCACGAGTGACGAGCTTAGTTAGTCCACGCCCCCATCGCGGACTCACGGTACCTCTCCAGATAGTCACAAGTTAGAGTGAGAGCCAAGAAAATCCGCACCGGTGCCAAAGGAGCTACCCGTGAAAGAATCGTTCACCCCACCGGCCGTCGAGGCCGACCCCAATGCCAATGCGACGCACCTTCTCGCCGACCGCGTCGCAGCGACTCCGAACCTGGCGATCTTCGCGCTTCCGACCGCCGACGGCGGCTGGTCTGATGTCACGGCGAAGGAGTTCGAGGACCAGGTCATCGCCCTCGCCAAGGGCTTTGTCGACGGGGGAATCCAGCCGGGCGACAAGGTCGCCTTCATGGCGAAGACCTCCTACCAGTGGAGCCTCGTCGACTTCGCCCTCTGGTACGCCGGCGCCGTGATGGTGCCGATCTACGAGACCTCCTCGCCAGCCCAGCTGCTCTGGAACCTCACCGACTCGGGCGCCATCGGAATCATCACCGAGACCCCCGACCACTTCGCGCGCTTCGACGAGATCCGCAGTGAGGCCCCCGCTGTCACAAAGGTGTGGCAGCTCGGCCTCGGCGACCTCGACAAGCTGACCACGGCGGGGGTGAAAGTCGAGGACTCCGAGATTCAGCGCCGCCGCAACCTCGCCAAGGCGGCAGACATCGCGACGCTCATCTACACCTCGGGCTCGACCGGCCGCCCGAAGGGTGTCGTGCTCACCCACGCGAACTTCGTCGAGACGACCCGCAATGCCGCGGTAGTCATGAGCGAGGTCGTCAACGAGAAGTCCTCGACCCTGCTGTTCATCACCACGGCGCACATCTTCGCCCGGTTCATCTCGGTGCTAGCCATCCACGGCGGAGTGAAGGTCGGGCACCAGGCCGACACG
>JAAFHU010000195.1 GCA_013297645.1 Actinomycetota bacterium
CCTGCTCACCGTCTGGAAGAAGGCCGTTACGAAGACCTTCGACTGGACTGCGTCGCAGTAACCCACGCGTCGAGCTTGGCCGCGGCCGCGCCGGAGTCGATGGCCTCGGCCGCGATCGTCATGTTCTCGGCGAGTCGCTCGGTGATCGGGCGGCGCACCTGCTCCGGGTCCTGCGCGAGCTGCCACGACGTGATCCCCGCAGCGGTGTTGAGCAGCACCACATCGCGCACGGGGCCGCGGTCACCGGCAAGAACCGACCGGATGACGCCGGCATTGTGGTCCGCATCCTTGCCCAGCAGGTCGTCGATGCTCGATCGCGCGATGCCGAGCTCGGCGGGGTTGAGGTCGTGCTCGGTCACCGACCCGCGCGACACCTCCCAGATGTGGCTGTGCCCTGTCGTCGTCAGCTTGTCGATTCCGTCGTCCCCGCGATAGACGAGGGCGGTCGCGCCGCGTGTCTGGAACACCCCCACGACGAGCGGGACACGCTCGAGGCTGGCCACTCCGACGGCCGAGGCCTCGGGCCTGGCCGGGTTGCACAGGGGTCCGAGGATATTGAACAGGGTGCTCACGCCGAGCTCCTTGCGCGTTGGGCCCGCGTGGCGGAATCCGGGGTGGAACGCGGCCGCGAAGACGAAGGTGATGCCCACCTCGTCGAGGATCGCGGCGACCCGCTCCGGCGGCAGCGTGAGGTCGACGCCGAGCACGGCGAGCACGTCGGAGGCGCCCGACGCGGATGACGCGCCCCGGTTGCCGTGCTTGACGACCGGGATGCCGGTCGACGCAGCGATCACCGAGGCCGCGGAGGAGATGTTCAGCACTGCGCCGAAGGGGTCGCCGCCGGTGCCGACGATGTCGAGGACCATGGGGTCGACGGGCAGCGGAACGGCGCTCTCGAGCACCGCATCCCGGAATCCGACGATCTCGTCGACCGTCTCGCCCTTGATGCGCAGGCCGACCAGCAGGGCGGCGATCTGCGAGGGCGTCGCCTCCCCGGTAACCACCTGGCGCATGGCCCAACTGGACTCGCTGATCGACAGATCGGACCCGGCGATGAGGGTCTCGAGGAGGTGCGGCCAGGTGGGCTCGGTAGGCATGCTCGAAATACTAGTGAAAGCACCCGCGACACCTCTCCAAAGGCGAAAAGAAGGCATCGCTTTGGGGGCATAATGGATAGGTGACTACGACCTCGCTGCCCCGCTCCGTTGGAGCTCCCGTGGTTAATCGTCCGAACGTGGTGGCCGTAGGCACGATCGTCTGGCTCGGCAGCGAAGTGATGTTCTTCGCCGGCCTATTCGCGATCTACTTCACCCTCCGTTCGCTGGCGCCTGACCTGTGGGCTTCGGAGCGTGAATTCCTCAACGTTCCCTTCTCCGCCGTCAACACGATTATTCTCGTGCTCTCGTCGGTCACCTGCCAGATGGGCGTGTTCGCCGCAGAGAAGCTGCGCCCGCGCCGCAAGAGCTGGAAGATCAGCGAGTGGGGCATGGTCGAGTGGTTCTTCGTGACCTACGTCATGGGTGCCATCTTCGTTATCGGCCAGATCTTCGAGTACGCCACCCTCGTCGGCGAGGGCATCGCGCTCAACTCGAACGCCTATGGTTCGGCGTTCTACCTCACGACCGGCTTCCACGGCCTCCACGTGACGGGCGGGCTCATCGCCTTCCTCCTCGTGATCGGCCGCGCCTATGTCGTCAAGAACTTCACCCACCGCGACGCCGTGACGGCGATCGTCGTGTCGTACTACTGGCACTTCGTCGACGTCGTGTGGATCGCGCTCTTCGCAGTCGTCTACCTACTCCCCAATTGATCGGCAAGAAAGAAACCATGGCGAAGAAGGCGGCTACGGCACGCACAACCCGCGCGACAGGACGCCGCCACCCGCTGGCGAGTGTGTCGCTCATCCTTATAGGCCTCATGGCCACCGGCGGCGCCTACGCGCTCTTCACCACGAGCGCCACGGCCGACTCGCAGGCGTCCCACGCCGCGGTCATCGACGAGGGCGAGAAGCTCTTCGCCGCCAACTGCGCGACCTGCCACGGCCTCAACCTTGAGGGCACCTCCGAGGGCCCGACGCTCATCGGCGTCGGCGCGGCCTCTGTTGACTTCCAGGTCGGAACGGGACGCATGCCGGGAGCCGCCAGCGGCCCCCAGGCCCAGGTCAAGCCCGTGCAGTTCACCGACGACCAGGTCAAGGCCATGGCCGCCTATGTGGCCTCGGTCAGCCCCGGCCCGGCAATCCCCTCCTCCGAGTACACCGAGGGCGGCGGCGATGCCGCACTCGGAGCCGAGCTGTTCCGCATCAACTGCGCCATGTGCCACAACGTGGCCGGCGCCGGCGGCGCGCTCACCGAGGGCAAGTACGCCCCGTCGCTCAAGGGCGTCTCCGGCACCCACGCCTACGAGGCCATGGTCACCGGCCCGCAGAACATGCCCGTGTTCTCCGACCTCAACCTCACCGCCGAGGACAAGAAGGACATCATCACCTACCTGCAGTTCCTCAACGAGAACCCGTCGCCCGGCGGCCTCGATCTGGGCAACCTCGGCCCGGTCTCTGAGGGCCTCTTCATCTGGATCTTCGGCCTCGGCGCAATCGTCGGCGTGACGATCTGGCTGACCGCCCGCTCCAACTGATTCTTACAACGCACGATTTACAGCAGTACAGCTGAAAGGGAAGACCATGGCAGACGATCACGGTGGCACGACCGCCGGAACCGCTGTTGTGCGAAGCCTGCCCACCGAGGCAGGAATCGCATCGACCGACGACAACGGGCTCGTCAACCCGGGGCTCCCGCCGCACCGCCAGCGCATCACCGACACCGACCCCGCGAAGGAGCGCGTGGCCGAGCGCCGCGTCTCCGGGTTCTTCTTCCTGTCGGTCATCGGCAGCGTGCTCGCCGTCGTGTTCTACTTCCTGTTCCCGATCGAGCCGGGCAATCTGGCATCCGTTCGAATCAGCACGCTGAGCCTCGGCCTGGCGATCGCGCTCGGCCTCATCGGCATCGGCATCGGTGCGGTGCACTGGGCCAAAGCCCTCATGTCCGACGCCGAGATCGTCGAGATGCGCCACGGCACCCGCGGCACCGACGCGACGCGCGCCAAGGCCGCCGAGGTCTTCACCCTCGGCAACAAGGAGTCGGGCTTCACCCGCCGCGCCCTCGTTCGTAACAGCCTCATCGGCGCGATCGCGCTGACCCCGGTGCCCGCTGTCGTGCTCTTCCGCGACCTCGCTCCCGACGCCGAGCCCAACCAGCTGCTGCGCCACACGCTGTGGGGCGACGGCCAGAACGTGCGGCTCACCCGCGACCCCTCCGGCACGCCGATCAAGGCTTCCGAGGTCACCTACGGCTCCGCCTTCCACGTGATCCCCGAGAACCTCGTCGACCACGAGGAGTACCTCGAAGAGAAGGCGAAGGCCGCCGTGCTCGTCATGCGCCTCCGCCCCGAAGATTTGAAGGAGGCGGATGACAAGAAGGACTGGTCCTACGACGGCATC
>JAAFHU010000196.1 GCA_013297645.1 Actinomycetota bacterium
TTGCGAAGACTCGAAACTTACTTGGCTTTCGGGGGAGGAAGAGCACTGTGTCTGACGATCTTTTTGGAGCCCCGGCCGGATGGTATCCGGATCCGCTGGGACTTCCGCAGCTCCGCTGGTGGAACAACCACGCCTGGACCGAGCAGACCTCCGCCGCACGCCAGCCCATGGTCGTCCAGGACACCAAGTTCGCCTGGGCCGACGATGAGGTGCCCACCCGTCGCGAAGAGCTCTTCCGTGAGCGTTCTACCGCCGACCGCCGTCCCGCCGAGCCGTCCGTTCCCACCGCCGAGTCGCTGCGCGAGCTCGAGCCGCCTCGCGCGTTCACGCAGGTAAGCCAGGGTGCCCCCTCCGTACCCGCGGCACCCGCCGCTCCGGCTGCAGCATTTGCCGAGGCAATGTCGTCGGCCCCGCCGGTCGCCGAGCCCGTGATCCCGACGTCGCTGTACACGCCCGACCCGGTCATCGAGACCCCCGTTGCCAGCCCCTCGCTCAACACCATCTTCGACACCCCGGTCGCGGGTCACTCCGGCCCCTCGCTCGACACGATCTTCGACGTTCGCCCCGCTGTCGCGCCGGCTGAATCCCTCGATGCTCTCTTCGGCGAGAAGGAGACCCGCCGAGCGGGCACGCGCGTCAAGACGCCGATCGTGACGATCGACCAGGTGCCCGCCACGGCCGCCGCGAGCGGCGCCAAGCCCTCCGGCACCGGACCCGCGTGGATCATCGCCATGGTTCCGCTGTTCCAGCTGGTGCTCAGCCTGCTGCTGCTCACCTCCCTGGGAATGAACGGCAGCCAGTTCATCTATATCGGCATCCTCGCGGTGCCGTACCTCCTCGTGATCCTGCTCGCCTACTTCGACCACAAGGCGCTGGTCGCCGCCGGCCACAAGCGGGTTGCGCACTGGGGCTGGGCTGCCCTGTCGGCGCCCGTCTACCTCCTCGTCCGTGCCCGCTCCGTCATCCGCGAGACCGGCCACGGAATCGGCCCGGTGCTCGTCTGGTTCGGCCTTGCCATGCTCCACGTGGCCTCGGTCATCGCGGTTCCCGGCGTGCTCATCGCCCTCCTCCCCGCGGTGTTCACCGCGCAGATCGAGGATTCCGTGGCGAACGACGCGATGCTCATCGCGACGAGCAGCATGTCGGTCAGCTGCGAGGGCAACGCCCCCGTTCTGCCGGGAGAGAAGATCGTGTGCGAGTCGGTTGACGCCAGCGAGAACACCTTTGACATCACGGTCACGCTCGTTCGCCGCAACGGGTGGATCGCCTGGCAGGTAGTCGACTGGGGATCCTTCGGCGGTTAGGTTGAGATCATGAACGAGGGACGCACCCGCACGGGAGCGCCCCTTTGTTCATTTAATGCGCGCGCAATCCTCACGTCTCCGGCGTGGAGCACCGGAAATGTCTGTGCCCCCAGAGTGGGGCACACAATTGCCATGCTGTTCACGCAAAATGCACCTAACATAGGCAGTGACTTTCAAATACCCGATCTTGAAAGAAGTGGCCCCCGCCATGTCCTCCCCGTCTAGCACGCCCATCCCGGCTGGGTGGTACCCCGACCCCGCCGGTAGTTTCCAGCAGCGCTGGTGGACCGGCGAGTCCTGGACGAATGATTTCGCCCAGTACCGCCCCACGCTCGTGCATTCAGCGCCGGTCGTCGAGACCGTCGTGAATCCCGCACCCCAGCAGCAGGCGGCTTCGAGCGCCTCGTACCTCTCCCAACAGGCTGCGGCCACGATGAGCGCCTCCGTGGGCGCGACGGCCCAGCAGGCAGGCTACGGGCCCACACAGACCCTGACCCGCCAGACGTTTGTGCCCGAGCAGCCCGCTGTTGTCGATCCGCTGCCCGTATTCCGCCTGCCGGACGACGATCAGCCGCCGCAGACGGTCGTGGCACAGCCCAACGCAGGCAATGCCACCCTGATCGCGGTCGCCCCCACCTACCGCACACCGTCTCTCAACGCCGACTTCTCGACGGACTACCAGCCGTTCTCCACCGTGGGCCCCGCTCGCGCCGGCGTGCGCCTCAACCCCGATCGCCGCTATACCGCCTGGGCTTGGCTGCTGGCCCTTCTGCCCGCGGCGCTGGGCGGAGCCGCATTCGCCCTGGCAACCCTGGTGCCAGTGCTCTACACGACTTTCACGCAGGTTCTTCTCGTCGTCGTGTTCCTGCTCCTCGCCGTGGGCCTGGCCGCGCTCGACCGCCACGTGCTCTACCGCGACGGCCACGACAGACTGGCGTCGCCGGCGCTGGCATTGCTGACGCCGCTGGCTTATCTGCCGGCCCGGGCCGCCTACGTCGGCCGGGAGACGGCGCGTAACGCGCTCGCGCCACTCATCGTGCTGCTGGTCGTTGTGGCAGGGATTGCCGCCGCCCTGGTGCTCGTCAATGGGCTGCTGTCGCTGCTGCTCACGGCATCCGCGCTCTACTGATCACACCAGCTCAATACCGGTGGCCTCTGGCCCGAAGTGGTTCTGCTAGGACGACGGTGGCTTGCGGCCCCGAATGAGAAATGTGCGGGAGTCACCCCCGTGACTCCTCTTCTCAGCCTTGGACCACCGTCGTCCCTAGTCCCCCGACTAGTGCATGAATTGAACTTATTGTGAGCGCTACCAATTGCGCTCCCCCCAGTCTGGGGAGCCCCCGCTGTGGGGGCTTGTACAGAGCGTCTTGTCTACCGGCGAGCTAGTCGGGCAGGGGCGACTACTCGTCGATGGCGTCGCGCAGCAGGCTCATCAGGGCCGACAACTGAACGTTCGCCTCGGCGGTGACCTCGTCGTCAGAGCCGTCGAGAGCACGGGCCGCGAGGCCTGCTTTGCTGTCGATCAGCTCGGCGATCTTCGCGTCGATCGTGTGCGCTGCGATGATGCGCCAGGCGGTGACGGGCAGCTCCTGGCCGATGCGGTGCACACGGTCGATCGCCTGCGTCTGCTCTGCACTCGTCCAACTCAGCTCGGCGAGAACCACGTTGGATGCCGCCTGCAGGTTGAGGCCGACGCCAGCGGCCGTCAGCGACGCGACCACGATCGCGACCTCTGGGTCGTTGTCGAAGCCGTCAATCGCCTCCTGGCGTGCCTTCGGCGACTGGTCCCCCCGAATCGACACGGTCTTGAGCCCCGCCTTGGCGAACTGCTCCTCTGCCTGGTCCATGACGTCGATGTGCTTGGCGAAGAACACGACCTTGCCGACATTGCGCGCGAGTTGGATCGTGTAGTCGGCAGCGAGACCCGCCTTGGCCTGGCCGATCTTGCGCACCATGGTGAAGACGTTGTCGTCGGTCTTGGCGGCTTTCGACTCCTCCAACTCGGCATGGGCGACAACACGCAGCAGATCCTCGGTGTCGGCATCCGGCTTGAGCACCCGCACGCGGTTGAACGTGGCGAGCAGGCGTGCGGTGAGGGCTGCCTCGGCGGCGTGGATCGAGCGGCCAAGGTCGCCATCGAGCTCGACCGGGATGTCGGCGATGCGGCGGGCCGGAA
>JAAFHU010000197.1 GCA_013297645.1 Actinomycetota bacterium
GCGCGACGTCGTCGTACGGACGAGCGATTCGGGGCGCCGGTTCGCTAACTGACATCGCTCAGTTTCTAGCCAGCCGTCGCCTGCCCCAGCCTTCGTCCGTTCTCTCTTAAGGTTGAGCCATGCCTCTCTCCGTTGCCGTCGCCGGTGCCTCCGGCTACGCGGGTGGTGAACTGCTGAGACTCCTCGCAGCCCACCCCGATTTCGACATCCAGACGGTCACCGCGTTCTCGAACGCGGGCGAGCCGCTAATCAGCACCCAGCCCCACCTGCGCTCGCTCGCGGGCCTCACCCTGCAGGAGACGACCACCGCGGTCTTGAGCGGCCACGACGTCGTCTTTCTCGCACTGCCGCACGGGAAGTCGGGCGAGGTGACCGCGGCCCTGCCCGAGGGCACGCTCGTCGTCGACTGCGGTGCGGACCACCGGCTCACCGACGAAGACGACTGGGCGGCCTTCTACGGCGGCGACTACTTCGGTGCCTGGACCTACGGCCTGCCCGAGCTGGTGCACGCCGATGGTTCGAAGCAGCGCTCCTTGTTGCAGGAGGCGAAGCGCATCGCCGTGCCGGGCTGCAACGTGACAGCCATCACGCTCGGGCTCGCACCCGCTATCCGGGCGGGCGCGATCGAGGCGCAGGACCTCGTCGCCGTTCTCGCCGTCGGACCGTCGGGAGCCGGAAAGAGCCTCAAGACGGAGTACCTTGCGGCCGAGATCATGGGGTCCGCATCCGCCTACGCCGTCGGGGGAGTGCACCGCCACAACCCGGAGATCCGCCAGAACTTGCGGGTCGCCGGCGCGGCCGACGTCAGCATCTCGTTCACGCCGGTGCTCGTTCCCATGTCGCGGGGCATCCTCGCGACCAGCACGGCCCGCCTCGCTCCGGGCGCCAGCGCGGCGAGCATCGAGGCCGCCTTCGAAGAGGCCTACGCCGACGAGCCCTTCGTGCACCTCATGCCCGCCGGAACCTTCCCGAGAACAGCGGACACCGTGGGCGCCAACACCGCGCTCATCGGCTTCGCGGTCGACGAGGCCGCCGGCCGGCTCGTGACGATCACCGCGATCGACAATCTCGTCAAGGGCACCGCCGGTGCCGCCATCCAGTCCGCCAACATCGCGCTCGGCCTCGCCGAGACCGCCGGCCTCACCGTGAACGGAGTCGCCCCGTGAGCGTCACCACCCCCCAGGGCTTCGTCGCATCCGGCGTCGCCGCCGGCCTCAAGTCGACGGGCAAGACCGACCTCGCCCTCGTGCAGAACCTCGGGCCGTCGTTCGCGGCGGCCGCGGTGTTCACGAGCAACCGCGCCAAGGCCAACCCGATCCTCTGGTCGCAGCAGGCGATCAGCGACGGCATCGTGTCGGCGATCATCCTCAACTCGGGCGGCGCCAATTGCTACACCGGCGCCTACGGCTTCCAGACCACCCACGCGACCGCGGAGGCCGTCGCCGAGGGGCTCGGTGTGTCGGCGGGCGACGTGCTCGTCTGTTCGACCGGGCTCATCGGCTATGGCGGTGAGGAGTTCCGCGCGAACCTTCTCGGCGCGGTGCCGGCCTCCATCGCGGCGCTCAGTGACAACGGCGGGCTGGATGCCGCCCACGCGATAATGACGACCGACTCGGTTCCCAAGACGGCGGTCGTCGACCGCGGCTCCTGGTCGCTCGGCGGCATGGCCAAGGGTGCCGGCATGCTGGCCCCCGGGCTGGCCACGATGCTCGTCGTGATCACGACGGATGCCCTCCTCGGCAGTTCCGAGCTCGACGACGCCCTGCGCGCCGCGACCCGGGTCACCTTCGACCGGCTCGACAGCGACGGCTGCATGTCGACCAACGACCAGGTGTCGCTGCTCGCCAGCGGGGCATCCGGGGTGACCCCCGGCATCGAGGAGTTCACGGCCGCCGTGACCGAGCTCTGCGCGAGCCTCGCCGAGCAGCTGCAGGCGGATGCCGAGGGCGCCAGCCACAACATCGCGATCGAGACCATCCACGCCGCCAACGAGGATGACGCCGTCGAGGTGGGCCGCAGTGTCGCCCGCAACAACCTCTTCAAGGCCGCGGTGTTCGGCAACGATCCCAACTGGGGCCGCGTGCTCGCCGCCGTCGGAACGACGCAGGCCGAGTTCGACCCCTACGACATCGACGTGACGATCAACGGTGTGCGAGTCTGCGCGTCGGGGGAGCCCGACCGCCCCTCGACCGACGTCGACCTGACGCCGCGCGACGTGCATGTGCTCATCGACCTCAAGGTCGGCTCCGCTGCCGCGACCATCCTCACCAACGACCTCACGCACGACTACGTGCACGAGAACTCGGCGTACAGCAGCTGATGGGCGTCTTCCGGCAGGCCCAGGAGCTCGAGGCTCCGATCAAGACGGCAGTGCTCATCGAGTCACTGCCGTGGCTCAAGCGTTTTCACGGCGAGATCATCGTCGTCAAGTTCGGCGGCAACGCCATGATCGACGACGAGCTCAAGCGCGCCTTCGCCGAGGACATGGCCTACCTGCACTTCGCCGGCGTCACGCCGGTCGTCGTGCACGGCGGCGGCCCGCAGATCTCTGCCCGGCTCGGCGAGCTCGGCATCGCCAGCGAGTTCGCCGGCGGCTACCGGGTGACAACGGCCGAGGTGATGCCGGTGGTCAAGGAGGTGCTGACCGGCGTGGTCAGCGTCGAGCTGGCCGAGCTGATCGACGCGCACGGCGACCTGAGCGCGGTGCTCTCTGGCGAGAGCGACGGCCTCTTCACGGCAGAGCGCCGGGGGGCGATCGTCGATGGGGTTTCCGTCGACATTGGCTTCGTCGGCGATGTTGTCGCCGTCAACCCCGCGCCGGTTCTCGAGGCCATAGACAAGAAGCGCATCCCGGTCATCTCTTCCATCGCCCCCGACGCCGCCGGCCAGTTGCACAACGTCAACGCCGACTCCGCGGCGGCCTCACTGGCAATCGCGCTGGGCGCCGCCAAGCTCGTCGTGCTGACGGATGTCGCGGGCCTCTATGCCGACTGGCCGAACCGCGACTCTCTCATCAGCGTCATCGACACAGCCGAACTGGCCTCGCTGCTGCCGACGCTGGAGTCGGGCATGATCCCCAAGATGGCAGCCTGCCTCGACGCGGTCGAGGGCGGCGTCGCGAAGGCGGCCATTATCGATGGGCGGGTGCCGCACGGCATCCTGCTTGAAGTCTTCACCCCCGAGGGAATGGGTACAGAGGTGATTCCCGCATGAGTTGGGTTGACGATTACACCAACGCGATGATGAAGTCGGCGCCGACGCCGGGCGCGCTACTCGTGCGCGGCGAGGGCTGCTACGTCTGGGATGCCGACGGCACGCGCTACCTCGACTTCCTGGCGGGCATCGCCGTCAACTCCCTCGGCCACGCGCACCCGGCGCTGGTGAAGGCGGTGAGCGAGCAGGTGGGCACTCTCGTGCACATCTCCAACCTCTTCGCCAGCCCGC
>JAAFHU010000198.1 GCA_013297645.1 Actinomycetota bacterium
CCTCGCCCTCGCCGGCGAGGAGGGCGACGTTCTCGAGTTCCCGACCCTGCAGACCTGCGAGGTCGGCGAGACGAACTGGGTCGGCGAGGAGGTTCCCGCGGTGACGCTGACGGCGGCCGTCGAGGGTGAGGGCCACCACGGCGGCGCCGAGGCCGAGCACACCGACGAGTCATCGGCCGGCTCGACCAGCGGGGGCGACGATGTGCTCGCCCGCGTGCTCGGCATCCTCGGTCTCGTCGTCGGTGCCGTCGGCATCGTCATCGGCGTGACCGGCCGCCGCCGCAGCGCATGAAGCGGCTGGGTTCGGCCATAGCCCTCGGGCTTCTCGCCGTGCTGCTCACCGCCGGTCCGGCGTCGGCGCACAACTACCTGGTGTCGTCGACTCCGGCGCCGGGCGAGACGCTCACCGCGCTGCCCGAGCACTTCTCGGTCACGACGAACGAGCCGCTGCTCGACCTCGGGGGCGACGGCTCGGGCTTCGGCATCGAGATCATCGACGCCGACGGGCTGTACTACGGTGACGGCTGCGTCACGGTCGAGGGCCCGTCGGTGTACACGGTGCCGGAGATGGGCGCGGCGGGAACCTATCGCTTCGTCTACCAGGTGGTGTCGGCCGACGGGCACACCGTGTCGGACGAGTTCACGTTCGACTGGGCCCCGGGGGCCGGGTTCGCGGCATCCGCGGGCTCGGCGACACCGGGCGATTGCAACGGCCTGTATGCGCGCGGTGACGGCGCTGCGGGGCCGGCGGAAGCCGCATCCATCGATCTGGGCACGGTGCTGTGGATCGGCGGCGCGCTGCTGGCGGTCGGCATCGCCGTCATCGTGACGCTGGTCGTGCTGCGCCCGAAGAAGTAATGCGAAAGGGCCCGCCTCCGTGAGTGGAGGCGGGCCCTTTTTGCGCTGTTACTTGACGAGCGCCGGCAGGTTCTTGCGGCTGACGAGCACCTGGTCGATGAGACCGTACTCGAGGGCCTCGTCGGCGCCGAGAATCTTGTCGCGGTCGATGTCCTTGTGCACCTGCTCTGCCGAGCGGTTGGAGTGGCGCGACAGCGTCTCTTCGAGCCACTCGCGCATGCGCAGGATCTCGCGCGCCTGGATCTCGATGTCGGATGCCTGACCGCGGCCGGAGTCGCCGGTCGAGGGCTGGTGGATGAGGATGCGCGCGTTCGGCAGCGCCAGGCGCTTGCCGGGCGTTCCCGCCGCGGCGAGCACGGCAGCGGCCGAGGCCGCCTGGCCGAGCACCGTCGTCTGGATCTGCGGGCGGATGTACTGCATCGTGTCGTAGATCGCCGTCATCGCGGTGAAGGACCCACCGGGCGAGTTGATGTACATCTGGATGTCGCGGTCAGGGTCCTGGCTCTCGAGCACGAGAAGCTGGGCCATGACGTCATCCGCCGAGGCGTCGTCGATCTGCACGCCGAGGAACACGATGCGGTCCTCGAAGAGCTTCGCGTAGGGGTCCTGGCGCTTGTAGCCGTAGGCAGTGCGCTCCTCGAAGGTGGGGAGGATGTACCGCGACTCGTTGGCCGGGCGGGCAATGCCCTGGAAGTCGAACTCGTTCATGGTTTCCTCTACTACTTCTCGGTGACGGACTCGTCGGTACCGCCACCGCCTACGACGTCGGATGCGAACTCTCGCAGGTGGTCGACGAAACCGTACTCCAGCGCCTCCTGGGCGTTGAACCAGTTGTCGCGGTCGTTGTCGATGAGGATCTGCTCGACCGACTTGCCGACCTGCTCGGCGGTGATCTCGGCCATGCGCTTCTTCATGTCGAGGATGACGCCCGCCTGGGTCTGGATGTCGGCGGAGGTACCGCCGAAGCCACCCGACGGCTGGTGCAGCAGCACGCGCGCGTTCGGCGTGATGTAGCGCTTGCCCTTGGTGCCGCTCGAGAGCAGGAACTGCCCCATCGAGGCGGCGAGGCCGATGCCCACGGTGACGATGTCGTTCGGAACGAACTTCATCGTGTCGTAGATCGCCATGCCCGCGGTGATCGAGCCACCGGGAGAGTTGATGTAGAGGAAGATGTCCTTCTTCGGGTCCTCAGCCGCGAGGAGGAGGATCTTTGCGCAGATCTCATTGGCATTGTCGTCGCGCACCTCTGAACCGAGCCAGATGATGCGATCGGCGAGGAGTTGGTCGAAGATGCTGCTGACCAGAGCCGGTTGGGCCATGTGTTGCGCTCCATTTCAGTTATCGCTTGTGACTGAAACTACTAGAGCGGTGGATGCGAATCTGGCGTGTTCGCCTACGGCAGAGCGCGGGGTCGCCGCGCCAGTACATTTGCGGCATGAGCTTTCGCCGAGTGATGTTCTGGATGCTGAGTCCCGCGATCGTCATCGTGGCCGAGGCGCAGTCCGCCCTCTACTTCCTCGCCGCCCCCGGGCAGCTCACGACGGTGCTGATCTTCACCAGCTTCGGCTACGTGCTGCTGGGATCCATGACCCTCAACGCGTGGCTGGCCCTGCGCCACCCCGAGAGCTACCGTCTACGCGCCCTGCCACTGCATTTGTCCGTCGTTCACGCTGCGCTCTACGCCACCGCATTCGTGTGGCTGGGGTCGGTCTATGTATCCACGAACGACGCGGTAGAGAACGATGCCAGCCTCGTGTGGGTGCTCTGCATCCCCCTGATGGCTCTCTCCATCGCTGCTCTCGTGCTCATCGCACGGCGGCCGGTGATCGACGGGGTGCCGATCGAGGCGAGCGAGCGGCTCGCCCGCCGTGTCGGACTGGGCCTTGGCGCGTTCCTCGTCCTCGCCACGGCCACGGCCGTCAGCTACCTCCTGCTGCGCACCGCCGACAATGACGGCTTCTGGACTTTCGCCCTCATGCTGCCGGGGCTGCCCTGGTCGCACACGCTGTACTTCATCATCGCCCTGCCATTGGGCTTCGCCGGGGGCCAGGCCGTTGTCACGAGCGTCCTGCTGCTGCCCCTGGCGGTCAATGTCGCGCTTGCCCTCGGCCTGCTCGTCTCTCCGCGATTCCGCACTCGAACCGTCAACTGGTTCTTCCGCCTCCACACGGTGGCGCGACAGGATGCCGACGCGCTGGCCGAGGACCAGTAGGAGCCAGCGCCCGCGCGCCCTCGCCCGGCGCTTAACGACAGAACGGCCCGCCACTGGGGCGGGCCGTTCTGCTAGGCGCTACTTGTGGTCGTGCCCGTAGTGCTCGTGGCCCTCTTTGCGGCCGTGCGAGTCCTTCGAGCCGTGGTCGTGGCCCTCGTGCTCGTCGCCACCCGCGAAGAACTCGGCGGCGTCGGAGTCATCGCCCTCGTCGGTGAAGGCCGCAGCGAACTCGCTGACATCGACCGGCTTGCCGTTGGTGTCGACCACCTTGGCCTTGCCGAGCACTACGGCGAGCGCCTTCGCACGGGCGACCTCGCCGATCATGCCG
>JAAFHU010000199.1 GCA_013297645.1 Actinomycetota bacterium
GACCGGCACGCGACAGCGCTCGAGCTCACGACCCATGGCGAGCTGGCGGCTATCGGCATGGCGGCGCCGCACTCCGTCGCCAATGTACTGGCAGCATCCGCGCTCGCCCGTGCCTACGGCGTGCCCGCCGAAACCGTCGGATCGGCGATCGCCACCTTCCGCGTCGACCACCACCGCACCGAGACTGTCGTGCTGCACGATGAGGTGCTCTGGGTCGACGACTCGAAGGCGACCAACGCCCACGCGGCGGATGCCTCGCTGCGCGCCTTCCCATCGGTGGTCTGGATCGTCGGGGGCCTGCTCAAGGGCGTGGACATCAGCGAGCTGGTCAGCACACACGCTGCCCGCCTGCGGGCGGCCGTTCTCATCGGCGCGGACCGCGATCCCGTGCGGGCGGCGTTCGCGCGACACGCGCCCGGCCTTCCCCTGTTCGAGGTCGAGACAGCCGACACTAAAGAGGTCATGCCTATCGCTGTCGGCCTATCGGCCGCGGCAGCCCTGCCCGGAGACACCGTTCTCCTCGCTCCGGCCGCCGCGTCGATGGACCAGTTCAGCGACTATGGCGATCGGGGCCGGCAGTTCGCGGCAGCAGTGCTCACCATGGTCGGAGGTTCTCACAATGACGAACTCGACGCGCCAGACCCCGACTGAGCCCGCCAAGCAGATCATCGGCGTCCGCCGCATTTTCGCGATGGAGACTGCCAACTTCTTCCTCCTGCTCGGCACGACCCTCTTCCTCGTCGTTTTCGGCCTCGTCATGGTGCTCTCGTCGTCGTCGATCGAGTCGCACGTGCAGAACAACTCCTTCTTCACCGCCTTCCTCAAGCAGCTGCTCTACGCCGGCGTCGCCATTCCGCTGATGCTGCTCGCGTCGCGCATGCCGACCCGCTTCTGGAAGCGCATGGCGCGCCCGGCCATCCTCCTCGGCATCGGGCTGCAGCTGCTGGTGCTCACGCCGCTGAGCTACGAGTACGGCGGCAACCGCAACTGGGTGACCTTCGCCCCGGGGGTCAACCTGCAGCCCTCCGAGTTCGTCAAGCTCGCGCTCATCGTGTGGATCGCCTTCGTGCTCACCCGCCCGGGCGCCGACGACACCGACTGGAAGCGCTACTTCACCCCGGTGGGCGCAGCCGGGCTCGTCTCGATCGGTCTCGTGCTGGTCGGACGCGACCTCGGCACCGCGGTCATCCTGCTGTTCATCGTCTTCGGCACCTTCTACTTCGCCGGGGTCAAGCTGCGCTACCTGCTGACGAGCGGTGCGATCATCGGGGTTCTCGGCGTCATGTTCGCCTTTGCGAGTCAGTCGCGCACTGACCGAATCAATGTGTGGCTGAATGGCTGCACCGAGGCCGACTACCTTAAGGACTGCTGGCAGCAGATGCACGGCACCTGGGCGCTGGCCTCCGGGGGAGTGTTCGGGGTCGGGCTCGGCAATTCCAAGGCGAAGTGGTCGTGGCTGCCCGAAGCCGACAACGACTACATCTTCGCCATCATCGGTGAGGAGCTCGGCCTCATCGGCGCCGTCGTCGTGCTGCTGCTGTTCGTCGTCATCGCCATCTCGTTCATCCGCATCATCCGGGCCAACACGGATCCCTTCGCGCGCATCGTCACCAGCGGCGTCATGGTCTGGATCATCGGCCAGGCACTCGTCAACATCGCGGTCGTCGTCGGCGTGCTGCCCGTGCTCGGCGTGCCATTGCCGCTCATCTCCGCGGGCGGATCCTCGCTCATCTCGAGCCTGCTCGCCATCGGCGTCGTACTGTCGTTCGCCCGGGAGCACCCCGAGCGAAAAGCCCCCGGAATCGAGCTCACCCCCGCCGAGCGCTCCCGCCTCGCCGCCGTCGAGAGGTCACGCCAGCGATGACGACCTACCTGCTGGCCGGCGGTGGTACCGCCGGCCACGTGAACCCCCTGCTCGCGGTGGCCGACCGCCTGCGCGACACCGACCCGGCGGCGACCATCCTCGTGCTCGGCACCGCCGAGGGCCTGGAGTCGCGCTTGGTGCCCGCCCGCGGCTACGAACTCCTCACCATTGCGAAGCTGCCCTTCCCTCGCCGGCCGGGTGCCGCGCTGCTGCGCTTTCCCGGTGCACTGCGCCGCACTGTCGGGCGCGTGCGCCGCATGATCGACAGCCGGGGCATCGACGTCGTTGTCGGCTTCGGCGGCTATGCCTCCGCGCCGGCCTATCTCGCCGCGCGCGCAGAACACGTGCCGCTTGTCGTGCACGAGGCCAACGCCAAGCCGGGTTTCGCCAACCGGCTGGGCGCGCGTCTCACGGGCTACGTCGGGGTGCTCTTCCCGAGCACCGCCCTGCGCGGGGCCCAGGTGGTCGGCATGCCGTTGCGCGCCGAGATCGAGCGCCTCGACCGCCCCGCGGCGCGAGCGGAGGCCTACCGACTCTTCGGCCTCGACCCGGCGAAGCCGGTGCTGCTGGTGACCGGGGGCTCCACCGGTGCCCGCTCGATCAACCGCACGATCGCCGATTCCGTCGCCCTCATCCTCGGCGCGGGCTGGCAGGTGCTGCACATTGCCGGCGAGAGGTCGGAGATCTCGGACCCGGGGCTGCCGGGCTATGCGCTGCTGAAGTACTGCGACCGCATGGAACTGGCGATCGCGGTAGCGGACCTCGCGGTGTCGCGGGCGGGATCCGCTACCGTGTCCGAGTTCACCGCGGTCGGGGTGCCGGCGGTCTACATCCCCTACCCGGTCGGCAATGGCGAGCAGCGGTTCAACGCGGCGGATGTCGTGGCGGCCGGCGGTGCGATCCTCGCCCTCGATGCCGACTTCACGCCCGCGTGGGTGGCGGGCAGGCTCGTGCCGCTGCTGCAGGACCGCGCCGCGATCGCCGAGATGGCCGCCCGTGCCGGCAGCGTCGGCGTCACCGACGGAACCGACCGCATGGTCGCACTCATCGGACGGGCACTCGAGGCAGCGGTACGATTACAGGGTGATTAAACCCGACCTCTCCGTTGTTGTTCCCGACGAACTGGGTAGGGTGCATTTCGTCGGCATCGGCGGCTCAGGCATGAGCGGAATCGCCCACATGTTCCTCGACCGCGGCATCACCGTCAGCGGCTCCGACCGCGACGAGACGCCCTACATGCAGTCATTGCGCGACCGCGGCGCGACCGTCACCGTCGGGCACCGGGCAGAGAACGTCGGTGACGCCGACACGCTCGTCTTCACGTCGGCCCTCTGGGAGGACAACCCCGAGTACCTCGACGCGGCGAAGCGGGGCCTGACCCTCCTGCACCGCTCGCAGGCGCTCGTGTGGCTGACTCGTGAGCAGCGCCTCGTCACGGTCGCCGGCGCCCACGGAAAGACGACGTCCACCGGAATGCTGGTCACCGGGCTGCGCGGCTTGCAGCAGAGCCCGAGCTTCGTGAACGGGGG
>JAAFHU010000002.1 GCA_013297645.1 Actinomycetota bacterium
GCGAGTGCCGCGATCATCTCGTCGACGGTTGGATCATGCGCGGGGCAGGAATCCGACGCGGTCGTAGGCCTTGGCCAGGGTTGCGTCGGCGATCTCGGCGGCACGGTCGGCGTTGCGGGCGAGGATGCGGTCGAGCTCGGCCGGGTCGTCGAGCAGCTCGAGCGCCCGTTGCCGGATCGGTCCGAAGGTCTCGGTGACGATCTCGGCGAGCCCCTTCTTGAAGTCGCCGTAGCCGGAGCCCGCGTAGCGGTCCTCGAGGGCGGCGATCGACTCCCCGGAGAGCACCGAGAAGATGGTGAGCAGGTTCGAGATGCCCGGCTTCTCTGCCGGGTCGAAGCGCACCGACCCCTCGCTGTCCGTCGTCGCCGACATGATCTTCTTCGCGCTCTTCGCCGTCTCGTCGAGCAGCCAGACGACGCCCTTGTCGGTCGATGCCGACTTGCTCATCTTGTTTCCCGGCTCCTGCAGGTCGTAGACCTTCGCCGTCTCCTTCTGGATCTGCGGCTCCGGCAGAACGAAGGTCTCGCCGAAGCGGGTGTTGAAGCGGTTGCCGAGGTCGCGGGTCAGCTCGATGTGCTGGCGCTGGTCCTCGCCGACCGGCACGACGTTCGCGTCGTAGAGCAGGATGTCGGCCGCCTGCAGCACCGGGTAGGTGAAGAGGCCCACGTTGGTCGCATCCGACCCCTGCTTCTGCGACTTCTCCTTGAACTGGATCATGCGGCTGGCCTCGCCGAAACCGGTGATCGTGTTGAGCACCCAGGCGAGCTGGGCGTGGGCCTGCACGTGCGACTGCACGAACAGGATCGAGTGGTCGGGGTCGATGCCGGCGGCGATGTACTGTGCGGCGGTGCGCCGGGTCGCCTCGCGCAGGGCGGCGGGCTCCTGCGGGATCGTGATGGCGTGCAGGTCGACGACGCAGAAGACGGCATCGTGGGTGACCTGAAGCTGTTTCCACTGCAGCAGCGCTCCGATGTAGTTGCCGATGTGGAGGGAATCGGCGCTCGGCTGCATGCCGCTGAACAGGCGGGGCTTGGTGCTCATGACTCCAGATTAGAGGGCGTAGTCGACCACGACGGGCGCGTGGTCGCTGAAGCGCTCTTCGTAGGAGGCGGCGCGGTCGATCGTGTAGTGCGCGACAGTCTCGGCCAGCTGCGGGGTGGCCACGTGGTAGTCGATGCGCCAGCCGCTGTCGTTGGCGAAGGCCTGGCCGCGGTTGGACCACCAGCTGTAGGGGCCGTCGACCTCGCCCGCCCAGCGGCGGCCGACATCCACCCATCCCAGCCCGGGCCCCGTCGTGCCGTCGACGCCGGTGACCGTCTCGCCGGCGGGGCCGAAGAAGCGGTCGAAGTAAGCGCGCTCCTTGTCGAGAAAACCGGCGCTCTTGCGGTTGGTCTTCCAGTTCTTGATGTCGAGTTCGCGGTGGCCGACGTTGAGGTCGCCCATGACCACGGCGAGCGGATTGTGCTCGCGGATCTCGGGCAGCCGCTCGGTCATCGCGTCGAGGAATTTGTACTTCTCGACCATCGACGCGGGCTTCTCGACGTTGCCCGAGTGCACGTAGGTGCTGACGACCGTGATGATCGCACCGCCGTCGATCTCGTAGTCCGCCTCAAGCCAGCGGCCGGCGCTGTCGAAGTCGTCGGCGCCGAGGGTGACGCGGTGGATACTCGCCTTGCGCCGCGACGCGAGGGCGACGCCGGCATAGCCCTTCTTCGTCGCGGCGTCGTGCAGGATGTCCCACTCGGGGCCGAGCAGATCTTGCACGATCTCGGTCGTCGCCCGCACCTCCTGCAGGGCGAGGATGTCGACGTCGCGCGCCTCGAGCCACGCGGCCATGCCGTTCTTGAACGAGGCACGGATGCCGTTGACGTTGACGGACGCGATGCGCAGGGGCTTGGCCATGCGAACGATCCTAGCTAGGGCTTACGACGGTGGAAGATCCGGCGCAGGCCTCGGGGGGTGCGCGCCTTGTCCTCGTCGATGGCCTCCTCCTGAGCCTCGGCCAGCGCGCGCGCCTTGGCCTCCGGGTCGAGCAGGATGCCGCGGTCGGCGACATCCACGGCGATCCACGAGGCGCCGATGAGGATCATCTGGCAGCCGAGGTTGAGAATGATCAGCAGCCCGGCGATAACGGCGAAGGGCGCGATCAGCGGATTGTTCGAGGCGCCCCCGATGAGCGCCGTTCCGCCCAGCTGCAGGG
This sequence comes from Actinomycetota bacterium, assembly GCA_013297645.1. GTDB lineage: Bacteria > Actinomycetota > Actinomycetes > Actinomycetales > Microbacteriaceae > Conyzicola. The sequence continues at coordinate 2,201 of JAAFHU010000002.1, forward strand.
CGGTCAGGCCGCCCGCGCCGATGAGCACTCCGGCCCGCAGCCGGCTGAACGGAATCGGAATGCCGGCGAGAAAGCGGTACAGCGCGAACAGGATGACCGACCCGAGCGCGAACATCAGCGCTGCCGTGACGACGCGCCCCACCACGAAGGCGACGGGCGACTCGCGCAGTCCGGCGAGATCGAGAAGCCAGCCGGATGCCTGGGTGGCCCCGACCGACAGGGCAACGAAGACGATGAGCGCCACTCCGAACGCGAGCCCGAAGGCGAGGTCGATGACCTTGAGCAGCGCGAAGTTCGTCTTCGGGTTGGGCAGGGTGAAGATGGTGCGCACCGACGAGCGGGCCGAGTCGAGCCAGCCGAGCGCCGTGAACAGAAGTCCGGCGAGGGCGACGATGGCGGCGAAGGTGAAACCGGTGCCGCTGCTGAGCAGCAGTTGCGGGTCGATCGCGCCGTCGCCGTCCGCTCCGATCAGGCCGGGGACCACGTCAGAGAGGGTGTCGACGAGCGACTCGCGCAGCGAGAGGCTGCCGGCCAGCACGATGCCGGCGACCGAGAAGCCCACCCAGAGGGCGGCGAAGCCGGCGAAGAGCCCCTGGTAGGCGAGGCCGCTCGCGAGAATCGGTCCGCGCTTCTCGGAGTAGGTGATGAACACGCGCACCGCGCGCTGCTTCTGGACCCAGGCGACGAGCGTGGCGATGCGCTTCATGGCACCAGCTTAGGAACTAAGGACGAGCAGACGACGGGTATTGCGGGTGCCTTCCCGCTGTGCTGTAGCGCCCTCGGCAGCGATCGCAGTGCGATCGCGCCTGCGGCGATCATGCCCGTAAAAGCTACGCTTTTCCGCGCATAATCGCCTGCTTGACCTCGGCGATTGCCTTAGTGACCTCGATGCCGCGCGGGCAGGCCTCGGAGCAGTTGAAGGTGGTGCGGCAGCGCCACACGCCCTCCTTGTCGTTGAGAATATCGAGGCGAACCCCGGCACCCTCATCGCGCGAGTCGAAGATGAAGCGGTGCGCGTTGACGATCGCGGCCGGCCCGAAGTACTGGCCGTCGGTCCAGAAGACCGGGCAGCTCGAGGTGCAGGCAGCGCAGAGGATGCACTTGGTGGTGTCGTCGAAGCGCGCGCGCTCGACGGGGCTCTGCTTGCGCTCCTTGCCGTCCTTCGTCGCGCCCGCCATGAGGAAGGGGTTGATCTGGCGGTAGGACTCGAAGAAGGGCTCCATGTCGACGATGAGGTCCTTCTCGAGCGGCAGGCCCTTGATGGCCTCCACATAGATGGGCTTCGAGATGTCGAGGTCTTTGATGAGGGTCTTGCAGGCGAGGCGGTTGCGGCCGTTGATGCGCATGGCGTCACTGCCGCAGACGCCGTGGGCGCAGCTGCGGCGGAAGGTCAGCGATCCGTCCTGCTCCCACTTGATCTTGTGCAGGGCGTCGAGAACACGGTCGGTCGGGTACACCTCGACGTCGAAGTCCTGCCAGCGCGGCTCGTCGTCGACCTCCGGGTCGAAGCGGCGGATGATGAGGGTCGCCGTGAAGCTCGGGATGACCTCGGGGACCGCGGGCTTGTCCATGACTGCGTTAGACATCAGTACTTTCTCTCCATCGGCTGGTAGCGCGTGATCACGACGGGCTTGGTATCGAGGCGGATGTGGTCGCCAGCATCGGCCGAGTGGGCGTCGCCGGCGAGGTAGGCCATGGTGTGAACCATGTAGTTGGCGTCGTCGCGGTCGGGGTAGTCCTCGCGGAAGTGCCCGCCGCGGCTCTCCTTGCGGCTCATCGCCGAGTAGACGACGACCTCGGCAAGGTCGAGCAGGAACCCGAGCTCGACGGCCTCGAGCAGGTCGGTGTTGAAGCGCTTGCCCTTGTCTTGCACGGCGATGTTCTTGTAGCGCTCGCGCAGTCCCTCGATCACCTTGGTGACCTCGACGAGGCTGTCTTCGGTGCGGAACACCTGGGCGTTGCGGTCCATCGAGTCCTGCAGCTCTTTGCGGATCGCGGCGATGCGCTCGGTTCCCGTCGAGGTGCGCAGCATCTCGAGCAGGTCGCGGATGCCCTTGGCCGGGTCGTCCGGCAGGGCGGTGAACTTCGCGGTCTTGACGTACTCGACCGCGTTCTTGCCGGCGCGCTTGCCGAAGACGTTGATGTCGAGCAACGAGTTGGTGCCGAGTCGGTTGGAGCCGTGCACGCTGACACAGGCGCACTCGCCGGCGGCGTAGAGGCCGGGAACGACGGTCGTGTTGTCGCGCAGCACCTCGGCCGCGACGTTGGTGGGAATGCCGCCCATCGCGTAGTGCGCGGTGGGAAGCACGGGAACCGGCTCGGTGTAGGGCTCCACGCCGAGGTAGGTGCGAGCGAACTCGGTGATGTCGGGCAGCTTGGCGTCGATCACCTCGGGGCTGAGGTGGGTGATGTCGAGGAAGACGTAGTCCTTGTTCGGACCGCCGCCGCGACCCTCGCGGATCTCGGTCGCCATGCAGCGCGCGATGATGTCGCGCGGCGCGAGGTCTTTGATGGTGGGGGCGTAGCGCTCCATGAAGCGCTCGCCCTCGCTGTTGCGCAGGATCGCGCCCTCACCGCGCGCCGCCTCGGAGAGCAGGATGCCGAGGCCGGCCAGACCGGTCGGGTGGAACTGGAAGAACTCCATGTCCTCCAGCGGCAGGCCCTTGCGCCAGATGATGCCGACGCCGTCGCCGGTGAGCGTGTGCGCGTTGGAGGTCGTCTTGTAGATCTTGCCGAATCCGCCGGTGGCGAAGATGATCGCCTTGCCCTGGAAGACGTGCAGATCGCCGGTAGAGAGCTCGTAGGCGACAACGCCGGAGGGCTGCTCGACGCCGTCGACGACGGTCATCACGAGATCGAGCACGTAGTACTCGTTGAAGAAGTTGATGCCGAGCTTGACGCAGTTCTGGTAGAGCGTCTGCAGGATCATGTGGCCGGTGCGGTCAGCGGCGTAGCAGGCGCGGCGCACCGGGGTCTTGCCGTGGTCGGCGGTGTGGCCGCCGAAGCGGCGCTGGTCGATCTTGCCGTCCGGCGTGCGGTTGAAGGGCAGGCCCATGTTCTCGAGGTCGATGACCGCGTCGATGGCCTCCTTCGCGAGGATCTCGGCCGCATCCTGGTCGACGAGGTAGTCGCCGCCCTTGACGGTGTCGAAGGTGTGCCACTCCCAGTTGTCCTCCTCGACGTTCGCGAGGGCCGCTGCCATGCCGCCCTGGGCGGCGCCGGTGTGGGAGCGGGTGGGGTAGAGCTTGGAGATGACCGCGGTGTTGGCGTGGGGTCCGGCCTCGATGGCCGCGCGCATTCCCGCTCCGCCCGCGCCCACGATGACGATGTCGTGCTGGTGGTAGTGCACGCCGTCAATGATGTCGCCGTCGTTGAACTCCATGGTCACTGCGCTTCGCAGATCTCGACGAGGGCGGAGTCCGGCGTGAGGCCGATGCAGGGGTCGAAGGTTGTGAGCACAAGGGTTCCAAGGATCAGCAGGGCAGCGGTCGAGACGCCGATGGCGCCCAGGAGGATGAGGCGGAGGCGCTTGTTGCGCGCATAGTCGTTGACGATGCTGCGCATGCCGTTCGCGCCGTGGATGAGCGCGAGCCAGAGCAGCAGCATGTCCCAGACGATCCAGAACGGGTTCGCCAGCTTGCCGGCGACGAACGCGAAGTCGATGGCCTTGACGCCTTCGCCGGCGACCAGGTTGACGAACAGGTGGCCGAAGATGAGGACGACGAGGATGACGCCGCTGAACCGCATGTAGATCCAGCCCCACTTCTCAATGTTGAAGCGGCTGGCCTTGCGCTGCGGCGTGGAACGGGGGGAGTCGATCACACTCATCACGCACCTCCGAAGATGTGCATGAGCTGGCGCGGCACGAAGCCGGCGAGCAGGACGACCCAGAGGCCGATCGCGACCCAGAACATCGCCTTCTGGTGACGCGTGCCGAAGCCGGTGAAGTCGATGGCGATGATGCGCAGACCGTTGAGCGCGTGCAGGCCGATGGCGGCGACGAGTGCGATCTCGCCGAGGCCCATGATCGGCGTCTTGTAGCTGTTGATCACCGCGTTGTAGGCCTCGGGGCTCACTCGAACGAGCGAGGTGTCGAGTATGTGCACCAGCAGGAAGAAGTAGATGGCGACGCCGGTGATGCGATGCAGCACCCACGACCACATACCCTCGCGACCGCGGTACACGGTCCCAGCTGGACGGCGCGGAGTGACGATCTTCGGAGTTCGCCGCTCGGCCGAAACGGTACTGACCGACTCAGCTGTCATGAGTGGCCTCCCTGCTTCTATCCAAGAACCCCTCCAGTCTAAGTCGGGTTGCTGAGCGCCAATCGCCAATTCGGCGGCCATCAGTGCCCGTAGTCGTAAGGTGGGGGGCATGAACGCCACACGACCCGCAAATGAGCGCTTCTACAGCATCATTCCAGCGGGGGGAATCGGCTCGCGACTCTGGCCACTCTCGCGCGCGGAGGCACCGAAATTCCTCCATGACCTCACCGGGTCGGGCAACTCGCTGCTGCGAGACACGTGGGACCGCCTCGCCCCGATTAGCGGCGAGCAGCGCATCATGGTGGTCACCGGGCGCGCACACCGAGCCGCCGTCGAGAAGGACCTGCCAGAGCTCGCCGACCCCAACGTCGTACTCGAGAGCGAGCCGAAGGACTCGAGCGCCGCTATCGGCCTCGCGGCGGCGATCCTGATGAAGCGCGAGCCGGATGTGATCATCGGCTCCTTCGCCGCCGACCACGTGATTAAAGACAACCGCAGCTTCGTGCGCGCTGTACGTGAGGCGATCGCCGCGGCCGACGCGGGATACATCGCCACCATCGGCATCGAGCCCGACGAGCCCGCGATCGGCTTCGGCTACATCCACTGCGGGGGCGAGATCGAGATCGACAGGGCGCCGTCCGCGATGCTCGTCGAGAGCTTCGTCGAGAAGCCGAAGCTCGCCACCGCGCAGCAGTACATCGCCTCGGGCGACTACCTGTGGAACGCCGGCATGTTCATCGCGCGCGCCGACGTGCTGCTCGAGCAGCTCGGCCAGGCTCAGCCCGCCCTGCTCGCGGGCCTGCTCGAGCTCGCCGACGCCTGGGACACGCCTGCGCGCGGCGCCGTCGTCGACCGTGTCTGGCCGGAGCTGACGAAGATCGCGATCGACTACACGGTCGCCGAGCCCGCGGCCGCCGCCGGGCGGCTCGCCGTGATCCCCGGGCACTTCTCGTGGGACGACGTGGGCGATTTCGCCTCGATCGCGAAACTGCACGCGGGGGGCCGCAAGGCCGACCTCGCTATTCTGGGCGGCAACCGCCGCATCCTCGCCGACGACGCCACTGGCGTGGTCATCAGCCAGTCGAAGCGCCTCATTGCCCTCATCGGGGTCGAGAACATCGTCGTCGTCGACACCGAGGACGCCCTGCTCGTCACGACGACCGCCCACGCCCAGCGGGTGAAGTCGGTCGTCGACGCGCTCAAGCTCGGCGGCAGCAGCGACGTTCTGTAGCTCAATTCCCCGGCGGCGACCGATAGCCTGAGAGCATGAACTCCGCACCCGCCGACTACCTCATGCCCGGTGGTCGCACCTCGATCACCGCGCTGCCCAAGGTCTCGCTGCACGACCACCTCGACGGCGGACTGCGCCCGCAGACGGTTATCGACCTCGCGGCCGAGGTCGGGTATGAGCTGCCGACCACCGACGTAGCGAAGCTGCGCCAGTGGTTCATCGACCAGTCCTCGAGCGGCGACCTCAATGAGTTCCTGAAGACCTTCGCCGTGACCGCTGCCGTTATGCAGACCGCCGCCCAGCTGACCCGCGTCGCCACGGAGTTCGTGCTCGACCTCGCCGCCGACGGTGTCATCTACGGCGAGGTGCGCTGGGCGCCCGAGAACCACATTGCCGGCGGGCTCACCCTCGACGAGACAGTGGATGCGGTGCAGGCGGGGCTGCAGGCCGGCGTCGACGAGGCGGCGGCCTCGGGCCACGACATCCGCGTTGGCCAGCTCATCACGGCGATGCGCCACGCCGACCGGGGCCTCGAGATCGCCCAGCTCGCCGTCAGGCACCGCGCCAACGGCGTGGTCGGCTTCGACATCGCCGGCGCCGAGCTCGGATTCCCGCCGGCGAAGTTCAAGGACGCCTTCGACTACCTCGCCGAGAACTTCATGCCGACGACCGTGCACGCCGGAGAGCAGGACGGTCTGGTCAGCATCCAGGGCGCCATCTTCGACGGGCGGGCCCTGCGCCTCGGCCACGGTGTGCGCATCGCCGAGGACATCGCTGTCACGAGCGAGGACGACGAGGCCGCCTACGTGCAGCTCGGGCCGGTGGCCCAGTGGGTGAAGGACCGCGAGATCACCTTGGAGATCTGCCCGGTGTCCAATCTCTTCACTGACGCGGTGCCGACGACCGACCTGGCCGACCACCCCTTCGACCTGCTCTACCAGCTCGGCTTCCGCGTTACCGTCAGCCCCGACGACCGCCTCATGACCGGCACCACCATCAGCCAGGAGCTGTCGATGCTCGTTGACACCTTCGGTTACGACCTCACCGACCTCGAGGTGTTCCAGCTCAACGCCGCCGCATCGGCCTTCCTGCCGGTCGACGACCGCGAAGAGCTCGCGGATCGCATCTCGGCCGGGTTCGAGCAGGCCTAGATGGCGCTGCCGCCGCTGACCGCCGCCGCGATCGAGCTTCGTGCCGACGCTGCGGACTGGCGTGCGGCGGTGGGCATCGCCGGCTCGGTGCTCGAGCGCATCGGCGCGGCAACGGGCAGCTACGGCGCCGAGATGGTGCGCATGATCGAGGAGCACGGCCCCTACGTGGTCATCGCCCCCGGCCTGGCGCTCGCCCACGCGCGGCCCGGGCCCGAGGTGCGGGCCGACGGCCTGGCAATCGTCACCCTCGCGACGCCGGTGACCTTCGGGCATCCGCACAACGACCCGGTGAGCGTCGTGCTCGGCCTCGCCATCGCGACCGCAGACGAGCACCTCGCCGCCGTTGCCGGGCTCGCCAACGTATTCAACGACTCGTCGGCCATCACCGACCTCGCTGCCGCCACGACGGCGGACGAGGTGCTGCGAATAATGGCCGCAGCGTGAAGATCGTCACCATCTGCGGCGCCGGCATCGGCAGCTCGGGAATCCTCAAGGTCAACGCCGAGCGCGTGCTGCGCCGCCTCGACATCGAGGCCGACGTGGTGGCCGCCGACATCGGCTCGCTCGCCCAGGTCGCCGGCGACGCGCAGGTGATCCTCACCTCGGCAGAGTTCGTGGATGCGATCGGCACGACCTTCGCCGACGTCATCATCGTCGAGAACTATTTCGACACCGACGAGCTCACGACCAAGCTCGAAGCAGCCCTCGGCGAGTGATGCCGCGTCGAGTACGCATGCGCCTGACCGGTCTGCGCTCGGCGCCCGCCATCGGACTCGCCGCCGCCGCATTCGTCATCGCGGCGGCGGTGGCCGTGCCGGTCGTGCTCGACTGGCAGGTCAACGCGGGCTCCTTCGCGCCGCTGCACTCGATCTGGGCACCGCGCTTCGGCATCGGCACGGGTGCCGCGCTCGCCGTCGCCGTGCTCGCGGTCGTCTACGCCTTCCCCGTGGCTGCGCGGGCTCGCTGGCGGGTCCTGCTGCTGCTCGTGTTCGCGGGCGGCCTCGCCTGGATGGTCAGCCTCGCCCTCGTAGATGGCCCGAGCGGCCTCGGGGCGATCCTCGACATCACGAGCGAGTACCTGGCCAGTGCGCGGGCGGTGACCGACCTCCCGGCGACACTGCAGGAGTACATCAGCCGCATTCCCCTGGACTCCGAGAACAATTGGCCGGTTCACCTGGCCGGCCATCCGGCGGGGGCCCTCGTCTTCTTCTACGTTCTCGTGCAGCTCGGCCTCGGGTCGTGGCAGGCCGCGGGGGCGATCGTCATCCTCATCGCCGCGACCGCTCCGCTCGCGGTGCTGATCACGGTGCGCCGGGTGGCCGACGAGTCCATGGCCCGACGGATGGCGCCCTTCCTCGTGTTCGGTCCGTCGGCCGTGTGGATGGCGGTCTCGGCCGACGCCGTATTCACCGCGGTCGCTGCCTGGGGGCTCTGCCTCCTCGCGCTCAGCGCGACGGCCCGGGGCCGCGCGGCCGGCGTGCTCTGGGGTCTCGCGGCGGGCGCGCTCCTCGGGTACTGCGTGATGCTCTCGTACGGCCTTCCGCTGCTCGCGGTGCTGGCCCTGGCGATCGTCGTCGTCGCGCGCAACGGCTGGCCGGTGCTCTGGGCGTCCCTGAGCGCAATCGCGGTGGTTCTCGCCTTCGCGCTGGCCGGCTTCGCCTGGTGGGATGCCTACCCGGTTCTCGTCGAGCGCTACTGGGACGGGATCGCCAGCCGCCGGCCGGCCGGCTACTGGCTCTGGGGCAATCTCGGCGCGCTTGCCATCAGCGCCGGACCCCTCGTCGGATCGGCCGTGGCCCTGGCGGTCACCCGCCTCCCCGGTCTCGTGCGTGCGGAGCCCGCCGTGCGCGCGGTCGCGCTGATCACCCTGGCGGCGACCGCGAGCATCCTGGTGGCCGATGCATCCCAGATGAGCAAGGCAGAGGTCGAGCGCATCTGGCTGCCCTTCGTGCCCTGGCTCCTCGCTGCGACGGCCCTGCTCCCCGAGCGCTGGCGTCGCCCCGGGCTTGCCGTACAGGTCGGTGTCGCCCTGCTCGTACAGACCCTGCTCATCACCCGCTGGTAGGGGCGCCTCAGCTCACCAGCGTGCGCATCGCGGCGTCGAGCGCCGCGACCTGGGCCTCCGCGGCCGCGCGGCGCTCAGCGGCAGAGCCGCTGCGGCTCCAGGCGTCGATGTAGACCTTGAGCTTGGGCTCGGTGCCGCTGGGGCGCACGATGACGCGGGCGGTGGTGCCGATCCACAGGCGCAGGATGTTGGAGGCGGGAAAAGAGGCGAAGCCGTCGATAAAGTCGTCGATACTGGCCACCGCATCCTCGCCGAGCGACGACGGGGGGTCGGCGCGCAGGCGGTCCATCGTGGCACCGATCGCGGCGAGGTCGGTGACGCGAATGGAGATCTGCGCGCTCGCGTAGGCACCGAATTTGTCGTCGAAGGCGGCCTGGTGCTCGGCGAAGCTCGTGCCGGCGGCCTTGAGCTCCGCGGCGAGGGAGAGGAAATCGACCGCCGCCGAGATGCCGTCCTTGTCGCGCACCTTGGTCGGGTCGACGAGGTAGCCGAGGGCCTCCTCGTAGCCGTAGGCGAGTCCGCCCACCCGCGAGATCCACTTGAAGCCGGTGAGGGTCTCGACGTAGTCGAGGTTGAACTTGCGGGCGATCTCTTTCAGCGCCGGGCTCGAGACGAGGGATGCCGCCAGGGTTCGCCGGTTGGCGTGCCCGGTGTGGGTCTCGTCCTCGTGATCGAGGCGCAGGGCCGCGCGCCAGCCGAGCAGCGATCCGACCTCGTTGCCGCTCAGCCGGCGCCAGCCGCCGTCAACCGGCACCGCGATCGCGAGGCGGTCGGCGTCGGGGTCGTTGGCGACGACGAGTTCGGCGCCCACCTGCTTGGCGAGGGCGAGCGAGAGGTCGAGCGCGCCCTCCTCCTCGGGATTCGGGAAAGCGACGGTTGGAAAGGTCGGGTCGGGCTCGATCTGCTCGGCAACCAGGTCGGGGGAGCCGAGTCCGGCTGCGGCGAACACTGCCTTCGCGGTCTGCCACCCGACCCCGTGCATGGCCGTGTAGACGAAGCGCGGGGCGGGGTCGGTCGTCGTGCGCAGGGCCGCGGTCTGGCTCACGTAGGCACTGACCACCTCTTCGGCGGCGAGTGAATAGTCGGTGGACCGCAGCAGCTCGGAGACGGGGGCGGTTGCGAGAATCGCGGCCTCGATCTGCGCGTCGGCCGGGGAGACGATCTGCGATCCGCCGTCGAACCCGCCGAGGTAGACCTTGTAGCCGTTGTCGGCGGCGGGGTTGTGGCTCGCGGTGACCATGACACCCGCGCTCGCCGAGAGGTGGCGCACGGCGAAGGCGAGAACAGGAGTGGGCAGTGCGCGGTCGAAGAGGGTCGCGGCGACGCCGGCTCCCTGCATGATCTCTGCGGTGTCCTGCGCGAAGATCTTCGAGTTCTTGCGCCCGTCGTAGCCGATGACCACGCTCTGGCGCCCGCCCCGGGCGAGCAGCCAGGCGGCGAAGCCCGCCGCGGCCTGGGCGACGAGCACGCGGTTCATGCGGCCCGGCCCGGCGCCGAGCTCGCCGCGCAGGCCGGCCGTGCCGAAGGTGAGGCGACTGGCAAATCGGGCCTCGAGCGCCTTCTCGTCGTCGAGGAGGGCCGTCAGCTCGGCGCGGGTCTCGTCATCGGGGTCCTGGGCGATCCAGGCCTCGGCGGCTTCGCGGTAGCTCACAGCGCTGCGACGATCTTGGCGAGCAGCGGGCCGAGCACGGCCTCCGCGTCGCGTCCGGCCTCGAGCACCTCGGCATGGCTGAGGGGATCCTTCGAGATGCCGGCGGCGAGGTTGGTGATGAGCGACATGCCGAGGATCTCCATGCCGGCCTGGCGTGCGGCAATCGCCTCGAGCGCGGTCGACATGCCGACGATGTGCCCGCCGATGGCCTTCGCCATCTGCACCTCGGCCGGGGTCTCGTAGTGCGGTCCGCGGAACTGCGTGTAGACGCCCTCATCGAGCGACGGCTCGATCTCGCGGGCGATATCACGGAGGCGCTTCGCGTAGAGGTCGGTGAGGTCGATGAAGGTGGCGCCCTCGAGCGGGGAGTCGGCAGTGAGGTTGATGTGGTCGCTGATGAGCACGGGCGTGCCGGGCTTCCAGTGCTCCTTGATGCCGCCGGCGCCGTTGGTCAGCACCATCGTCGTGGCGCCGGTCGCGGCCGCCGTGCGCACCGAGTGCACCACCCGGCGCACGCCGTGGTTCTCGTAGTAGTGGGTGCGGGCGCCGATGACGAGCGCACGCTTGCCGTTCGGTAGCAGCACCGAGCGCAGGGTGCCGACGTGGCCGACGAGGGCGGGCTTCGAGAAGCCGGTGATCTCATCCGCGGGAATGGTGTGCGTGGTCTCGCCGAGCAGGTCGGCGGCAGAGCCCCAGCCGCTGCCGAGGGTCAGCGCGATGTCGTGTGTGGCGACTCCCGTGGCCTCGGCGATCTCGCTCGCGGCCTGGGCCGCAATCGCGAAGGGGTCTGTCGTGGGGTCGTCGAGGGGATTGGCCATCCACCCACTCTATTCGCCGCGCTCGACGACCTTATTGAGCGTTTCGAGAACCTGCTCCCAGTTCTGTGGAGAGTGCCGGGCCGGCTGCTCGCTGCCATTGTTGTCCTGCTCGAGGGTGAGCGCTGTCGCCGGGTCGATGACGGCGGCCGAGACGGCGTCGGAGGGGGTCTGGGTCTCGCTCGACGCGATGGCGAGGCGGATTCCAGACATGGCATCGGCCTCCACCACCAGGTCTGCGCCGCGCAATCGTTTTGGAAGCGGTTGCGCCACGCGCCACAATGGGGCCATGGCCTATGAATTCGATCGCAAGCAGAGAATTGCCGTGCTCGGAGGAGGCCCGGGCGGCTACGAGGCCGCCCTCGCGGGCGCCCAGCTTGGCGCCGAGGTCACCCTTGTCGAGCGCGTCGGCGTCGGCGGCTCCGCCGTGCTCACCGATGTCGTGCCCTCGAAGACCCTCATCGCGACCGCCGAGGCGACCAACGCGATCGGCGAGGCAGCCGACCTCGGCGTGCAGTTCTTCACCCGATCGGACAGCGGCCGCCCGGTGCGCCCCGAGGTCACCGTCAACCTCGCCGCCGTCAACGCCCGCCTGCTGCGTCTCGCCCGCCAGCAGTCGGAGGACATGAAGTCGCAGCTCATCAAGGCCGGCGTGCGCATCGTCGCCGGCGAGGGCCGCCTCGACGGCCCCAACCGCATCGTCGTCTCCACCGGCAAGGCGGGCACCGACTTCGACGAGATCGACGCCGACACACTGGTCGTCTCCGTCGGAGCGTCGCCGCGCCTGCTGCCGTCGGCCATGCCCGACGGAAAGCGCATCTTCACCTGGACGCAGCTCTACACGATCGACGAGATCCCCTCCCACCTGATCGTCGTCGGCTCCGGTGTGACCGGCGCCGAGTTCGCCTCGGCCTACACCGCTCTCGGCTCGAAGGTGACGCTCATCTCGTCGCGCGACCAGGTGCTGCCCGGCGAGGACGCGGACGCCGCGGCCGTCATCGAAGACGTCTTCACCCGCAACGGCATGACCGTGCTCTCGAAGAGCCGCGCCGAGTCGGTCAAGGTCAACACAGACGGAACCGGCGTCATCGCCACGCTCTCCGACGGCCGCGTCGTCGAGGGCTCGCACTGCCTCATGGCCGTCGGCTCGGTTCCCAACACGGCGGGCATCGGCCTCACCGAGGCGGGGGTGCAGCTGACCGAGTCGGGCCACATCCGCGTCAACCGGGTGGCACGCACCTCCATGCCGTCGATCTACGCCGCGGGCGACTGCAGCGACTTCCTCCCGCTCGCCTCCGTCGCGTCGATGCAGGGCCGCACCGCGGTCTTCCACGCCATGGGCGACGCGGTCAACCCGACCGAGCTGCGCAACGTCACCTCGAATATCTTCACGCAGCCCGAGATCGCGACCGTCGGATGGACGCAGAAGCAGATCGAGGACGGCATCGCCCAGGGCGACATCTACAAGCTGCCCCTTGCATCCAACCCGCGCGCGAAGATGATGGGCATCAAAGACGGCTTCGTCAAGCTCTTCGCCCGTACGGGCTCGGGCACCGTCATCGGCGGCGTGATCGTCGCCCCGCACGCCTCAGAACTCATCGCCACCATCGCCCTCGCCGTCGAGCACCGCCTCACGGTCGACCAGCTGGCGCGCGCCTTCAGCGTCTACCCCTCGCTCACCGGCAGCATCACGGATGCCGCCCGGGCGATGCACATCGTCAACTGATCGGCACTGCGAGGCAGGTCAGTCGACGATATTGAGCAGCACAGTGCCCGAGGGCACCGTCGCGCCGACCTCGGCGCTGACGCCGGCGATCGTTCCGTCTTTGTGGGCGGCGATCGGCTGCTCCATCTTCATCGCCTCGAGCACGACCACGAGGTCGCCCTTGACGACCTTGTCGCCCTCGGCGACAGCGAGCTTGACGATGGTCGCCTGCATCGGCGCCTTGACCGAGTCGCCCGTGGCGCCGCTGACGGTTCCGGCGCCGCGCCGCTTCGGGGCGGGGGCGTTCGAGACGCCGCCTGACGAGGGCATGAGCTTGGCCGGCAGCGAGACGGCGACCCGCTTGCCGTCGACCTCGACGACCACGCTGTGCCGCTGGGCCAGACCGGCGGGGTCGGCCAGCGACCCGCTCCACGGCTCGATGTCATTGTCGAAGTCCGTCTCGATCCAGCGCGTGTACACCGAGAACGGGCTGGACGTGAAGGCCGGGTCGCGAACGATCTTGCGGTGGAACGGCAGCACGGTCGGCAGGCCCGCCACCTCGAACTCGTCGAGGGCGCGTCGCGACCGCTCGAGGGCGTCCTCACGGCTGGAGCCGGTGACGATGAGCTTGGCCAGCAGCGAGTCGAAGGCGCCGCTGATGACATCGCCCGTGGTGACGCCGGAGTCGACGCGCACCCCCGGGCCGCCGGGGAAGCGCAGCACGTTGACCGGGCCGGGCGCGGGCATGAAGTTGAGCCCCGGGTCCTCGCCGTTGATGCGGAACTCGAAGGAGTGGCCCTGCGGCGTGGGGTCGTCGTAGTCGAGCACGCCGCCCTCGGCGAGGCGGAACTGCTCGCGCACGAGGTCGATGCCGGTGACTTCTTCTGAGACCGGGTGCTCGACCTGCAGGCGGGTGTTCACCTCGAGGAACGAGATGGTTCCGTCTTTGGCGACAAGGAACTCGCAGGTGCCGGCGCCGAGGTAGCCCACCTCTTTGAGGATCGCCTTCGACGACGAGTAGAGCTGGGCATTCTGCTCGTCGGTGAGGAAGGGCGCGGGCGCCTCCTCGACGAGCTTCTGGTGGCGGCGCTGCAGCGAGCAGTCGCGGGTCGAGATAACGACGACGTTGCCGTGCGCGTCGGCGAGGCACTGGGTCTCGACGTGGCGCGGCTCGTCGAGGTACTTCTCGACGAAGCACTCCCCGCGGCCGAAGGCGGCGATCGCCTCGCGGGTGGCCGACTCGAACAGCTCCGGGATCTCCTCGCGGGTGCGGGCGACCTTGAGGCCGCGGCCTCCGCCTCCGAAGGCGGCCTTGATGGCCACCGGAAGCCCGTGGGTGTCAACGAAGTCGAGCACCTCATCCGCGCCGCTGACCGGGTTGAGGGTTCCGGGGGCGAGGGGCGCGCCGACCTTCTCGGCGATGTGGCGGGCGCTGACCTTGTCGCCGAGCTTCTCGATGGCGTCGGGCGAAGGGCCGATCCAGATGAGGCCGGCGTCGATGACGGCCTGGGCGAAGCTGGCGTTCTCTGCGAGGAAGCCGTAGCCGGGGTGCACGGCGTTGGCGCCGGAGCGGCGGGCCACCGAGAGGATCTTGTCGATGACGAGGTAGGTCTCCGCCGACGTGGACCCGTCGAGGGCGTAGGCCTCGTCCGCGAGCTTGACGTGGCGTGCGTCGCGGTCCTGATCGGCGTACACGGCAACCGAGGCGATCCCGCTGTCGCGGGCGGCACGTATGACACGCACCGCAATCTCTCCCCGGTTGGCAATCAGAACCTTCGTGATGCGAGCCATAGTTACCTAGCCTAGGGGTCTTTCGGAGTGCTGAATTTGGAGCTTCGGCACCAAAAAGGCGCGGATGTGTTTCACCGGTTCCACAACGAGTGCCACGGCACGCCGAATCCGGCCAGCATCCCCCGCAGTGTGGCGACCGAGACCCCGACGACCGAGTGGGCGTCACCGCGGATCTCGGCGATGTACGCGGCGCCGAGGCTGTCGATGGTGAACGCGCCGGCGACCTCGAGCGGCTCGCCGGTCGCGATATAGGCGTCGATCTCTGCGTCGTCGAGTTCGGCGAAGCGCACGATCGTGCTGGTGACCGCGCCGATCTCGCCGTTGACCGTGCCGCCGCGGTGGTCGATGAGCCAGTGGCCGGAGTGCAGCTCGCCCTCCCGGCCGCGCTGCAGCTCCCACCGCTCGCGGGCGACCGCGTGGGTGTGCGGCTTGCCGTAGACGGCGCCGTCGATCTCGAAGGCCGAGTCGCATCCGAGGATGAATCCGTCGATCTCGGGGCCGGCGACGGCCTCGGCCTTGAGACGTGCGAGCAGCTGCACCATGGATGTCGGGGTCAGCGGTCCCGCGGCGGCGACCGCCCCCTCCTCGTCGACGTTGCTCGGCAGCACGACGGGCTCGATACCGCTCGATCGCAGCGTCGCGAGCCGGGCCGGCGACGTGGAGGCGAGGTAGAGGCGCACGGCGGCTCCTATGCTCGAAGGATGGGCGACATGCTGGGTACACAGGTCGAGCTCGACGTTACCAACATCGCGCACGGCGGCATCGCCGTTGCGCGATTGGATGGCCGCGTCGTGTTCGTCAGCGACGCGATCCCGGGGGAGCGCGTGCTCGCGCGCATCTCGAGCGATGCGAAGAAGTCGTTCTGGCGGGCCGAGACGGTCGCCGTGCTGACGCCCAGCCCGCACCGTCAGCCGCACATCTGGTCCGAGGCCGCGCTCGACCGCGACCCCGACGACCGGGCCGGGGGAGCCGAGTTCGGGCACATTGACCTCGCGCACCAGCGTGAACTCAAGCGCCAGGTGCTCGTCGACGGCCTGCAGCGCATGGCAGCTCTCGAATTTGAAGGAGTTGTCGAGGCAATCGACGACGAACCAACCGGAACCGGCTATCGCACGCGCATTCGCCTTCATATTGGTGAGGACGGGCGGCCGGGGCCCTTCGCCGCGCGGTCGCACCGGGTCGTGTCCGTCGAGGGGCTGCCGCTCGCGACGGCGGCGATCAACGAGATCGCCCCGCTCGGCGACCGGTTCGAGCCGGGGTCGACGCTCGACCTGCTGAGCCCCTCCACCGGCGGCGCGCGGCTGTTCTACGGCAGCCAGAAGCCCAGCGCGATCACCGAGGTGGTGGGTGAGCGCGAGTTCCGCCTCAGCGACACCGGGTTCTGGCAGGTGCACCGCGGTGCCGCATCCACCCTGACGCGCGCCGTGCAGGAGGCCATCGACCCCGACCGCTTCGACCCGCGCGCCGCCAACCTCGACCTCTACGGCGGCGTCGGCCTGCTGGCAGCGGCGGTCGCCGACCGCTTCGGACCAACGACGAGGATCACCACGGTCGAATCCGACGAGACCGCGACCGAGTACGCCGGCGGCAACCTCGCCGAGTGGACCGGTGCGCAGGCCGTGACCGGCCGCGTGGAGCGATGGCTCGCCTCCTACGACGGCGGCGCCCGCGCCGGCGCGGCCACCGTCGTGCTCGACCCGCCGCGCGCGGGGGCGGGGGCTGCCGTGGTCGAGGCCCTGGTGGCGAGTGGGCCGCAGCAGGTCGTCTATGTGGCCTGCGATCCCATCGCCTTCGCACGGGATGCGCGGCTGCTGACCGAGCGCGGCTACTCGCTGAGCCGCCTGCGGGCCTTCGACCTCTTCCCGAACACCCACCATTTCGAGGCGGTCGGCACCTTCGTGCGCGACTAACCCCACCAACGGGGGCGCCGTCACGCCCCCGTGTCGGTACCATGGCTTTATGGCCATCGCCCTCTCGCATGGCGCCCGACCGGCTGGCGCGATACGCGTCGCTGTCGTCGACGACCACGAATCGGTGCGATTGGGCCTCAAGTCGGCCTTCATCGACGAGGGTTATGACTTCGTTCTCGCCGCCGCGACCGTCGATGAGCTGGTGAGCGGCCTGGGCGGGCGGGAGTGCGACGTCGTCGTTCTCGACCTGTCTCTCGGCGACGGGTCGAGCGTCACCGAGAACGTCAAGCGGGTGCAGGCCACCGGCTCGGCCGTGCTGGTGCACAGCATCGCCGACCGTGTCGCCAGCGTGCGCGAGGCGCTCGCCGCCGGTGCGGCAGGAGTGATTCCGAAGTCGTCCGCGACGAAGACGGTGATCGCCGCCGCGGCCTCGGTCGCCCGGGGCGAGGTTCTCAACAACCTCGAGTGGGCAACGGCAATCGACGCCGACCGTGAGTTCTCGAAAGCGCAGCTCGGTCGCCGCGAGCGCGAGATTCTGCACCTCTACGCCTCCGGACTGCCGCTCAAGCTCGCCGCGCAGCAGCTCGGCATCGGCTACTCGACCGCGCGGGAGTACCTCGACCGCATCCGTGCCAAGTACATCGAGGTCGGCCGCCCGGCGCCGACCAAGGTCGACCTGCTCCGTCGCGCTGTCGAAGACGGGATCCTCCCCGGGCTCGACCCGGACACCCTCGATGGCCGCTGAGGCGCCCACCGACCGTCTTCCCCCGCCACGGCCGTCGCGCGCGCCCCTGAGCCGCCGACAGGTGGAGTCGGTCGTGTCGCGCTCTGCAGCGGCCTTCAGCGTGCTGTTCTTCATCCAGACGCTGCCCCTCGCCATCGGGCAGGCCTCGCACGAGCACGAGCAGCGGCAGTGGACGCAGCTCGTCGGGCTGCTGCTGTTCCTGGCGCTGGGGGCGACGTGTGCATCCGCCCTGTTCCAGCGCTGGGTGCGGGCCTCGGCCGGGTCGTTCGCCGTGGTCTACCTCCTCGCTGTCGCCACCTGGCCGCTGGCCAACCGCTCTCCCCTCGACGCGGCCGACGGCACCCACTGGCTCTACTACCTGCTGACGGTGTCGACGACCCTCGCCGCCATTGCCCTGCCGGCGCGCCTAGCCGTGCTCTACCTCGTCGTTGCGCCGGCGGCCTATGCCCTATCGGGCTTCGTCACCAATGACGGAGGAACGACCCGCGAGCAGGCGCTTCTCGAGGCGGGCTATTCGATCCTGCTCGGTGGCGCGATCCTCGTGATCATTGTGATGCTGCGCCAGGCGGCATCCGGCGTCGACCGCGCGCAGTCGGCCGCCTTCGAGAGCTACGCCGAGGCCGTGCGCCAGCACGCGACCGAGGTGGAGCGCGTGCAGGTGGACTCGATCGTGCACGACAGCGTGCTGACGACCCTGCTGTCGGCGGCCCGCGCGACGACCCCGGAGGCCCAGGCCCTCGCCGCGCGCATGGCCGCCAATGCAATCGGATACCTGCGCCAGGCCGCCCTCATCGGCCCGGTCGAGGGCGCGACCGTCTCTGTCGCAGCGGTCGCCCGGCACGTGATCGGCACCGCAGAGTCCGTGGGCGCGCACTTCGAGATCCGCCTCGGCGAGCTGCCCGACCGCGCCATGCCCCTCGCGGCCGCGGAGGCGGTGCAGTCGGCAGCGACCCAGGCGATGGTCAACAGCGCCCAGCACGCCGGTGACGCGCACCGGTGGCTCGACCTTCGCGGCTCCGAGCCGCTCGGCCTCGTGGTCGAGGTGGGTGATGACGGCAGCGGTTTCATGGCGCACGAGGTGCCGACCGAGAGGCTCGGACTGCGCGTCTCGATCCATGACCGCATTGCAAACGCCGGCGGCGAGGCCGAGATCGACACCCAGCCCGGCGAGGGCACGGTCGTCACGATCCGGTGGCCGGCGCGCGGCGGCGGCGCATGACGATCGGAGTCTCCCGCCACCTGATCAGCGTGGTCGCCGCGGTGTTCTCGCTCTACCTCATCGCATTGGGCATCTACTCGCTCGACCGGCCGGTCGACGTCGGGCCGGTCGTTGTCGCTCTCGTGCTCTACGGAATCGCCACAGCGGTGAGCCTGCTGCCTGTCGCGCCGGCGCGTATGCCGATCTGGATGGCGGCATTCAACGCGGGCGTCGTCGTCGTCATCTCGCTGGCGGTGTCGGCACAGCTGCATCCCAATCCGGTCGGAGGCAACGGATACGCCACCTGGTACGTGGCCGCGGCCGGCGCCCTGCTCGCCATCACCGCCACGCGCCGCCGCTTCGGCTTCGCGTGGGCGGGCGCGGCGTTCCTCGTGCTGCACACGGTCGCCTGGTCGGGCGTCGGCGCACTGATCAGCCTTGGCGTGGTGGGCAGTGTCGCGTGGGTTGCCATCGCCCACCTCATCAGCGCGGGAATGGCGACGGCATCGAAGGACGCCCACCGCTTCGCCCTCGCCGAGCGCGAGGCGACCCTGTGGCAGGCCGCACAGGAGGCGCACGTGCACGAGCGGCAGTCTCGCCTCGGCCAGACCAGCTCGATGGCGTTGAGCATGCTGCGCCAGATCGAGAGCTCCGGGGGTGATCTCACCCCAGAGCAGCGGCAGGAGTGCCTGCACCTCGAGGGGGCGATCCGCGACGAGATCCGCGGGCGCCGACTTCTCAACGACGCGGTGCGCCGTGAGGTCATGCTCGCCCGCCGGCGCGGGACGACGGTGACCCTGCTCGACGAGGGCGGCATCGACGATCTCTCGGGCGCGCAGCTCGAGCGGGTGCAGAACCGGCTGGCCGAGGCGATCGCCACAACGACCGCCGACAAGGTCATCGCACGAACGGTGACCAATGGCACGCCGGTGGCCGTGACCGTCGTCGGCCTGCGCACCGGGGGCGACGACGAGGGTGCCGACGACGAGATCGACCTCTGGCTCGAGATCTCTCGCGGCGACTGACACGACAGTGGCGGCTTAAAGCAGAAGGGCCGGTTCACTGAACCGGCCCTTCGCTAAGAATCGAGTCAGGGCGATAACCCGAATATCGCCCTGACTCGCCCCCAAAGCATCGGCTCGCTTACCCTAGTCGGCCGGTGTTTGGTGGTGTAACTCAAAGAGAGACACCTAGCACGTTCAATAATGCCAATACCTGCATCGGGGTACAGTCGTCATTTAGGGGGACAACGGGGGGACAATTCCGTCCCCCTTGCTCGCTAATTCTGGCCGTGTTTGCCGGAATATCGGCCATGTGAGCGGACGGACCTGTCGGTCTCTGGGGTACAAAGCACCGAAAATAGAGGACAAGCGGCAACCGCTTGCGCTGCGGTTTCGCCGGTCACCGGCAAATCCTGCTGTCTGATCGCCATAACGCGACGGAATTCGTCGTCGGCGGCGATCAGCCAGAGAAGCTGCGCCAGGCGCCGCGTGCGTTGTGCAGGGGCACGCGCAATTGGCGCTGGCTGCGCTGCCACGCAGACATGGCAGTCGTGTCGAGCAGAGCCTGCTCCGCCGCGAGCTCGGCGAGGCTGGCCTGCAGCACCGCGGTGACGGCGGCGACCTCCTCGGGGGTCGGCGAGCCGCCGGTGATCTGGATGTTGAATGCGTCGCTCATGGTTACAGCGGGATATTCCCGTGCTTCTTGGGCGGCACGGTCGCGCGCTTCGTCTTGAGGGCGCGCAGGGCCTTGATGACGACGACGCGGGTCGCCGCCGGCTCGATGATGCCGTCGAGCTCGCCGCGCTCGGCCGCCAGGAAGGGGCTGGCGACGTTGTAGGTGTACTCGTTGGCGAGGCGCGTGCGCACGGCGGCGACATCCTCGCCGGCGTCCTCGGCGGCTTTGATCTCGCCGCGGTAGAGGATGTTGACTGCGCCCTGTCCACCCATGACCGCGATCTCGGCCGTCGGCCAGGCGTAGTTGAGGTCGGCGCCGAGCTGCTTCGAGCCCATGACGATGTATGCCCCGCCGTAGGCCTTGCGGGTGATGACGGTGACGAGCGGCACGGTCGCCTCGGCGTAGGCGTAGAGCAGCTTGGCCCCGCGGCGGATCACGCCCGTCCACTCCTGGTCGGTGCCGGGGAGGTAGCCCGGCACATCCACGAAGGTGAGGATGGGGATGTTGAAGGCGTCACAGAAACGGACGAAGCGCGCCGACTTCTCTCCCGCCTCGATGTTGAGCGTTCCGGCCATCGAGTTCGGCTGGTTGGCGATGATGCCGACCGAGCTGCCCTCGACCCGGCCGAAGCCGATGACGATGTTCGGTGCGAAGAGCGGCTGCACCTCGAGGAAGTCGCCGTTGTCGACGACGTGCTCGATGATCGTCTTGACGTCGTAGGGCTGGTTGGGGCTGTCGGGGATGATCGTGTTGAGCTGGCGGTCCTCGTCGGTGATCTCGAGCTCGACGGAGCTCTCGTAGACGGGCAGCTCGGCGAGGTTGTTGTCGGGGAGGAAGCTGATGAGGCCGCGCGCGTAGTCGAGGGCGTCATCCTCGTCGCTCGCGAGGTAGTGCGAGACGCCCGAGATCGAGTTGTGCGTCAGGGCACCGCCGAGCTCTTCCATTCCGACGTCCTCGCCGGTGACGGTCTTGATGACGTCGGGGCCGGTGACGAACATCTGGCTCGTCTTGTCGACCATGATGACGAAGTCGGTGAGGGCGGGGGAGTACACGGCGCCACCGGCGGCCGGGCCCATGATGATCGAGATCTGCGGGATCACGCCCGAGGCCTGGGTGTTGCGACGGAAGATCTCGCCGTACTTGCCGAGGGCGACGACGCCCTCCTGGATGCGGGCTCCACCGGAGTCGAGCATGCCGATGATCGGCACGCCGGTCTTGATGGCGTGGTCCATGACCTTGATGATCTTCTCGCCGGCGACCTCGCCGAGCGAGCCGCCGAAGATGGTGAAGTCCTGCGAGTAGACGGCGACTTGGCGCCCGTGGATGGTGCCGAGGCCGGTGACGACCGCGTCGCCGTAGGGGCGCTTCTTCTCCATGCCGAAGGCGTGGGTGCGGTGGCGCACGAACTCGTCGAGCTCGACGAACGATCCGTGGTCGAGCAGCTGCTCGATGCGCTCGCGGGCGGTCTTCTTGCCCTTCGAGTGCTGCTTCTCGATGGCAGCCTCGCCGCTGGCGGTCACGGCCTCGTGATAGCGGTCTTTGAGATCCGCGATCCGGCCGGCTGTCGTGTACATGTCGGGAGCAGCTTTGTCAGTCACGGCTTTACTCTACTGTCGGGATTCTGGCCGGGGCTTGTCGAACACCTCCAGCGTTGCGCGTGCAGTGGTCACGCAAACGACAACTGTCGTTAACCTCTCTGGCGGTCTGCGCGCCACCCTCGCTTCGTACCGTCGGGTGTATGTCTGGCACAGCGAGCGCGTGGGTGGAGTCCCCCCTGCAGCTGCTGTGCGTCGTCGAGTGGGCCTTCGCCCGGGGTGAGGCCGTGCGCATCGTTCCGCGCTCGAGCGGCCTGCAGCTGCCCGCGACGGCCGAGCGCCTGCGCGAGATCGGGCTTCCCGACGGTGTCGTCATCGAGTCCCCGCGGGCGCTGCCGGCCTTCTCGTCTGACCACTGGATCATCGGCGACGCCTTCTCCGGCATGGCGCGCAGCGCGCTCGCACTGCGGATGCCGCAGCACCTCACCCTCGTCGACGACGGCAGCATGACCCTGCGCCTGCCCGCCGTGCTCGACGGATCTGCGCACCTCAGCCGGAGCACCGACGCCGCACCCGCGCGGGCCATCGCGGAGCTCGCGGCGTCGCGCCTCCGCCACCTCGACCAGTCGGGCGCGCTCGAGCTCTTCAGCTACTACGCCCTCGACCTGCCGGCGCGCACCCCGAACCGGTTCCGGTGGCTGCGCTCGCGGGGTCTCCTGCCGACTGCCCCCGAGCGGGTCTTCCTCGGCTCGGCGGCCGTCGCCGACGGGCTGATGGCCGAGGACGCCTATCTCGGCCTGGTGGCCGCGGCGGCGCCGGCGAGCTACTTCCCGCATCGGCGCGAGACGCTCTCGGCGCTGCAGCGCATCGCGGCGCTGCCCGGCATCGAGATCGAGGACCGCGGACTGCCCATCGAGCTGGTGCTCGCCGGCGCGCGCGCGGCATCGGTGCGGTCGATGCCGTCGAGCGCGGTAGAGACGCTGCGCATCATCCTGCTCGGCAGCGGCTCGACGATCGACGTGATCACCGAGATGGTGCCGGCATGAGCGTCGTCGCCGTCATCCCGGCGCGCGGCGGCTCGAAGCAGGTGCCGCGCAAGAACCTCATGCCGATCGGCGGGGTGCCCCTTGTCGCCCGCGCCATCGCCGCCGCCCGCGCCACGGCGCAGATCGACCGCGTCATCGTCTCGACCGACAGCGCCGAGATCGCCGAGCTCGCCCGCGAGCACGGCGCCGAGGTCATCGACCGCCCCGCGGAGCTCTCCGGTGACACGGCCAGCTCCGAGGCAGCCCTGCTGCATGCGCTGTCCCTCGTCGACGCGGACGTGCTGGTATTCCTCCAGGCGACGTCGCCGTTCATCGACCCGGCCGCCCTCGGACGCGCCATCGAGCGGGTGCAGCACGGCGACGAGGATGTCGTGTTCTCTGCCTTCGAGACCTATGCCTTTCTCTGGGCCGCCTCATCCACCGGCGCGGTCGGCGTCAACCACGACGCCGCCGTTCGTCCGCGCCGACAGGACCGCGAGCCGCACTTTCACGAGACCGGCGCCTTCTACGTCATGCGGGCCGACGGATTCCGCGAGGCGAAGCACCGCTTCTTCGGCCGGGTGGGCATCGAGCCGGTCGAGGAGCGCACCGCGATCGAGATCGACTCCGCCGAGCAGGCGCAGCTGGCCGAGGCGATCGCCCGTCTCGTCGACCTGCCCGCCGAGATCGACGTTGACGCGGTCGTCACCGACTTCGACGGCGTGCACACCGACGACACCGCCGAGATCGACCACAAGGGCAACGAGCGCGTGAGCATCAACCGCGGCGACGGCATGGGCGTGCGCCTGCTGCGCGAGGCGGGTGTGCCGGTGCTGATCCTCTCGACCGAGCAGCACCCCGTCGTGCTGGCGCGAGCGGAGAAGCTGCGCGTCGAGGCGCAGCACGGCGTCGGCGACAAGGCTGTAGCGCTCACCGAGTGGGCCGCGGCGAGGGGCATCCCGCTCGAGCGGGTGGCCTATGTCGGCAACGACATCAATGACCTCGGATGCCTGTCGATAGTCGGCTGGCCCATTGCCGTTCCCGGATCGCACCCCAGCGTGCTCTCCGCGGCGCGGATCGTGCTCGGACACCGCGGTGGTGCCGGAGCAGTCAGAGAGCTCGCGGAGCGTGTGCTCCGTGCGAGAACGAAGGAGAACCACAGCAATGGTTGACATCGCAGGACGTCGTATCGGCACGGGCGAGCCCGTCTACGTCATCGCAGAGATCGGTCTGAACCACAACGGCGACATCGAGCTGGCCAAGCGGCTCATTGACGTTGCCGCCGACGCGGGCGCGCAGGCGGTCAAGTTCCAGAAGCGCACCCCGGCCATCTCGACGCCGGAGCACATGAAGTCCGTCATGCGCGAGACGCCCTGGGGCACCATGACCTACCTCGACTACCGCTACCGTGTCGAGTTCGACCGCGAGCAGTACATCGAGATCGGCGACTACGCCACGCTGCGCGGACTCGCGTGGTTCGCCTCGCCGTGGGACGAG
This sequence comes from Actinomycetota bacterium, assembly GCA_013297645.1. Lineage (GTDB taxonomy): Bacteria > Actinomycetota > Actinomycetes > Actinomycetales > Microbacteriaceae > Conyzicola. Next base: position 26,462 of record JAAFHU010000002.1, read on the forward strand.
CCCTCGGTCGACTTCCTCGAGGACATCAACGTCGTCGCCTACAAGGTCGCGTCGGCAAGCGTGACGGATATCGGACTGCTGCGCGCGATGGGCGCGACGGGCAAGCCGGTCATCCTCTCGACCGGCATGTCGACGATCGAGCAGATCGATACGGCCGTGGAGACGCTGGGCACCGATAACCTGATCCTGCTGCACGCGACGTCGACCTACCCGCTGCCGCCCGAGGAGGCGAACCTGCGCATGATCTCGACCCTGCAGCAGCGCTACGCGGGCGTTCCGGTCGGCTACTCCGGCCACGAGACCGGCCTGCAGATCTCCCTCGCCGCGGTCACCCTCGGTGCCGTGGCCGTCGAGCGCCACATCACGCTCGACCGCGCCATGTGGGGCTCCGACCACGCCGCCTCGCTCGAGCCCACCGGCCTGGAGCACCTGGTGCGCGACATCCGCATCATCGAGGAGGCCATGGGCGACGGCGTCAAGCGCATCTTCCCCGGCGAGGAGGCACCGCTGGCCAAGCTGCGCCGGGTGGTCGCATGAGGGCCGACGCGTGAAGGTGCTGGCGATAGCCGACTCCGACTCCTACGTGAAGTGGGCGGCGGCCATGCTCGGCCGCATGCCCGCTGACTGGCAGGTGTCGCTCGTCATCGTGAGCACCCCCAAGCGCCCGAGTCGCGACCAGTTGGCCGCCGCGCTCAGCGGTAGCCCGATCGCCCCGGACGACGTCATCACACTGCCCTTCGACCGGGCCGTCACGCACGTGGCGAGCGAGCGCGCCGACGTGGTGCTCGTCGCCACGATCGGCCCGCTCGCCGACCTCGTCACCGAGGCGGTGCTCGACCGCAGCGACGTCGCGCCGGTGATCGTCTCCGGCGTTCCCGGTATCGCCCTGCCGGCGCGGCGCAAGGCGCTCATCTACCGCTCGCAGGCGCGGCTCATCGTGCTGCACAGCCAGCGCGAGGTGAGGCAGTTCGAGCACATCGCCCGCCGCAACCGCCTTCCGCACCGGTTCGCCCTGGCGACCCTGCCCTTCCTCGCGGAGAGCGTCGTCAGCGGCGATCCGACGGGCGACGTGATCTTCGCGGCGCAGGCTATCGTTCCGCCGACGCGGTCGCAGCGGGTGCAGATGCTGCGGTCGCTGGTGAGCTTCGCGTGCCGGTATCCGCACATCCGTGTCGTCATCAAGGTGCGCGCCATCGCGGGCGAGGGCCAGACCCACGCGGAGACCTTCGACTACGCGGGGCTGCTGCGCTCCGAGTTCGCGCAGGTGCCGCTCAACCTCGTTGTCGAGGCCGGCCCCATGGCCGACCACCTGCGGGCGGCGAGCGCCCTCGTCACGGTGAGCTCGACGGCGGCCATCGAGGCGGTGGCGATGGGCATTCCGACGCTCATCATCGACGACTTCGGCGTGAGCACCGAGCTCATCAACGAGGTCTTCGTCGGCAGCGGACTGCTGGGCGGCACGAGCGACCTGCTCGCGCGGGACTTCCACACGCCCGACGAGGAGTGGCTGCGCGACAACTACTTCCACGATGAGGCAGAGAACTCGTGGATCTCGCAGATCGAGCAGCTCGTCGACGCGAACCGTCGTGGCGCCCTCGCTCCGATGCCGCGGGTGATCCGCGGTGGCGGCGGCGCGCTGCGCCGGGCCTGGGACCGCAAGCGCGCCCTGGGATCCGCCGACCACAGCCCCCTCGGCTACCTCGCCCTCATCATCGGAACGCCCGCGCGCATCGTCGTGCTCGGCCTGCACTCGCTCGTGCTGCACGTGCTCAGCGAGCAGAAGCAGCACCTAGCCTTGGAGGATGAAGCTCCCGAGATCCGAGAGAACAGCCGCGCGGCTGACAGTCCTCGCTGAGACCACCTCGACGAACGACGTGCTCGTGGCCGCCGCCGCGACCGAGCCGGAGTTCGCGGTCGTGGTGACCGGCAGCCAGACCACCGGCCGTGGCCGACTCGGCCGGGTCTGGGTGGCCCCGCCGGGCAAGTCGCTCGCCATCTCGGTGCTGCTGCGGCCCGTCTATCCGGGTGGCGAGGCGCTGCAGCTCGAGCACTTCGGCTGGCTGCCGCTCATCGCGGGTGCCGCGATGGCGCGGGCGCTCGCGCCCCTGGTGCGCGGCACGGTCGGCCTCAAGTGGCCGAACGACGTGCAGATCGACGGTTTGAAGGTGAGCGGCCTGCTCGCCGAGCTGACGCCCGCCGGGGACGCCGTGGTGCTCGGCGCCGGCGTCAATCTGGCGCTCGGCGCGGACGAGCTGCCGACCCCAGTCTCGACTTCCCTGCTGCTGGCCGGCGCACAGGCCGAGGGGGACGAGCTGGCGGATGCGGTGCTTGCGAGCTATCTCGAGAACCTGCGCGAGCTGTACACCGGCTTCCTGCGCTACGGCGCGGACGTCGGGGCCAGCGGCACCCTCGACCTCCTCACCGAGCTGTGCACGACTCTCGGGCAGCAGGTGCGTGTGGAGTTGCCCGGTGGCAGCGACCTGCACGGCACGGCCACGGCGATCGACCGCAGCGGCCGGCTCGAGGTGCGCCGTCGATCCGATGGCGCGGTCGTCGCGGTGGCCGCTGGCGATGTCACGCATCTGCGGTATGAATAAGGCATGACGGTTCCGCAGGCACAGGAAGCGGTAGTCGCGCGTCTGCGCTCGCACGCCCGCGCGATGGTCTGGCCGACCATCGGCCTCGTGGCGATCGTGGGGCTGACCGCCTATTACGGCGGCAGTTTCGAGGAGCCGGTCATCAACATCCTCATCTTTATCGCCGCTCCGTTGTTGGCCTTCTTCGTCTGGCTGGTGCCGCTGCTCGCCTGGCTGGGACGCAACTACACGATCTCCACTCGGCGGATTGTGCTGCGCAGCGGCTTTCTCGTGCGCACCCGGCAGGAGCTCATGCACAGCCGCGGCTATGACGTGACCGTGCGCAAGACCGCACTGCAGTCACTGTTCGGAAGCGGTGACGTGCTCATCAACAGCGGGCAGGAGCATCCGGTTCTGCTTCGCGACATTCCGGATGCCGATCTCGTTCAGGCGGCCCTGCACGACCTGATGGAGGCGAGCCTCAACCCTGTTGCCGCGCGCCGACAGCAGGAGGAGTCGAATCCTGACGAGACCACGATGTGGGGTCGGCGCTAGGGATTGCCGTACCGCGGCCGGGTTTGAACACCCAGAGCCGGTAGAAGGTGAAGCGGAATGCCGTGCCCAGCGCCAGGCCGATAACGTTCGTCGCCACGTTGTCGGCGAGTAGTGAAGTGAAACCCAGCAGGTAGTGCGACACCCAGAGGCAGAGCAGGCTGATCGCCATGCCACCGACGCTGACGAGCACGAACTCGACGCCCTCGCGCAGCCAGTCGTGGCGGCGGTCGTCGCGGAAGGTCCAGTGCCGGTTGCCTATCCAGTTGACCGCGATGGCGAGCGAGGTCGAGATCACCTTGGCGATGATCGGACCCTCATGCACGTTCGACGGGCTCAGCAGCGTGACGGCGAGCAGGTTGAAGACGCCGACGTCGACGACGAGCCCGAGCAGCCCGACAAGGCCGAAGCGCGCCAGCTGGCTGACGAGTGCGCGCATGCATCCACCTGAGAGATAAGCGAAGATAGGGTCTTGCGGTTGGAAGTCTAACCGCAGGCGTGAGGCAGGAGCTGTGATGTCACCCACCGTAGGAGTGATCGGCGGCGGCCAGCTCGCCCGCATGATGATCCCGGCCGCCGTGAACCTCGGAATCGACCTGCGCGTGCTTGCCGAAAACGACGGAGAATCGGCCGGGTTGGCCGTCAGTCAGCTCGGTGACTACCGAAACACGGCCGATGTCCTTCAATTTGCGCAGGGCGTGGATGTCGTCACCTTCGACCACGAGCACGTTCCGCAGGCGGTGCTCGCCGCACTGGTCGAGGCCGGCGTCGCCGTGCGCCCCGGGCCGCACGCCCTGCTCTACGCCCAGGACAAGCTGCTCATGCGCGAGCGCCTCAGCGCGCTGGGTCTGCCCGTGCCCGCGTGGGCGCGCGTTGCCGATGAAGCACAGCTCGACGCCTTCCTCGCGGAGAACGGCGGGGCCGGCGTGCTCAAGACCCCGACCGGCGGCTACGACGGCAAGGGCGTGCGCATCGTGCGCTCGGCGGCCGAGGCGTCCGACTGGTTCGGCTCCGGCGACCTCCTGGTCGAGGAGCTCGTGTCGTTCCGGCGTGAGCTCGCACAGCTCGTCGCGCGGCGGCCGAGCGGCGACGTGGCGACCTGGTCGCTCGTCGAGTCGGTGCAGCGCGACGGTGTCTGTGCCGAGGTCATCGCCCCCGCCCCCAACGCCACCAGCCGGGTCGCCGACGTCGCCCGCGAGATCGCCCACACCGTCGCGGAGCAGCTCGACGTCACCGGTGTGCTCGCGGTCGAGCTCTTCGAGACGACCGATGAGCGCCTGCTCGTCAACGAGCTCGCCATGCGACCGCACAACACCGGCCACTGGTCGATGGACGGCGCCGTGACCGGGCAGTTCGAACAGCATCTGCGCGCCGTGCTCGACCTGCCGCTCGGCTCGACCGCACAGCGGGAGCCCTACAGCGTCATGGTGAACGTGCTCGGCGGACCGCTCAACGGCACCCTCGCCGAGCGCTACCCTGCGCTCATGTCTGCGCAGCCGACGGTGAAGGTGCACAACTACGGCAAGGCCCCGCGGCCGGGCCGCAAGGTCGGGCATGTGACCGCCTCGGGCGCCGAGCTCGACGAGGTCGTGTACCTCGCGCGCGCCGCAGCCGCGCACTTCGAGGGCTGAGAACTACAGTGGACTCCGTGCCCGATCCTCGCGTAGCCGTAGTCATGGGATCCGACTCTGATTGGTCGGTCATGCAGGATGCCGCTGCCGCCCTCACCGAGTTCGGCATCGCCCACGAGGTCGAGGTTCTCAGCGCGCACCGCACGCCGCAGGCCATGATCGACTTCGGCCGCACCGCGCGGGAGCGCGGGCTCCAGGTGATCATCGCCGGTGCCGGCGGCGCGGCCCACCTGCCGGGCATGCTGGCCAGTGTCACCACCCTCCCCGTCATCGGGGTGCCGGTGCCGCTCGCGAAGCTCGACGGACTCGACTCGCTGCTGTCGATCGTGCAGATGCCGGCGGGCGTGCCGGTGGCGACGGTCTCGATCGGCGGGGCGCGCAATGCAGGAATCCTCGCCGCCCGCATCCTCTCGGTCGGCGACCCGGCGCTCGCCGACCAGCTCGCCGACTTCGCAGCGAGCCTCGAGACGCTCGTCGCCGAGAAGAACACGGCGCTCAAGAAGAGCCTGTGACCGTCTCCAGCACCATCCGCGATCCGGACCAGCAGGGATCGCCGCAGCTGAGGGTGCGCCGCGCCTGGTGGCTGGTTGGGCTCGGCATCCTCATTCCGGGCTCGCCGCAGCTGCTCGCCGGCAGCCACCGCCTCGGTCGCTTCGGGGTCGGCTCGACCTTCGTTTTCTGGGCGCTCGCCGTCGTCACGCTTCTTCTCTACGGGCTCGCCCGGCCGGTATTCCTGACGATAGCGACCACCCCCGTCGCCCTCGTCGGGGTGCAGTTCGCGCTCGCCTTCTACGCCGTGCTGTGGGTGGTCCTCGGGCTCGACACGCTGCGCATCATCCGCCTCGTGCGCCTGCCCGGCGCCATGCGCGTCGCCGTTGCCGGGCTGTCGATCGTGGCCATGGTGGTGACGGCGGGCGGCGTCGGCTACGCCGCCACCGTGACCGGGGCTACCCGCGGCCTCATCGACACCGTCTTCGGCGCGGGCAGCATCGAGCCGCCGATCGACGGGCGCTACAACATCCTGCTGCTCGGCGGCGACGCCGGCCCCGACCGCCTCGGACTGCGACCCGACAGCATCAGCGTCGCGAGCATCGACGCAGCAACCGGCGCCGCGACGATGATCGGCATTCCCCGCAACCTCGAGCAGGTGCGGTTGGCACCCGGCTCGCCCCTGCTCGGACCCTTCCCCACTGGCTACGACTGCGGCGACGAGTGCCTCATCAGCTACCTGTACACCTACGGGGTCGAGCACCCCGAGCTCTACCCCGATGCCGTCGACGAGGGCAGCGACCCCGGCATCGAGGCGATGCGCGACGCCGTCGAGGGGGTCACGGGCCTGCAGATCCAGTACTACGTGCTCATCGACATGCAGGGGTTCAGCGACCTCATCGACGCCCTCGGCGGAATCGACATCGCGGTGCCCGAGAAAGTCACGCTCGGCAAGAACGGCGACGCCCCGATCGGCTCCATCGCCGCCGGCGCCCAGCACATGGACGGCTACACCGCCCTCTGGTACGCCCGCTCTCGGTACAACACGACGGACTACGCCCGCATGGAGCGACAGCGCCAGGTGCAAGAGTCGATGCTGCTGCAGTTCGAGCCCGCCAACGTGCTGAGCAAGTTCCAAGCGGTCGCCGACGCCGGGGCCCAGGTGGTCAAGACCGACATCCCCCAGGGGATGCTCGCCGCGTTCGTCGACCTCGCGGCGAAAACCCGCGCGCTGCCCGTCGTCGCCGTCGACCTCACCCCCGACAACGGTGTCATTACCGCCCACCCGGACTACGACATGATCCACGCGCTCGTGCAGCAGTCGCTGAACGCGCCGACGGGCAGCCCGGCGCCCTAGCTAGAGGTCGGCGTGCAGCTGCCAGACCTTCTCGGCCGAGTTGTCCCAGCGGTAGAGGGCGGCGCGATCGCGGCCGGCCGTCGCCAGCGACGCGGCGAGCTCGCTGTCGGTGAGAACGGATCCAATGGCCGCGGCGATGCGCTCGGCAAAGCTGTCGGGCTCATCGAGGGCGACGACGAGGCCGGCGTCCCCGGCCACCTCGACGAGCGCTGGCGTGTCGGAGTGGATCACCGGCGTGCCGAAGTGGAAGGCCTCGAGCAGCTGCAGGCCGAAGCCCTCGAGCAGGCTCGGCAGCACGAAGGCGGTCGCGCGGTCGAGAACGACCGAGAGGTCGGCGTCGCGCAGGAAGCCGAGGGGCACGACTCGGTCGGGCCGCAGGCCCGCGGCCGCCGCTGCCTCGCGCAGCGAGCCGGAGCCGTTGTCGTCGGGGCCGATGACGAACAGCGGGATGTCGCCGGAATCCGGCAGGGCCAGCGCCGCGATCAGCTGGTCGAGCCCGCGCCGCTGCTCGAGGCCGCCGAGGGCGACGAGGTACTCGCCCGGCAGGTCGAGGCGCGCGGCCCGCTCGTCGGCGTCGGCCGGAACCCGCAACGAGGGGCTCACCGCTCCGCCGATCACGCGAACGCGGTCGCCGAAGTCGAAGAATTCGCCGAGCTGCTGGGCGACCGTGTGGCTCGGCACCACGAGCGCGTCGGCGTAGCGCTCCGCGCGCTTGACCATCGAGTTGTGCCAGCCGACGCCGCGGTAGTCGACGGACTCGGGGCTCAGCCAGGCGGTGAGGTCGTGGATGGTGACGACGGTCTGCTGTCCGCGGGTGTTGAGCCGGTCGTGCTTGGCGAGGGGGGCGAGCAGCGTGGGCGCGTGGATCATGCCGGGCAGCCGGGTGAAGCCGTGCTGCCAGGCGGAGAGCAGCTGGCGCCGGCCGAGCTTGCTCTTGTGCAGGCCGGTGAGCCCGGGCAGGCGGTCGAGGATGTCGGCGTACTGCCCCTCGGTCGACGCGGCGACAATGCCCTCGACATCGCAGCGCGGGGGAGCGGTCGCAATGAGCGCGCGCGTGAGCTCCTCGGTGTAGCGCGATACGCCGCTCGGCACCGGTGAGAGTGCCTCTTCTACGATGACCCGCAGTGTCGTCATGGCTTCTTCAGCGCTCCCGTGTCGAATGCCTCGCGGAGGGCGATCCGCCAATCGCGCATGGGCGAGAGGCCGACCTCCGACCAGGCGTCATGGCCGAGTACAGAGTAGGCCGGGCGGGGGGCCGGGCGCACGAAGCTGGCGGCGTCCGTCGGCAGCACGGCGGCGGGGTCGAGGCCGCCGAGCTCGAAGACCAGCTGGGCGAACTCGAACCAGCTCGCCTGCCCGCTCGCGGTGCCGTGGTAGATGCCGGCCGGGGCATCCGAGTCCATGAGGGCGACGATCTGGTGGGCGAGGTCCATGGTCCAGGTGGGCTGGCCGACCTGGTCGGCGACGACGTTGACCTCGGGCCGGGCGCTGCCGAGGGCGAGCATCGTCTTGGCGAAGTTGCCGCCGTGCTCGCCATAGAGCCACGCGGTGCGCACGATGAAGGTGCCGTCGGGGTTCGCATCGAGGGCCCGGCGCTCGCCGTCGGCCTTGGTGCGCCCGTAGGCCGAGGCGGGGCGGGTGGGGGCCTCTTCGTCGTAGGGCGTGGTCGCCGTGCCGTCGAAGACGTAGTCCGTCGAGAGGTGCACGAGCAGCGCGCCGGCCTCGGCGGTCGCGATCGCGAGGTTGGAGGGGCCGACGGCATTGACCAGGGCGGCTTCTGCCTCGTTGGACTCCGCGTCATCCACCCGGGTGTAGGCGGCGGTGTTGATGACGAAGTCGTAGCCGGCGACGGCGTCGCGCACCGCGGAGGCATTAGAGATGTCGAGCTCGGCGCGGCTGAGCGTCGTGACGTCGCGGTCGGCGAGCACGGTGGAGAGGTCGGTGCCGAGCATGCCGCGGCCACCGGTGATGAGGTAGCGGGTCATGAGAGGGCGGCGCGCTCCGTGAGCGGCTCCCACCAATCGCGGCGGTCGCGGTACCACTGCACGACATCGGCCAGACCGCGGTCGAAGGGCACGAGGGGCTCGTAGCCGAGCTCGGACTGGATCTTGCTGATGTCGACGCTGTAGCGCAGGTCGTGGCCGAGGCGGTCGGCGACGCGGTCGACGTATGACCAGTCCTTGCCCGTGGCCTCGAGCAGCATTCCGGTGAGCTCGGTGTTGGTCAGCTCGGTGCCCCCGCCGATGTTGTAGATCTCGCCGGCGCGACCGCCCACGAGCACCATCGCGATGCCGCGCGTGTGGTCGTCGACGTGCAGCCAGTCGCGGATGTTGTTGCCCTCGCCGTACAGCGGCACGTGCTTGTCGTCGATGAGGTTGGTCACGAAGAGCGGGATGACCTTCTCAGGAAAGTGGTACGGGCCGTAGTTGTTCGAGCAGCGCGTTATCGAGAGGTTGAGTCCGTGGGTGCGGAAATAGCTGCGGGCGAGGAGGTCGCTGCCGGCCTTCGACGCGGAGTAGGGGGAGTTCGGCTCGAGGGCGCGGGTCTCGTCCCACGAACCCTCGGCGATGGATCCGTAGACCTCGTCAGTCGACACGTGCACGAAGCGCGCGAGCCCCGAGCGCAGCGCGGCGTCGAGCAGGCGCTGCGTGCCGAGCACATTGGTCTCGACGAAGATGCCGCTGTCGCGGACGGATCGGTCGACGTGGGACTCCGCGGCGAAGTGCACGACGGCGTCAACCGTGGGGAACACCTGGTCGAGCAGCGCGGCATCGCGGATGTCGCCCTGCACGAAGCGGTACCGAGGCGAGTCGGCCACGGGCGCGAGGTTGGCAAGGTTTCCGCTGTACGTCAGAGCGTCGAGCACGACGACCTCTGCCCCCTCGAGGCCGGGGTAGGCGTCTTCGAGGGTGCGGCGCACAAAATTCGAGCCGATGAAACCGGCGCCGCCGGTGACGAGAATTCTCACCCGTTGATTGTACGGGGTGCGGCAGGTCAGCCCTTGAGACGGGTGCGCATGACGGCGGAGCGCACGCGCAAGCCGACGGTGAGCGCGACCCGCACCGGCCAGAGGATGGCGCGGGAGTACTTCTTGCCGAGAAAGCGCCGAGCACTGTCGTGGTGCACCCGCACCATGCGTGCCGACTCGGTGTTCGTCGAGTGCGCGCCGGTGTGGGTGATGGTCGCCGCCGGCTCGTAGACATTGCGGTACCCGGCCTTGCCGATGCGGTATCCGAGGTCGACGTCTTCGAAGTACATGAAGTAGCCGGGGTCGAAGCCGCCGATCTCGTCGAACAGACTGCGGCGCACGAGCAGGCAGGCTCCAGAGAGCCAGCCGGTGTCGCGGCGCTGCAGGCTGGGCGCCGCGTCGTTGAGGTAGGCGGTCGTCCAGGGGTTGGCGGGCCAGAAGTTGGTGAAGAGCGCGTGGCCGACCCCGGTTCGCAGGGAGGGCACCGCGCGGGCCGAGGGATAGATGCTGCCGTCGGAGTTGCGGATCGCCGGGCCGACGGTGGCGATCGCGTCGTCCTCGGTGCCGGTCTGCACGAGCGCGTCGATCGATCCGGCGTCGAGCACGACGTCGGGATTGCTGATGAGCACCCAGTCCACGCTGTCGGGCAGGGCGGCAACAGCCGCGTTCATGCCGGCGCCGTAGCCGTCATTCGACTCCATCGGCAGGTAGGCCGCGCCGTGGCCCGCCGCGATCTCGGCGATCGCCGGCTCAGGGTTGTTGTCGGCCACGACGATCGCGACCGGCAGGCTGGATGCTGCAGCGACGGAATCGAGAAAGGGCGCGAGAACATGTGCCGACCCGTAGCTGACCGTGACCACGCCGATCGTGGGAGCGACGTGGCCGCTTTTCGACGCAAACATGATTAACTCAATCCTAGTTAGGGCCATCACCCCGATCGGTCTACCTTGCAGCGGAGGATGCGGTGTCCACGTCAGTCTCCGTTGCCCTCTGCACGCACAACGGCATGCCGTACATCGAGCAGCAGGTGGCGAGCATCCTGGCGCAGACTGTTCGCCCGAGCCAGATAGTGCTCTCGGACGACGCCTCGGCCGATGATACCGTCGCCGCTGTGAGGCGGGCCGTGAAGTCCCACGGCCGCGGCGCCCCCGATCTCGTGGTGCTCGAGAACCCCGTCGCCCTCGGCGTTGTCGCCAACTTCGAGCAGGCCGTGCGCGCCTGCACCGACGACCTCATCGCGCTCTGCGACCAAGACGACGTCTGGCTGCCGGAGCGCCTCGCGGCGGCGGTCGAGCGCTTCGAGGCCGACCCCGGGCTGCTGCTGCTGCACGGAGACGCGCGCCTGGTGCACAGCGACGGCAGCCCGATCGGGTACTCGCTCTTCGAGGCGATCGGGCTCAGCAGGGCGGAGCTCGCCGAGATCCATGCCGGCCGCGAGTTCCATACCCTGCTGCGCCGCAACGTCGTCACCGGGGCGACCACGGTGTTCCGGCGCAGCCTGCTCGACGTAGCGCTGCCCTTTCCCGGCTCGTGGGTGCACGACGAGTGGATCGCGATGGTCGCCTCGATCACCGGCCGCACCGACGCGCTCGCCGCCCGCCTCATCGACTACCGCCAGCACGGCGCGAACCAGATCGGTGCCGCCAAGCCCGGGCTGCGCGACATGCTCGCGCAGCTTGGCCAGTCGCGCACCGAGCGCGGCGCCCGGCTCGTCGCCCGGGCCGAGGCCCTCGTCGACCGACTCGACTCCCTCGGCGCGGTGTCTGCCGAGGTGCGCGACCTCGTCGAGCGCAAGGCCGCGCACGAGCGCCGCCGCCGAGCGCTGCCGGCCTTCCGCCCCGCGCGCATCCCCGGGGTGATCCGCGAGGCGCGCCGCGGCGAGTACGCACTGTTCGGCCGCCCGCGGATCACGATCCTGCGCGACCTCCTACAGCCGGGCGCCTGAGCCACCCCGGCCTGAGCCACCCCGATACGAGGGGCCGATAAGATCAGCGGGTGCAGATTCGCGAGCTCTCCGTGCCGAATGCCTACGAGGTGACCCCGGTGCAGTGGCCCGATGACCGCGGCGTCTTCCTCGAGTGGTACCGCTTCGACAAGCTCGAGGCCGTCGTCGGCCACTCGCTCGACCTCAAGCAAGCCAACCTCTCGGTCTCCAAGCGCGGCTCGGTGCGCGGCATCCACTTCGCGGACTTCCCGGGCAGCCAGGCGAAGTACGTCACGGTGGCGAGCGGGGCCGTCCTCGACTTCGTGGTCGACATCCGCGTCGGTTCGCCGACCTTCGGCCAGTGGGACTCGGTGCTGCTGGACGACACCGACCGCCGGGCCGTCTACCTCGGCGAGGGCCTCGGCCACGCCTTCGTCGCCCTCACCGAGGGCGCGGTCGTGAGCTACCTCGTGAGCGACGTCTACACCCCCTCGCGCGAGCACGGCATCCACGCGGCCGACCCGCAGATCGCGCTGCAGTTCCCGCTCGACGCGAGCGAGCTGCTCTACTCGCCGAAGGACCTCGAGGCGCCGACGCTCGCCGAGATGGCCGACGCCGGGCTGCTGCCGACGATCGAGCAGGCGACAGCGCACTACGCGTCGCTGGCGGTGGCCGGCTGATGCGCGGCATCATCCTCGCCGGGGGATCGGGCACCCGCCTCTGGCCGATCACCAAGGGCATCTCGAAGCAGCTGATGCCGATCTATGACAAGCCGATGATCTACTACCCGCTG